>JBEVMS010000171.1:0-21297 GCA_040508515.1 Dyella sp. | reverse complement strand
GCCATATCACCGGCGCCGGACTGATGCTGCGCAAGGGCCAGACGCTGGACATGGCCGGCGAGCAGCGCCGCCTCGAAGCGGCCGGGTATCGTAACGTGCCGCAGGTCGCCGAGCCGGGCGACTTCGCCGTGCGTGGCGCACTGATCGACATTTACCCGATGGGCGCGGCGCAGCCCTACCGCATTGAGCTGTTCGACGATGAAGTCGAATCGATCCGCAGCTTCGATCCGGAAACCCAGCGCTCGGCGCAGCAGGTGGACAAGGTCGAGCTGCTTCCGGCGCGCGAGTTTCCTTTGACGGAAGGCGCGGCCAAGGATTTCCGCCAGAACCTGCGTGAGCGCTTTCCGATCGATCTGCGCCGCTGCCCGCTTTATCAGGACATGAAGGAAGGCGTCACCCCCGGCGGCATCGAGTACTACCTGCCGATGTTCTTCGCGCAGACCGAAACGCTGTTCGACTACCTCGCCGACGGCGCGGTGTTCGTGCTCGGCGAAGGCGCGCACGAGGCAGCCGAAACGTTCTGGACGCAGACCGCCGACCGCTACGACCAGCGCGCGCACGACATCGAGCGCCCGGTGTTGCCGCCGGCGGAGCTGTACCTGTCGCCCGAGCAATTGCGCGAGCAGCTCAACAAGCGTCTGCGCGTGGAAGTGGTGCCCAGCGGCCACGAGCACGCAATTGATCTAGGCAGCCAGCCGGCGCCGGAACTTCCGCTCAACCGCAAGGGCGAGGAGCCGGGCAGCAGCCTACGCCACTTCCTGGGCAGCTATCCCGGCCGCGTGCTGATCGCCGCCGATTCGGCCGGCCGCCGCGAAGCGCTGATCGAAACCATGGCGACCGCCGGACTCAAGCCTACGCTGGTCGATGGCTGGTCCGGCTTTTTGCAGGCCGAGGGCAAAGACGCCGCGTTCGCCATCACCATCGCCTCGCTGGAACAGGGCTTTGCGCTGAGCAAGCCGGCGCTGACCGTGCTTACCGAACGCGAGCTGTTCGGCGAGCGCGTGCGCAGCGAGCGGCGCCGTCGGCGTGGGGCGGCACGCGATCCGGATTCGATCATCCGCGACCTCACCGAGCTGACCATCGGCGCGCCGATCGTGCACGTCGATCACGGCGTGGGCCGCTATCAGGGCCTGGTCTCGATGGAACTGGGCGGCATGGACGGCGAGTTCCTGATCATCGAGTACGCCAAGGGCGACAAGCTCTACGTGCCGGTGGCGCAGTTGGGCTTGGTCAGTCGCTACACCGGCACCGCGCCGGAACTGGCGCCGCTGCATTCGCTGGGCGGCGACGCCTGGGAGCGCGCGCGCAAACGCGCCGCCGAGAAAGTCCGCGACGTGGCCGCCGAGCTGCTGGCCATCTACGCCCAGCGCGAGGCGCGTGGTGGCGAAGCGATGGACATCGACCGGCTACTGGTGGAAGAGTTCGGCCGCAGCTTTCCGTTCGAGGAAACCCCGGACCAGGAATCGGCGATCGAAGCGGTGCTGGCCGATCTGGCCGCGCCGCGCGCGATGGATCGGGTGATCTGCGGCGACGTCGGCTTCGGCAAGACCGAGGTGGCCTTGCGCGCCGCCTTCGCCGCCGCCACCGCCGGCAAGCAAGTCGCCGTGTTGGTGCCAACAACCCTGCTGGCGCAGCAGCACTACCGCAACTTTGCCGATCGCTTCGCCGACTGGCCGGTCAAGGTCGACGTGCTGTCGCGCTTCAAGTCGACCAAGGAGGTCAACGACGCATTGAAGCGTCTGGCCGAGGGTCAGATCGACGTGATCGTCGGCACCCACAAACTGCTGCAGCCGGACATCAAGTTCAAGAATCTGGGCCTGGTGGTGGTCGACGAGGAACAACGCTTCGGCGTGCGCCAGAAGGAGCAGCTCAAAAAGCTGCGCGCCGAAGTGGACCTGCTGACCATGACCGCCACGCCGATCCCGCGCACGCTCAACATGGCGATGAGCGGGTTGCGCGACTTGTCGTTGATCACCACGCCGCCGGCGCATCGCACCGCCGTGCGCACCTTCGTTTCCGCGTGGGAGCCGGCATTGATTCGCGAGGCGTTTCAGCGCGAGCTGGCGCGCGGCGGCCAGGTCTACTTTCTGCACAACGAAGTGGAATCGATCGAACGCACCGCACGCGAACTGGAAGAACTGATTCCTGAGGCGCGCATCGGCATCGCTCACGGCCAGATGCCCGAGCGCGAGCTGGAACAGCGCATGGCCGATTTCCATCGCCAGCGCTTCAACGTGCTGGTGTGCACCACCATCATCGAAACCGGCATCGACATCCCCACCGCCAACACCATCATCATCGACCGCGCCGACCGCTTCGGCCTGGCCCAGTTGCATCAGCTGCGCGGCCGCGTCGGACGCTCGCACCATCGCGCCTACGCTTACCTGGTGGTGCCCGATCGCAGGTCAATGACCGCCGATGCGGAGAAGCGCCTGGAAGCGCTGGCCTCGCTGGAGGAGCTGGGCGCCGGCTTCACCCTGGCCACGCACGATCTGGAAATCCGCGGCGCCGGCGAACTGCTGGGCGATGAGCAATCCGGCCAAATCCAGGAGATCGGTTTCGGCCTCTACACCGAGCTGCTGGAACGTGCGGTGCGCGCGCTGAAATCCGGCAAGGTGCCTGATTTCGACCTCACCTCCGAGCACGAAACCGAAGTGGAACTGCACCTTCCGGCGCTGATCCCCGACGATTACCTGCCCGACGTACACACACGCCTGACGCTCTACAAGCGCATCGCCAGCGCGCGCAACGACGATGCGCTGCGCGACCTGCAAGTGGAAATGATCGACCGCTTCGGCCTGCTGCCCGATCCCACCAAGACCTTGTTCGCGCTGTCCGGCATCAAGCTGATGGCGACCCCGCTGGGCATCCGCAAACTCGACTTCGGCCCCAACGGCGGACGCATCCTGTTCCGCGACAAGCCCGAGGTCGATCCGATGGCTATCATCAAACTGGTGCAAAGCCTGCCACGCGTCTACAAACTGGACGGCCAGGACAAACTTAAAATCACCCTGGACCTGCCAGGCGCCACCGAACGCATCCGTAGCGCGCAGGAAGTATTGATCCTGCTGGGTGCGCGGCGGCCGGGCTAACTGCGTACGACTGACTCACCGCATGACCGCGTCCTAAAACCGCACCACCAAACGTTGAGCGCAACCCACCTCTTTGTAAGCGAACCCCGCCGTCAAAATTACCGAATGCCTCCCTTCTGAGTCACTTTCATACGCAAAGAGAGAGGCATCGTGCATGCTGACGGGGACCACATAATATTCGACATGCGTGTCCATGTAGATTTTTGGATCTATGCAGGCCTGGCCACTATCGAGATCAATAGAAATCATGTCTACCGGCAGATTTTCCCTGTTTTCCGGCGCGCGGTTTTTTGGCGATTGTATCTCTATCGAATCATAGGCTTGGTCGGCATCGACCGAAGACTTATCCAAGGTAGACGACCATTTCAGGCCCGTATCCTTCCATGTAATACGAGCTTCGGCGCTATCAAAACCCAGCTTGGCCCACACGTCCTTTGCTGCGGGTGCCGGGCTACCGTTTAATGCCTCCCTTGACATCGTCTTGAAAAACGACGGCAGATCCCCGGGCTCGCCGGCCCTAGCGCTGAAAAAAGTCCATGCCAGAGCAACCGGGCATAGAAACAAACTCATGGTTCGCAAAGATTTCGATCCCGGCATAGTTCTTCCCTGGGTGGTTTCACGGCCTGTGCGCAACCGAGTCCGCGCAGTGCCGCATGAATTTTCGGTCACTTCGTGTAGCTCTGTGTAGACCTGCAGCCGCCTGCGTAAGCCGTCCCGCTAGCGTGGTGGCCACCGTCTTCGTCCCCTAGCGCGACTCACGCGGCGAGGAATGCCTACGCGCGGCAGACGCAAGTCGCCGCAGATCGCCCATCGCAGGGTGGACCGGCCGGCATGGCGCCATGGGAAAGCCGCTCCGCCACGGCAGATTCAGCGCATTATTTTTGGCCTTCCATACTGCCGATTTTGTCTAATCTGCCTGTCGCGATTGTGCCCTGCAGGATGCCGCCAAGGTCAGCAATCGCACCACCCATGACTTGAGGCAGGGGCGGCGGCCGGTGGATTGCCTACACTCGGCAGATCATCGGAGAAACATCCATGCGTCTGCGCCTCGCTCTATGCCTCGCCCTGGGCCTCGCCGCCCTGCCGCTGTATGCGGTGGACACGCCCACAACGGCACGGGCGGCTTATTCGCAACCGACGCTTTCGCCGGACGGGCGCAACATCGCCTTCGTCGCCGATGGCGGCATCTGGACCGTACCGGCGCAGGGCGGTAGTGCGCGGTTGCTGGTTTCGGACAGTCTGGGCGCCAATACGCGCCCGCTGTATTCCCCCGATGGCCGATACCTGGCGTTTCGTACCGATGCCGCCGGCGAAGGCAGCGGCATCTACGTGCTGAACTTGGCCAGCAATGTGGTGCAGCGGGTGACCTACGCCGACAGCGCGGACGCGTTGGACGCGTGGTCGCGCGATGGCCAATGGCTTTACCTCAGTTCGCCGCGCGACAACATCGGCGGCATGCAGGGCGTGTACCGCGTGCGCGCCAGTGGTGGCACGCCGATGCCGGTGTCGCTGGAGAGCTATCGCAACGAAGACATGGCCGCGCCCTCGCCCGACGGCAAGCAACTGGCGCTGGTTGGCGGCGGCATGGGTGACTGGCAATGGTGGCGGCACGGCCGCAGCCATCTGGATGAAGGCGCGATCTGGTTGCTCAACGACGATGGCAGCCATCAGTACCGCCGACTCAGCGCCGACAACGCGCGCGCGGAATGGCCAATGTGGACGCCCACCGGCAACACCCTCTACTACATGAGCGATCGCAGCGGGACCGAAAACATCTGGCGCATCAACCTGGCCGGCGGCGAAACCCAGCTCAGCCATTTCACCGACGGCCGCCTGCTGTGGCCGAGTCTTTCCGCCGATGGCCGCGTGATGGCGTTCGAGCGCGATTTCGGCATCTGGACGCTGGACCCGGCCAGCGGCCAGGCGCAAGCCGTGCCGATCCAGTTGCAAGGTGTGATCCGCGGCCCAGCCGCGCGCCATCTGGACATGCACGACGGTTTCCAGCAGATCGCCTTGTCGCCGGACGGCAAGAAGCTGGCATTGATCGCTCACGGCGAGGTCTACGCCACCGATGCCGACAAGGGCGGGCTGGCCCAGCGCATCACCCATACTGCGGCGGAGGAATACCAGCCCGTGTGGGCACCCGACAGCAAACGGCTGGTGTATGGCTCCAACCGCGAAGGTCACGGCCAATTGTTTCTTTACGACTTCGCCAGCGGCAAGGAAACCGCGCTGAGCAAGGACGACGGCGACGACACCCAGCCGCGTTTTTCGCCCGACGGCAAGCAACTGGCCTTCGTGCGCAACCAGCGCGAGCTTTGTGTGCTGGATATCGCCTCGGGCAAGGTCCGCGTGCTAGCGCATGCGCCGATCGACCTGCCGCGCCCGCTCAATGCCTCGCAGCCGATCGCCTGGTCGCCGGACGGGCGCTGGATCGCCTACCTGACCTGGGGCCAGCGTATGTTCCGCAACGTGCACGCGGTGAATCTGGCCGATGGTAAAGATGTGACGTTGAGCTATCTGGGTAACACCGACGCCGGCAACGTGCTGTGGGACCCGGATCGCAAGGGCGTGTTCTTCACCACCGGGCAGCGTACCGAGAGTGGCCAGGTCGCGCGGGTCGATCTGATCGCGCGCGCGCCGCAGTTCCGTGAGGACAAGCTGCAAGAACTGTTCAAGCCCGCGGACAAGCCCAAGGACAGCAAGGACAGCAAGGACAAACCCCAGCCAGATGCCAACAGCGACAAGGATGCACAAGGCAAGCCCAAGCCGCCGGTGAGCATCGACCCCAACGCCATCCGCGAGCGCCTGAGTCTGCTGCCGGTGGGTCTGGATGTTGAGGCCGCGCAGATCAGCCCCGATGGCAAGACCCTGCTGCTGACCGCCGAAGTGGCCGGCAAGAGCAACCTCTACAGCTGGTCGCTGGACCCGCTGGCCAAAGAGCCGCCGGTCGCCAAGCAGCTCACCAGCACGCCGGGCGGGAAAAGCGATGCGCAGTTCAGCCCCGATAGCAAGAAAGTGTTCTACCTGGACGCGGGCAAGATCACTTCGGTGGAGTTGAAGGACAATGCCAAGCCCGCGCCCCTGGAGGTCAATGCCGCGCTGGACGTCGATTTCGCCAGCGAAAAAACCGTGGTGTTCGACCAAGCCTGGACGTGGTTGCGCGATGTATTCCACGACTCGGCCATGCACGGCACCGATTGGAATCACGTACGTGCCACTTACGCGCCGTTGGTCGCCGGTGCCAGCACGCCCGACGCGCTGTATCGCCTGCTCAACCTGATGGTCGGTGAACTGGATGCCTCGCACTCCGGCGCGCGTGCGCCGGGTAACCATCCGCCCAGCACCGGTCAACTGGGGCTGAGTTTTGATCGCGCCACCTACGAACAGCGCGGCCAGTTCAAGATCAGCGCGATTCTGGCGCTGTCGCCCGCGGACGTGGCAGGCGGCATCAAGCCGGGCGACTACCTGCTGGCGATCGACGGCGTGGCGCTAAACGGTGCCAGCAATCTTGCCCAGCAACTGGCCAACCGCATCGGCGACAAGGTCATGCTGACCCTCGCCGACAATCCCAGTGGTTACGGCAAGCGCGAGGTGGCGATCAAGCCGATCAATGCGGCCGCCCTGAGCAAGCTGGCCTATCAGGCTTGGGTGGTTGCCAACCGCGCTTATGTGGCCAAGATCAGCGGTGGCCGCCTGGGCTACGTGCACTTGCAGGACATGTCGGAGGAATCCCTGGAAAATTTCTACAAGGATTTGGACGCCCAAAACGCCACCCGCGACGGCGTGGTGATCGACGTGCGCAACAACTTTGGCGGCTTCGTCAACGCCTACGCGCTCGACGTGCTTTCGCGCCGCCCTTACCTGGGCATGACCTACCGCGGTTTCGACCGCGCCGAGGCCGCGCGCAGCATCCTCGGCCAGCGCGCGCTGGAACGACCCACGGTATTGATCACCAACCGGGTCACCCTCTCCGACGGCGAGGATTTTTCCGAAGGCTATCGCGCCATGCACCTGGGCCAGATCGTCGGCGAGCCGACCGCCGGCTGGATTATCTACACCGGTAGCGGCAGGTTGATCGACGGCGGTAGCGTACGCCTTCCTTTCATCACCGTTACCGATGCCAACGGCCAGCCGATGGAAGGCCATCCACGCCCGGTGGACGTGCCAGTGAGCCGGCCGCTGGGCGAAGCCTACACGGGCCGCGACAGCGAGCTGGATGCGGCGGTACGTACGCTGGGCGATGCGGCCACATCGAACAAACCCGCCGCCCCCTAGCCTTGAAGGACGCGCCGGCTGCCGCTCGGCAAGCCGGCGCGCGTACACCCTGGGATGCCATTACCCCGTGCGAGGGTATCCTGGGTTCATCAGCCTCGCACGCATCGGGTATCACCCGTGATGATCCTCGAAACCGAACGATTGCAGTTGCACGAACTGGATACCGGTGATGCCTCGCTCATCCTGGCATTGCTCAACGAGCCGGCATTCATCCGCAACATCGCCGACAAGAACGTGCGCAATCACGAGGATGCTGTCGGCTACTTGCGCGATGGCCCGCTAGCCAGCTATGCCGCGCATGGTTTCGGCCTCTATCGGGTGCGGCTCAAGCACGACAACGTGCCAATCGGCATCTGCGGACTGATCCAGCGCGACACGCTCGATCACCCGGATCTCGGCTACGCCTTGCTGACCCGTCACAGCGGGCGCGGCTACGCCACTGAAGCGGCGGCGGCCGTATTAGGCCACGCCTACCAGCAGCTTGACCTGGCCCGTGTGCTTGCCGTCACTGCGCCGGACAATCGCAGCTCGATCCGCGTGCTGGAGAAACTAGGCTTCCGGTTTGAGAAGATGATCGTGCTGGGAGACAAGGCCTGCGCCAGCCGCTTATTCATCCACGATCGATGCAGCCGTTACTCCTGAGCGGCTCAAGAACTTGGCACAATGACTGGTCGATAACAAGGCTTGGGCGACAACCAGGAATGGGTTTTATATAGACGCCTACATGTCTATATGCATTCAAAAGATCAATTTCTTGAAGAACCTTCCGAAACGCGACGCGCCATCTGATCGCCGCCGACGATCAGATGGCGCTTACCGAACGCTTTAGGGAACGCTAAAGCCCAGATTACCCGTGCCGCTGATCGAAAAGCTGGACGATTGATTGAGGAAACCCGACTGCCCGGACGGGAGGCCAATCAACGCGTTGTAAAGCAGCAGGGCACTGCCCTGCGCGCCCGGCTCAACCACAAAGCCGTTGAGTCCTGGCGTGTCGACGATGGTGTTCTCAACCAAAGCGCCACCTTGCGTGTCGATGTCCACACCGTCGAACATGGCGCCCACCGATGTATTGCCGCGGACGATGACATTTTGAACATTGCTGGTCGTGCTGGTCACGCCAACGCCTATCGACGGATAGCGATTGCCATAGCCAAAGCTTCCGCCACGTAAAATCGTGTTGCCTTGGACATCCGCCGAACCAATCGGACCACCCTGGCTGCCAAAGACACCAATGCTGATGCCGTACTCCTTCACCGAGTCCGTCACCAGGTTGTTCGCCACCAGATCGTTAGTGCCGCCATAAATGCCGATGTCGTTGGCCCACCACGGCGCCACCACGGTGTTGTTGAGCAGCTCCGTGTTGTTCATTTGCAGAGCAAGCCCGTTGTCGTTGATCGCCAGACCATCATCGCCAGAACCACGGATAAAGTTGTTCTGGGCGATCAGGTTGATTCCACGATCGTTGCCGGGGTCACCGCTGCCGTTGTTGAGATTGATCCCATCAGCCCACGTGTTATTGATCCGACTGTTCTCGACGATACCGTTGGTGCCCTCAGCCCAGATGCCTGCGCCCTCGTGCTGAATCCACAAACTATCGATGACCCAGCCTTCACCCTTGATGTTGATTGCCCCAGCGTTGCCATCGCCAGGCCAGCCACTTATCGCGTTACCGTCGATGGCAAAATCACGCATGACCACCGACAGCGGGGCGAACACATTGTTGGTTTGAGGCGCCGGCAAAGGTGGGTTGTAGTACACCGTGCTGTACCACATGCCGGCTCCCTGGATGGTTATGCCTGTCGCACTAAGCCCAGCCGGGGTATTGAGATAGAAAGTACCCTGCGGAATCCACACGCTCATGCCGCGTGATTGCGCATCATTGATACAGTTTTGAATCGCCGCGGTGCTGTCGGTATGAATATCGTTGGGCACGGCGCCGTAGCTCACGATCGAAAGCGAGTTGGCTGGCTGCGTCAACGGCGCGGGCGGGGCTTCGATATCCACCACGTCCACATTGTAGTAAGGCGCCGTATTCGCCGCATCCTTGACCAAGCTAATCGTACTGCCCGGCGCGACTGCCTCGCCGCTGATGAAGGCATGCGATTCATCCCAGAACACATGCGGTATGCCAGCACTGGGATCTTGATTCATGCCATCGTAGCTGGCGTCAGATTCGTAGATCCAGGTTTGCTTGGAGTTGACCGCAATGGCCTGCCGGAATACACCATCGACATACAGGTCGAGGGTTGAGGTGATGCCACCGCCGCCCGGTGCATCGGGTATCGAATAACGCACATTGATCGCATTGACCGCATGACCGGTGGTGTTTATCCAGCTCACTTCCTGACCGGTTGCGCCCAGATGGACGTAAGCATGCCCAGATGCCTCCAACTCGGGACTGGAGAACTTGGTCTGCGGCGGCGCGGTCAATGCAACCACTGACGCACCGCCACTGAGCGTACCGCTCTCCGCTTCGTACGAGGTAAACGGCGTGGTGGCGCCGATATGCACGGGCCCTATCAACCACATCTGGTTGATGTTGCTGGTATCGGCATCCCATTGCCACACCGGACCGCCATTCGTGGTCGCGCCGCTGTTGTCCAGCGCTTTACCGCTAGCGGCATTGACCAGTTGGTAGTATCCGCCACCCACGCTTATTAGCGACCAGAGCTGATCAGGATTATTGGCCGTCAAAGGCGTTTGCATGGCCAAGGCACCATTGTCACTGGACTCGCCATCGTCCAATGCCAAACCACTACTCAGCGATATCAACGCGTACTGACCATTGCCTTGACTGACGATTTGCCATTGCTGATTCGTGTTGCCGGCACCGGACGACCATTGCCACAGCGCACCAGGCGCGGCGCTGCCAGTATTGTCGAGCAGCAGCCCACTGGTTTTGGAAGTCAACGTGTAAACCGCGCCAGAGACAATAGCTGTCTGCGGTGGCGCTTGGTTGATCTGCGCCGACGCATGAGTTGCTGCGGCAAGCAGGCCCAACGTGAGAAGCGCCGGGCGCCACAGCGGTTGGCGCCTACGCCAAAGTGAAAACGCCACAGCCAACCGGACACGCGGCAGGTTGAAACCGAGCGCACCGGCGAGTTCCTTCTCGGCCGCTCCCGCAAAGACCCCTGCATCCACCGCAAACGTGTCATGCGCCGCGTTATGCACCGCCTTCCTGACCGGCAATCCACGCGCGACGATGCGACGCAACGTGGGTACGCGTGACTGTAATTTCTTCATGACTTCCCCCGTTAAGATCGCCGTCACTTGACAGCGACATCGGGGGCAAGTCTAGGTGCGGTATCGACCCGGCACCGTGCACTGCTGCTCAGATACTCAAGCGAAGCCAGCCGGCCCGGCGTACTGTGCGGTCGATCTCAATGCAGCGCCGTTTCGCGTGAAACGCTCCCCGATCACCGTGACCGCTCGCCGGATCATCACGCATGTCCGATGACGCATCACGCACCAAGGCATCTCGCGATCCATCCATGACACCTGACCCGACTTCACTTTCGTATGAAACGCTGACTGGAAAAGCCATATAAACGTCTATATGTCCCTTCTGACAGGAAATAACAGCCTCAATCAACTTTCTCGCCGAGCCTCGTACGCCTGGAGATGACACCAGCAAAGGGCCAGCAACGGCGTGTCCAGACCCGCCTCGCGGGCGCGCTGAAGCATATTGCCGACCACATGCTCGCCTTCGATCTGCTGGCCGGATTCAAGATCCCGCAGCATTGAGGCGGTAACCGGCGAACCGGCCTGGGTCAGCGCCTGCCGTGCCTGCGCTTGCGCCGCCGCAGGCACGGCCCAGCCTTCGGCTGCCGCCACCGCTACGCATTCGGCGTAGAGCCGCTCGATGAAATCCTGGCCACCCTCGCTGGCTACAATCACCCCGACGCTGGCACGCATGAGGCAGGTGGCAGCGGCCAACGTGGCTAAAAAGCTGTACTTGATCCACAGATCCTGCGGAATCAGCGCCGAGTGTTTGTACTCCACCCCGGCCCGCGCAAACGCCGCCGCCAATGCCAGCGTGCGCGCGCTATTCGGCTCGCCCGTGCGCTCGCCAAACGTGATCGACGCGGCCTTGCCCAGATGCAGCAGCTCGCCTCTGGCATTTTTGGTGGCGCTGATAAAGCACAAGCCGCCCAGGACGCGCTCGCTCCCGAAGTGCTGGTCCAGCACCTCGTAATGGCGCAGTCCATTCAAAATCGGTAGCAGTGCGGTGTGCGGCCCCATGGCCGGTGCGATCGCCTCGATCGAGCTATCCAGATCGTAGGCCTTGCAACTCAGCAGCACCACATCGAACGGCGTCGCTTGCGTCGTCGTACTCAACTGCTCGGCGATGAGATGACGCACCGGCAATTGCGCATCGCCTAGCGGGCTGCGGATCAGCAAGCCATCGGCATCGAGCTGAGCGGCACGCGCCGTGCGCACCAGAAACGTCACATCGAGTCCGGCCTGCGCCAATCGTCCGCCGAAATAGCCGCCGGTGCCACCAGCGCCCAACACCAAGATACGCATCTTCAAATTCCTTAGGTCACGCCACCACGCGCAAGCGTACGCCGTCGGGTCCGCAATCGACAAAGCGCAGCGCCGACAGATCCGGCAGCCATTCGACGCCGTCGGGAATTTCCCCAGGATGCCCCGTGGCCAAGCCGATCACCCGCGCACCTGCCGCCTGACCAGCCACGATGCCAGCGCGCGCATCTTCGAACACCAGCGTTTGCGCCGGCGCGTAGCCCATACGGCGGGCGCCTTCCACGTAGCACTCCGGATCGGGCTTGCCGTTGACCACATCGTCGCCGCCCACCATCTTTGGCGGTGGCGCGATGCCGGTCACCGCCAGCCGTGCACGTGCCAATTCGTGATCGGCCGAGGTGACGATGGTCCAACGCTCGGCCGGCAATGTCGCCAGCAGCTCACGCGCGCCCCGGATCGGCACGATACCGTCGGTGCTGCGCAGCTCGATGTCGTACATGCTGCGAATTTCCTGCTCGACGTCGTAGCCCGCCGGCGTGAACTGGCGCACCGATTCGGCCAGGCGCACGCCATGCAAGCGCGGCAACACATAATCGAAATCCACCGCGTGCGCCTCGCACCAGCTTTTCCAAAGCCGCTCCACCATCAGGCGCGAATCGATCAGGGTGCCGTCCATGTCGAATAAAAGCGCTTGCGCGTGCAATTCGGTACCAACAGCCAGACGCATGGAGTTTCCTTCGAAGACAAGTCGTAGCGGACGCCTGGCACACGCGTTGGCGCTGCAAGGCATCCAAGACAAGGATAGGCGCAAGGTCGAGAAATGTCGCCCTAGCACGACGCCAGGGCAAGCCGCCGGCCCCGCAAAAGAGCGCGATCAGTGCGCGCTGGTAGCGCTGCGCACCAGGAGTTGCAGACTGAAAAGGCCGTCCGGATCGGTCCACACGCGCTGCACGTCCAACCCGGCCTGATGGGCCAGCCCGGCGAAATCCGCCAACGCGTATTTGCAACTGTATTCCACCTGCATGGCTTCGTCGGCCTGGAAAGTCACCGTATCGCGACCCAGGCTCACTGTTTGCAAAGCCAGGCTGACGATGCTGGTTTCGATCCGCCCCGCCAACACGTTGTAGTGCGCGCGATGGCGAAACCGCTGCAGGTCGAAATCGCAGCCCAGTTCGCGGTTGAGCCGGGCCAGCATGTTGAGGGTGAATTCAGCGGTGACGCCGGCAGCATCGTTATAGGCCGCCTCCATGCGCGCCACGTCTTTTTTCAGATCCACGCCGACCAGGATGCCGCCGTTCTCGCCCATCTCGTTGCCCATCTTACGCAGCAGCTTGACCGCCTCGCGCGATTCGAAATTACCGATGGTGGAGCCGGGGAAATACAGCACCGTGCGCCGCGCGGCACGCGGGGGAATCGGTAATCGCAGCGGTCGGGTGAAGTCTGCGCACAACGGTTGCATCGGCACCTGCGGATAGCGCGCGGCCAGACGCTGCACGCTGGCGCTCAGTGGCTCGGGTGAAATTTCCACCGGCACGTAAGCCACCGGCGAGGTTAGCTGCTGCAACAAGATATCGGTCTTGCGCGCGCTGCCACTGCCGTATTCAACCAGCCGCACGTCCGCGCCCAAGGCCTCGGCGATCGAGACACCGTGGCACGCCATCAGCGCGCACTCGGCGCGGGTCAGGTAATACTCCGGCTGCTCGCAAATGCGTTCGAACAAGGCCGAGCCGCGCTCGTCGTAGAACAGCCATGAGGGCAAGCGTTTGGGCGAAGTCCGCAAACCGCGGCGAACCACGTCCAGGATGTCCTCGGCCGGTGGGCGTCGGTCCTCGATACGCAGATGGTAGGCGTGTGCACTCATCGGTCCTGCCCCAGTCGGATGCCCGCAAACTGCCAGCGCGCATAGGGTGGAAAGAAATTGCGGTAGCTGGCGCGCAGATGGTCGCGCGGCGTGGCGCACGAACCGCCTCGCAATACCCATTGGCCACTCATGAATTTACCGTTGTATTCGCCCAATGCGCCCGGCAGTGGACGAAAACCTGGATAGCTGACATAAGGCGAGGCGGTCCATTCCCAGACGTCGCCATAAAGCTGCTGCACGCCCTCGCCGCTGGCTACGCCCGGATGCAGTCGCAGGCTGTCTTGCAGATTGCCGGCGATCGGCTGGGTGGCGGCCAGCGATTCCCACTCCGCCTCGGTCGGCAAGCGCGCACCGGCCCAGCGGGCGAAGGCATCCGCCTCGAAGAAGCTCAGGTGGCAAACGCTGGCCTGCGGGTCGATGGCGCGCACGCCGTAGAGGGTGAATTCGCTCAGCAGATCCGCTTCCCAATACAGCGGCCGCTGCCAGCCTTGCTGCTGCACCGTGGCCCACCCCTCGGAAAGCCATAGCGAGGCTTCGCGATAACCGCCGTCATGGATGAAGGCCGCGTACTCGGCGTTGGTCACGGGGCGGTTGGCGATCGCATGCGGTTGCAGCAAGGTGCGATGACGCGGCGTTTCGTTATCGAAAGCAAAACCTTCGGCGGCGTGTCCCAACTCAACGATGCCCTCGCGACCGGCGATAAAACGCAGCGGCGCCGACAACTCCGCCAGCGCCGGGCCAGGCGCGGGCAGCAAGGCCGGACGCATCGGGTTGGACCACAGCGCGTGCTTGATGTCAGTCAGCAAAAGCTCTTGATGCTGCTGCTCGTGCTGGAGCCCCAGTTCAACCAAATGATGACGCTGGTCATCACCGATACCGCGCAGCAGTTCGCGCACGTGCCGATCAACGTGCTGACGGTAGTCCAACACCTCTTCCAGCGAAGGGCGCGATAGCAGCCCGCGCCGTGGGCGCTCATGCCGTGGACCGACCGCTTCGTAGTAGGAGTTGAACAGGTAGCTCCATTGCGGCTGCGGTGACCGATAACCCGGCTCGCGGCCCAGCACGAATTGCTCGAAGAACCAACTGGTGTGCGCCAGATGCCATTTAGTCGGGCTGGCGTCCGGCATCGACTGCACCATCATGTCTTCAGCGCTGAGTCCGCGACACAGCGCCAGCGTGCGATCACGCACGTAGGCGAAGCGCTCAGCCAGCGCTTCGGCAGCCAGCTCAAAGGGACGATGCACGCTCATGCGCCGCCACCGATCGGACTGGGCACGACGGGGCGTGACGATACAGCGATGTGCCCGGTGCGCGCGGCAAAGAAAAAAGTGGACATATTCCCGACCATGCCGCAGCCCTCGTTCAAGAGATGTGATGCCGTCGTCGACTGGCGCATTCACCAAAAACCGGCGCCTGTTCCATCGGCTACCCGTGAATCCGCACCCATGAAAAAGCCCGGCACGGAGCCGGGCTTTTTTGAGCTATCAACGTGCGGCTTTAGTTGCCGTAGCCGTCGTCGCGGACGTAGCGCGTCTGGTAGGGGTCGTCATAGACCACCGTGCGGGTAACCACGCGAGTTACCGGGGCGTTCTCGTAGACCACCGTGCCGGGCTGGCTATACACCACCGGACCACCGTAACCATAGTAGACCGGACGGGGCGCAAGGGCACTGCCCACGACGCCGGCAACCGCACCGGCCACGATCGCGCCACCGATCCAGCGACCGCCACTCCAGTAGCCGCCACCGCCGCGGTAGTAACCACCGTGGTAGCCGCCATGGTAACCACCATGATAGCCGCCGTAACCACCCCAGCCGCGCGCCGAAACAGCCAGCGGCGCTGCCACCATGCCGGCAATCGCCAAGCCGACAGCCATCAGCCGAACCACATTTTTTGGACGCTTAGTCATGACCCAGGTACCTCCGTCAGTACGGCGTAATGATTGAGCTGGCGGACTTAATATGGACTGAAGGGTTCACTTTTTAAGGCGCACCGTGCTCCACGGATCTATTGTCGTTGCCAACGGTTTAGCGCGCAGCAACCAGCAGCCGTGAATATCGGTGCGCCGGGTGAAATCGAACGGGATGCTGGGCGCGCTCCAGTCCTCGATCTCGAAGCGTTCTTCCAGCGCGGCGCGGTCCAGTTGGAAGCGCCGAAAATTGTTGGAAAACACGATCACGCCACCCTTGCCCAGTCGGTCGCCGCAGGCGTTCAGCAGACGCACGTGATCGCGCTGCACGTCGAAATCCTCGGCACGCTTGGAGTTGGAGAAGGTCGGCGGATCGACGTAGATCAGCCCGAAATGATCGCGCTCGCGGGCCAGAAACTCCATCGCGTCGGCCTGGATCAGCTGGTGCCGCACGCCGGTGTAGCCATTCAACGCCAAGTTGCGCGAAGCCCAATCCAGATACGTGCCGGAAAGATCCACGCTGGTGGTGTCGCGCGCGCCGCCCGCGGCCGCATACACGCTGGCCGAGGCGGTGTAGGCGAACAGGTTGAGAAAGCGCTTTTCCGGCGCCAGCTCGCGCAGCTTGGCACGCACCAGCCGGTGATCGATGAACAAGCCGGTGTCGAGGTAATCGGTGAGGTTGACCTCGAACATCAGGCCGCCCTCTTCCACCACCACGAACTCGCCGCGCTGATCGAACTGGCCGTACTTGGAGCCGCCCTTGCCACGTTCGCGGGTCTTCAGGCTGATCCGCTGACGCGACACGCCGAGCACTTCGCTAGCGACACGCACGATTTCGCGCAGGCGCAGTTTGGCGGTTTCCGCCGGCACATCGGCGGGCGCGCGGTATTCCTGCACATGCAGCCATTCCTGCCCATCGGCGCGGCCGTAGACGTCGATCGCCGCGGCGTACTCGGGCAGATCCTGATCGTAGGCACGCCAGCAGTAGATGCCCTCGCGCGTCAGTCGCTTGCGCAGATGCTTGACGTTTTTCTCCAGCCGGTTCTTCAGCATCTGCGCGCCAGCCGACAAAGGCTTGAGCTCGCGCGGCGCCTCATCGCGCGGGCTCAGATCCAGCAACAGCAACACGGTTTCCAGCGCGCCGTTGTAAAGCGTGTAGCGTTTTTCCGCATGCAGCCGCATCGCCTTGCCCAGCTCCGCGTCGCCGGCCAGCACCGCCGCACGCCAACCGGTGAAGCGGGCGCGCAAAGCCTCGCCCAGCGCGCGATAAAGCAGCGGCATCTGTTCGCGCTCACCCAAGCGCTCGCCATAGGGCGGATTGGTTATGACCAAGCCGGTGCTGTAACCGGGCGGCGGCGCCACGTGCGCGGCGTCGTGCTTGTCCAGGGTGAAGAAGCCGGCCACGCCCGCTTCCTGCGCGTTGCGTTTGGCAGTTTGCACGATGCGCGCATCGGCGTCGCTGCCGAAGAAGCACGAACGCAGGCTGCGCAAACCGTTCTCGGCGCGCTGGTTGGCCTCGTCCAGCAGACCACGCCACAAGGCGATGTCGTGCTGCTGCCAGCCGAGAAAACCGAAGTACTCACGCTTGAGCCCAGGCGCGACGTCGGCGGCCATCAGCGCGCCTTCAATCAGCAAGGTGCCCGAGCCGCACATCGGATCGAGCAAGGCGCCGCCCTGGGCGTACATTTCCGGCCAGCGCGCGCGCAGCAGCATCGCCGCGGCCAGGTTCTCCTTCAACGGCGCGGCGCCTTGTTCCTCGCGCCAGCCACGGCGGTGCAGCGGCGTGCCGGCCAGATCCAGCGAGACGGTGGCGCGGTCGCGGCGCAGGCGCAGGTTGATGCGCAAGTCCGGCTCGTCGGTGTCCACGCCGGGGCGATTGCCGTCGCGCTGACGGAACTGATCGACTACCGCGTCCTTGACCCGCTGACCGATGTACTGGCTGTGGGTGAGCTTGCTCAGCGCGGTGCCCGCGTCCACCGCCAGGGTGGCGTGCGCCGCCAGATGCGTGGACCAATCGATCGTCTGCACGCCCGCGTACAGCGCATCGTCCGTGGCGGCGTCGAACTCAGCCAGCGGCAGCAGGATGCGGCTAGCCAGGCGCGACCACAGGCAGGCGCGATAGGCGGTTTCCAGCGAGCCGGAAAAATGCACGCCGGCCAGCGCCTCGCGCACCTCGGCTGCGCCCAGGGCGACCAGTTCGTCGCGCAGCAGGTATTCCATGCCCTTGGGGCAGGTCGCGAAATAAGCCGTCATGCCGACGCTCCCAGCGATGCCAGGAACGCCTCGAACTGCGCGGCGATGATGTCGATGCTGCTGCCTAGTCGATGATCGTCATCCACGATGCTCAGCGGCAGGCGCTGGCTGGCGGCCAGCGCATAGATGCCGTCCAGCGGGCAGACCTCGTCGCGCCAGCCGTGGATCAACCAGCTCGGCACGCCTTGGCGCAACGCGAAGGGGCGCGGGTAGCCGGGAATGGCACTGGGCGTGGCCAGCAAAAACAGTCCGGCCACCGGCACATCCAGCGAGGCCAGACCGGCGACGAACGCCCCCATGCTGGAACCGACCAGCACCGGCGGCGCGTCCAACGCTTCGATGGTGGCGCGCAAACGCGCGATGCGCGGCGCCACCGAACCGGCGTGGCCGCGCGCATCGTCGTTGCGGTAATCCGGCCGCTGGGTGCGCCAGCCGAGGGCCTCGGCCTGTGCAGCGAGCACACTGACCTTGGTGGCATCCGGAGCGGAGTCCGAGCCGTGCGAAAGAATGATATGGCCGCGCATGGCGGTCTCCGTGCCGAAGCTTTACGTCTGAGAAGGCGCGCATCGTAGCAAATGGGCGTTTTCGCCGGCCTTGCCGCATGCCAGACTCAGCGTCATGGCCGATCCGATCCTCTCCGCTCCAACCATCCGCGAGCAGCCGCTGCCTTACGTCGAGTGCTTGCTCACGCGTGAGCTCGCCAGCATCGACCTGGTGGTGATCCATTGCACCGAATTGCCGGATCTGGCCACCGCGCGCAGCTACGGCGAACAGGTGCGTTACGACAGCGGCGCCGGCAACAGCGGGCATTACTACATCGACCGCGATGGCGGAATCGATGGCTACGTGCCGATCGACCGCATCGCCCACCATGTGCGCGGCTACAACCCGCGCTCGATCGGCATCGAACTGGTCAATCTCGGCCGTTACCCTCACTGGTGGGATTCGCGCCACCAGGCGATGCACGAGCCCTACCCGCCCGCACAGATCGCCGCGCTGCGCCAGTTGCTGGGCTGGCTCAAGCGCACTTGTCCCAACCTGCGTTGCCTGGCCGGGCACGAAGAACTGGACCGCGAGCGGGTTCCCGCCAGTGACGACCCAAGCTTGCTGGTGCAACGCAAGCGCGATCCTGGCCCGTTGTTTCCCTGGCCGCAGGTGCTGGCCGATGACGGCTGGCAACGGTTGCCAGTGGTTGATTGTGCTTGAGTAACCTGACCGTTGATGCGGTGCGATTTGAATGAATAGTTAGATACCAATGCTAGCCATGCAGACGCTCTTTATGGAGTAAAGCATGCGCTCCCCCAAGGCAATCAGATCCGGTAACAATGGAAGGGACATATAGCCGGTAACGCGGTACTCAAAGTGCTTATCTTTGTAGTAGCCATTTAACTGACCAATCACAGTCTTCTCTTGACCATTCAACGTATAGCTGTCTTCAAAACCGCAACGAATTGCCTCGTTTCGCGCAATAATAAGATTATGGCCAATTTTTTTTAGCTTACCGATCGAATGACCGTGCGAGCGAAGATAAGCTTTGAACACCTCTTCGATGCCGTGACCTGCCAAGTAATACGCAGGGGTCACCAAATGCTCTTCGGCTGACACCAGCTTCGCCGCAGCGAGCATATTCTTGGCATCCGTCCAAAGCCCCATACCGGTTGTGCGTTCATCGTTAGTCATGGTAAGTACCTGTGGTTGAATCAAGTAATGAGCGTTATCGCAAATTAAATATTAGGTCGAACCACCCTTTAATTGCGCCAGTATCGCCACAACTGCTGCAACGCCCGCAATCAGTGCAGCAAGCCACGCAGCTCTTGCCGACGATTTTGCGACACGCGTCATTTCTTGGTTTCGCCGAAGCTCAAGCAGATGAACTGCGACATGCTTGCGTTGAGATGAGTCTGCTTCCGTGACGAAGTCGAAAAGCTCACGATCAGAGAGATCTTCGAGATATTGATATTCTTTATGATTCATCGCCTCACCCCCCTATTTAACCCACCTCTAATTATAAACCCGCATAATAACTATGATGCTTAATTTGCGATTTATCAGAAAAACCCTACATTTAAACGCATGCATTTAAGTCCCGATACCTATTTGGATGCGTCACGATGACTGGATACGTCATAACGCATGCTCGCGATGCGAGCGACCATGACGGCATAGTTCGATGCGCTCCGTCGCTGAACCAAACTGCGCGACAACCACCGGCATAAACCCACCTTATCGCCCAAGCCAGCGCAACGCTTTCGTGAATGGGCGTGCCCTATACTGCGCATTCTGTAAATCGATAACGCTGCGAGCACCTCATGCTGGAAAACCACGTCGCCGAACTGGCCGGACTGCTGCAACTGGAGCGGCTGGAAGACAACTTGTTCCGCGGACAGAGCCGCGACATCGGCACCAAGTTCGTGTTCGGTGGCCAGGTGCTGGGCCAGGCGCTAGCCGCCGCGCAGCAGACCGTTGATCCCAACCGGCAGGCGCATTCGCTGCACGCGTATTTTCTGCGCGCCGGCGATATCGACGCACCAATCGTCTACTCGGTCGAGCGTGCGCGCGATGGCGGCAGTTTCTCCGCACGGCGCGTGGTGGCGATCCAGCACGGCCAGCCGATCTTGAACGGCTCGATCTCGTTTCAGTTGCCCGAGCACGGCGTGGAACACCAGACCGCGATGCCCGAAGTGCCGATGCCCGAAGACATCGCGCCACTGCAACCGTTGTCGCCCGAACGGCTGGCCAAGCTGCCGGAGAAGGTGCAGCGCTGGCTGGGCGCCGAAGCGCCGATCGAGTTCCGCCACGTCTGGCCGCAGGACAAGCTCAATCCAGTCAAACGACCGCCGATCCAGCACATCTGGTTTCGCCTGTCCGCGCCGGTCGGCGACGACGTTGCCCTGCACCGGGCGCTGCTGGCCTACGCCTCGGACTTCAACCTGATCGGCACCGCCACCTTGCCGCACGGCATCGCCTACTACTCGCGCAACGTGCAGATGGCCAGCCTGGATCATGCACTGTGGTTCCACCGCCCGTTTCGGATTGACGAATGGCTGCTGTATTCCTGCGACAGCCCCACCGCGCAGGGCAGTCGCGGCCTGGCGCGTGGACAGATTTTCAGCCGCGATGGCCGGCTGGTGGCCTCAACCGCGCAGGAAGGGCTAATCCGCCTGCGCGAAGAGCGCTAGGCGTTCCGTTACAATCGATCCATGCGCCAGATCTATACCTCTCCCCGCCAGGAAAACATCGACCGCGTCGTCGGCGTGCTCAGCGAGCACGGTATCGAGTCGACCATTGTCAACCGCTCCAACTGGAACCGGCCGACCTACCAGCGCTTCAGCTATTCGCAGCCGCTTGAGGATCGCGAGAGCTGGGCGCAAGTGTGGGTCAGCCGCGCCGACGACTACACCCGCGCACGCGGCGTTCTGC
>JBEVMS010000145.1:0-15134 GCA_040508515.1 Dyella sp. | reverse complement strand
GGATTACGCTTCGCCAATCGCGAGGTACGCGGTATCGCTCGCCGCCGGTACGAATGACCGGCGACGACGGTGGCCAGAACGGCTCATGGCCATCCATACACTTGCATCCGCTGGGGGGTTATGAACGAAAGGGCTGCTTTGCGTTGGCGAGCCATGGGCTTGCTAGGGGCGGTGCTGGTGATCGTAGCTTTGCCTTACATGGTGACCCGGATGGGTGCGGCCGATGCATTGAGCGCGCGTGATCTGGTCACCCATTCGGCCGACATCCGCGCGCTGACCTATCAAGTGGGTTATCTGGAGCGCGACCGTGAAGTGGCGATCTACCGGATGCTCGCCGGCAGTGCCGATCCGCAGGTGCAGCACTACGCTCTGACCACACCGGCCGAGACCCCGGCGCTACTGGCCAAGATGCACGAAATGACGCGCGACAACCCCGATCAGCAAACGCTGATCGGCGCGCTGGAAACCTCTCTCAATGGGCGCGCGGCGCTGATTGCCCAATCGCTGCGGCGCTACCACGAGGGTAATCATCAGGCAGCCATTGACGCGCTGCGCGATTCCAGCGAGTTGTACAAGATCGATCCGCTGTTACGCGACATTGCGCAAAACGAAGCGCAATTGCTGATCACCCGACGCAGCAGCGCGTTTTCGCAAGGGTTCAACAGTCAATTGGTCCTTGCGATCGGCGCCGCTGCGCAAATCATCCTGCTGGGCATCATCGTGGTGGTATCGGAGCGCCAGATCAGTCGCCGCCTGATCGCCGAGGACCACACCCGCGACGCGGTGCGTCGCTCGCAGATGATTTTGCAGACTGTGCGCGAACCAATCGCGCTGCTCGACGCCAAGCTCAACACGCTGCTGGTCAATGCCGCCTTTCGTGAAATCTACGGACTCGGCGAAAGCAAAGAGCAGGGTCTGGCGCTGTCCCAGATAGGCGACGGCGCCTGGCAGGACAGCGCGCTGCTGCAACGGCTGACCGATGTGCTGGCGCGCGACCGCGAGCTGTGGGATTACGAGATGACCCAGCGCACCGTGGACGGCGTCGACCGCGTGGTGGTGATCAACGCGCGCCGCATGCAAGAGCCGGAAGACAGCGACGTGGCGCTATTGCTCACCGTCAGCGACATCACCGCGCGCGCACTGGTTGAGCTGAAGATCACCGAACTCAACCAGCAGTTGGAGGGCAAGGTCGCGCAGGTTTCCGACGTCAACCGGGAGCTGGAGGCGTTCAGCTATTCGGTCTCGCACGATTTGCGCGCGCCGCTGCGGCATATCGCCGGCTTCGCCGGCAAGTTGGAACAGCACCTGGGCGAGGGCATCGACGAGCGCTCGCGGCACTACATCGAAGTGATCACCACCTCGGCGCGGCGCATGGCATTGTTGATCGACGATCTCTTGGTGTTTTCGCGTCTGGGGCGCGGCCCGCTGCGGCTGCAGGCGGTAGACATGCAATCGCTGGTGGATGAAGCCAAAGGACTGGCCGAAAACGACGCGCAAGGACGGCAGATTGAGTGGAACATCGCTCCGCTGCCGATCGTGATTGGCGACGAAAACATGCTACGCACCGTGTGGCAGAACCTGATTGGCAACGCGGTCAAGTACACCGGCAAGCGCGAGCGCGCGCTGATCGAAGTAAGCGTGCGGCGCGACAACAACGGGCGCGGCGATTACGAATTCAGCATCAAGGACAACGGTGCCGGGTTCGACATGCAGTATGCCTCCAAGCTGTTCGGCGTGTTCCAGCGTTTGCACCGCGCCACGGAGTTCGCTGGCAACGGCATCGGCCTGGCGAATGTACGCCGGATCGTGGCCCGGCATGGCGGTCGTGCCTGGGCCGAAGGCGAACTTGAGCGAGGCGCCACTTTCTATTTCACCCTACCTGCCTCCGATGTGGGGCAGGCATCTGAGCGGGCGTTAACATGAACGATCGAACTATCCGTACCCTCTTGCTGGTTGAAGACAGCATGGCCGATGCCGAAATGGCCATCGACGCACTGCGCGAAGCCAATCTGGCCAATCCTATCGTGCACCTGGAAGACGGCGTCGACTGTCTGGATTATCTGTACTCGCGCGGCGCCTGGGCCGGGCGTGGCGGCGGCGATCCGGCGGTGGTCTTGCTGGATATCAAAATGCCGCGTATGAATGGCCTGGACGTGCTGACCCAGATGCGTACCGAACCAAGATTTCGGCGCATCCCGGTGGTGATTCTGTCGTCCTCGCGCGAGGAAAGCGATCTGGCGCGCAGTTGGGATCTTGGCGTTAATGCTTACGTGATCAAGCCGGTCGACGTGGGGCAATTCTTCGATGCGGTGCGTACCTTGGGACAGTTCTGGGCCGTGCTCAACCAGCGGCCCGACAACGATTGAAACGGCGTTGCAAAAATGGCCGGCGGGCGTAAGTCTGCCGTGGCGTAGCCAGCATGATGAGTCGCAAATGCCGGACAAGCAGCTACGGGCGCTGCCCAAAATTCGCATACTGCAGGTAGAGGACAGCGCGCTGGACGCCGAACTGGTGCTGTCCGAGCTCGACGCCGACGGCATCGAGTACAGCGTGCAGTTGGTCGACGACGAAGCGGGTTTTTTGGCCGCGCTGGCCGAGTACGAGCCGCATATCGTGCTGTCGGATCTGAGTATGCCGGGCTTTTCCGGGGAGCGCGCGCTGGAGCTGTTGCGCCAGCGCGATGGCGAGCTGCCGTTTATCTTCGTCTCCGCCACCCTGGGCGAAGAGGCGGCGATCAAGGCACTGCACAATGGCGCCACCGATTACATTCTCAAACAGAACCCGGCACGACTGGCCAGCGCGGTGCGTCGCGCGGTACGCGAGGCGGATGAACAACGCGCGCGCGCGCGCGCCGAGGCTGAGTTGATGCGTGCGCAGCGCTTCGAAAGCCTGGCGATGTTGGCGGGCGGCTTGAGCCACGATCTGCGCAATCTGTTGCAACCGCTGCTGCTGGCTGGCGACAGTCTGCAGGATTACGCCGACGATCCACGCCTGGCACGCTTGGGCGCGCTGGTGCGTGATTGCGGCAAGCGTGGTCTGGAAATGGTGCAATCCATGCTCTCCTTCGCACGCGGCGCGCGGCGTGCCGAGCAGGTGCGCCTGAGCGCCTTGCTCAATGCATTGGAGCTGCTGCTGCAAGGTAGCGTGCCGCGTTCGATCCAATTGCAGATGCAGATGGACGATCCGGACTTGACCATCGAAGGCAATCACACCGAGCTGCAGCAATGCCTGCTCAACCTGTGCCTGAATGCGATCCAGGCCATGCCGGAAGGCGGACGGTTGTACGTCCAGGCCAGCCAGTTGCATCTGCCCGAGGATTTTTTTCAAGAAGGCGAGCGCGCGCAGCATGGCGACTACCTGCACGTGCTCGTCGCCGACACCGGCATTGGCATGGCGCCGGAGATTTTGCAGCATCTGTTCGAGCCGTTCTTCACCACCAAGCAGGCCGGCACCGGCCTGGGCTTGCTCTCGTGCAAGCGGATCGTCGCCAGCCATGGTGGCCTGATGCGGGTGGATAGCCGGCCGGGGCTGGGCACCGAATTTCATTTGTACATCCCCTTGGACGAGCCGCAGGCGGACGCCGATGAGATGGACAATTCCAGCAGCCTGCAAGGCGAGGCCGAACGCGTCTTGGTGGTGGTGGAGGAGGCCGGTCAGCTGTCGCTGCTGGTCGACGCGCTGGCCGCCTACGGCTACGAAGCCCATGCCAGCCAGAGCGGTACCGCGGCATTGCAGTGGATCGAGGCCTACGGGCTGCCGGACCTGGTGCTGATGGACGCGGACATGAACCTGTTTACCGGGGTGCGCACGTTGGCTGCGCTGATCGATCACGGTTACCAGCGCGCGGTGTTGCTGCTGGCGCGTCCGGATGCGCCACCGGATGTTGCGGAGTTGCCGGCGCTTGAGCATCTGGCGATATTGAACAAGCCGGTGACCACTCAGCGGCTGATGCGCAAAGTGCGCGAGATGCTCACGACCTGCAACAGCGCCCTTTGAGGTCAACCTGGCGGCTCAAGCTGGCAGCTCAAGCTGGCAGCGCGGGTCAGTCGATGCCGAGCTTCTTCAATTTGTAGCGCAGCGCACGGAAGGTGATGCCCAGCTTTTTGGCGGCTGCGGTCTTGTTGTAGCGGACTTCTTCCAGTGCCTTGACGATCGCGCTGCGTTCCAGATTACTGATGTAATCCTCCAGCGGCACCTGGCTGGGATCGCCACTGACTGGCAGGGTTGGCTCGGCCACGCCGGGATCGGCGGCGGCGCTCTCGATTGTTGCCGCGCGCGCGCGTTGCGGCAGCATCAGGTCGGGCGCTTCGATGCGGTCGCTTTCGCTCATCGCCACCGCGCGCTCCAGGATGTTTTCCAGTTCGCGCACGTTGCCGGGAAAATCGTAGGCATCCAGCGCCTGCTGCGCCGAGGGCTGCAACTGGGCCGGCGTGCTGGCGTTCTCAAGCGCCAGTTGGCGCAGGATGAAGGCGGCCAGCAGCGGCACGTCCTCGCGCCGTTCGCGCAGCGGCGGCACGCGCAGCTCGATCACGTTGATGCGGTAGAACAGATCCTGGCGAAACTGATTGTGTTCCACCAGCGTCGCCAGGTTTTTGTGGGTGGCCGAGAGGATGCGCACGTCCACGGGTATTTCGTCGCGGCCGCCGATCGCGCGTACGGCTTTTTCCTGGATCACGCGCAGCAGCTTGACCTGCATGTGCAGCGGCAGTTCGGCCACTTCGTCGAGGAACAAGGTGCCGCCGTTGGCTGCCTGGAACAAGCCTTCTTTGTCGACGCTGGCGCCGGTAAAGCTGCCTTTCTTGTGCCCGAAGAATTCGCTTTCCATCAGCTCGGAGGGAATCGCGCCGCAGTTGACCGGCACGAACGGGCCACCACCGCGCGGGCCTTGTTCGTGGATCAGTCGCGCCACCAGCTCCTTGCCAACGCCCGATTCGCCGGTGATGTACACCGGTGCCTGGTTGCGTGCCAGCTTGGCGATGGTGCTGCGCACTTGCTGCATCGCCGACGAGCGGCCGATCAGGCGTTCGGTGTCGCCATCGTTGGCGGTGGAGTCGCCGTTGCGGCGCTCTTCGGCCAGCTTCAACGCGGTACGTACCAGCCGCCGCAGAATCTGCAGATCGACCGGCTTGGAAACGAAGTCGAAGGCGCCCGCCTTGAGCGCGTTGACCGCCGCATCGACGTTGCCGTAGGCGGTGATCATCGCCACCGGGGTGTCCGGGCATTTACCGGCGATCAGCTCGATCAGCTCCTGCCCGCTGCCGTCGGGCAGTCGCATGTCGGTGAAGCACAGGTCGTAGCTGCGCTCGGCCAGCGCACGCTGCGCCTCGGCGACACTGCCGACGGCATCAATGGCCAGGCCCATCCGGCCCAGGGTGATCGTCAGCAGTTCGCGGATGTCGCGTTCGTCGTCGACGACCAATACGGTCTGTGGGCTCATGGCATCGCGTGGGCAGGTAAACGGGTTGAAGCATAACCGGCCGTCCGGGCAGCGGCAAAGAATTGACGCACATCCGGGACATGCGACGCTGGCGGCGGCGAGCCGTGACGGGCGCGTCTGCGGTGGGTGCGCATAAGGGTCAGGCGGTGGCCGTGATCAACCGCGATTCGCGCCGGAACAGTGCCAGCGCCGCCAGGATCGCGGCCATCGGCAGCAAGGTGAGATAGAACGCGCTCTGGCCGCCGGTATGACCGAACACGAAGCCGGTGATGAATGAACCCAACGTGCCGCCCAGCGCTGAGAACACCACGATCAGGCCGGTCATCGAGGCATGCCGTTCGGTCGGCAGCGCGCTCAGCATCACTGAATTGACCACCGGATAGATCGGCGCCATCACCAGTCCGATCAGCGGAAACAGATAAGCCACCGGTGGCGCGTTGAACCAGTTGATGCCCGCGCGCAGTTGAATGCCTGCCGCCATCGGCAAGGTCAGCAGCACCAGCGCGGCCATGGCGATCACGCAGCCGTTGAGCAGCGCGTACCAAGACACCCGTCGCAGCAGATAGCCGGCCAGCAGCCGGCCCAGCGCCAGCGCTGCGGCATAGATGCTGGCCACCTGCACGCTCATCGCCGCCGGCAGGTGCAGAATTTCGCGGTTGAAGGTGGGCAGCCAGGTGCCCAGGCTTTGCTCAATCAGCACATACATGAAAATCGACAGCACGAAGGCATAGATCAGCGGCTTCAGCAGCAGCTTGAGCATCGCGCCGAAGTCGCCGCGCGGACCCTGTTGCCGAATCGATTCGTCCAGCCGGCCAGCGCCAGCATGACGATCACCAGCACGCAGGCGCCGCTGAGTACCCAGTACACGTTGACCCAGTCCAGCCGTCCGGGATCGCGCGGATCGATATAGGCGCCGAACAGCCAATAGCCGCACAGCACGCCGAGCATGAACAGTCCTTCGATCACGTTCATCAGGCTGGCGTGGCGTTGCCGGTTGTCGGTCAACAGACCGATCGACGAATACACGCTGACTTTGACCAGCGCGAAGGTGATTCCGATCACCATGAACAACAGTTTGATCGTGCCGAAACTCGGCCACAGCGCGACCAGCGCGCAGGCGCCGCCCGCCAACGCATGCGCCAGCATCATCGCGCGGCGAAAGCCCAGCCGGGGCAGATGCGCGGCGGCGAAAAAAGAGACGGTGGCGATCGACAGATCCTTGCATGCCTCCAGCACGCTGCCGCTTTGCTTGCTGATCGCGAAGCTGGCAAGCGATTGCATGATCACCGTGCCGACGCTGTTGAGCAGCACCGCGTAGATCATGTAGCTCAGCCCCAATGAAGCGATGACCAGGAGTCGATTCATGCCAATCCCTCGACGCGTCCGCAAGGCGAACGCATCGGTAGCGAGAAGGGGAGGCCGGCGGGCGCACGTGGCGGCCCGCCGGCGCTTTGCATCAGAAGCGGTACTGCGCCGACAACATGTAGGAGCGGCCGAAGATGGCGCGCCCGTAGATGACGTTGCTGGTATTGCCACTGCCGGAAAGCACGCGGTTGTTGCCTTCGGTCAGCGCCAGCTTGTTGGTGATGTTGGTACCGGTCAGGCGCAGATTGAAGCGGTTGTTGATATCCGCTTCCACGCCGGCGTCCAGCGTGTAGTAGGACGGCAGGACCTGATCGTTGCCAATATCGCCGAAGCGCTGCCCGACGTGGGTGTAGGTGGCGAACACGCGCGCGAAACCCCAGTCGGTCGGGATGAAATAGCTTGGCGTGATGCGGAACTGCAGGCGCGGCTGACGCTCGATCTGATTGCCGGAGAAGTCGCCGTAGCTGTTGTAATGCGCGTCGGTGTAGTCGCCGATCATGCCAATCGAGAAGTTCTCGGTCGGGTTGATCGAGCCTTCGAACTCCAAGCCCTTGGCCGAGGTGGTGCCGGACAGCACGACGTTCTGCAGGCTGCCATCGGGCAGGGTGATGAAGGCCTGGAACGGCTGGTTGCTGAACTGGTTGTAGAACGCGGTCAGATAGGCGCTGTAGAACTTGTTTTCGCTTTTGAAGCCCAGTTCGTACTGCTTGACCGTCTGGATTTCCGGCGTGCCGCCCTGCACGTCGTCGAAGGAGGGCATGAGCTGACCGGAGTTCAAGCGCACGAAGGCCGAGGTGTGCTCGGTGAAGCTGTAGTTGGCACCGGCCGTCCACGACGCGTGGCTGGAGCTCTGGTTGTACTGAGTGATCTGGCCGTTGAGCACCGAGGCGCCGTTGTTGTAGACGGTCAGCGGATTGCCGTCCAGATCGACGATGCTGTTGCCTTCGCTGCTGCCGCTGACATGCTGGTCTTCCAAGCGCACGCCGGCATCGAAGCGCCAGGGGCCGACCACCCATTCGTCGCTCAAGTAACCGGCCACGTTGCGCCCGCGCCAGGCCTCGGCGAAGGCGTAGGTGGCCGGACCGCTGAAGCCGTTGTGCGAAATCTGCGCGCCGTTGTTCAAGGTCACGTCGACCAATTGGGCATTGTTTTGCAACGTGGTCAGCACGTTGTTGCCCAGGTACCACAGGTCGCGCGTGCCGTAGCTGGCGAAGTAGCCGCCGGCGGTCAGCGTGTTGCCGTCGAACAGTTCCTTGCTCGTGCGCAGTTCGTCGGTGAACGAGCGAATCTGCTTGTCGACCGCCCACAGTCCGGTCTGCAGCACCATCGTGTTGGGATTGACCGCCTGGCCGCCGTGCGTATAGACGGCCGTACCGCCGGTGGCCAGGCCGCCCGCGGCGACGATCGCCGGATTGGCGTTGGCGCTGGCAACCGAGTCGCCGATAAACGAGCCGATCGTCTGCGGCGGGGCGGAGCCATTGAACAGCGCGGTGGTCGGCACGTCGCCGCCGACGAAGTTGGCGCGGTTGCTGACCGCCCAGCCGTCGCCGAACTTCCAGTCGAACTTGGAGCCGAACACGTTGAGGTTTTCACCGCGACCGGAGGCCAGGTCTTTGCTGATGGTGCCTGGCGTGGCGCCGGGGGTGACCTGGATATTGACGTGGCGCAGGTCGTTGCCGAGCAGGGTGTCGCTGCTCGGATTGAAGTCGTCCAGACGATGCAGCTTGCCATCGATGCTGGCGATCGGGGTGGAGGTGAAGAACGCATCGTCGTCGTTGGTATGCCGCGCCGAGAACGAGAACGAGCCGTTGTTGTCGTCGAACTTGTGGGTCAGGATCGCTTCGAGCTGACCGCCGCGATTGACCGGGAACTGCGCGTCATGCACGCCGTCGCCCTCGCGCGCGAAGCCGCCGCCGGCGAGGAACCAGTCCTTGGCGATTTCGCCGCCCCAGTAGGCATCCAGCCGGTACAGGCTGTCGGTGCCGACGGTGGCGCGGATGCTGCCGGCGCCTTCGGGCGTCTGGGTGCCGTCCTTCTGGATGAAGTTGACCGTGGCGCCGGGCTGCCCGGCCGAGAAGATCGGGCTGGGGCCGCCGCGCAGCACTTCAACGCGTTCGATCGAGTCGTCCAGCCGGAACAGGTCCGGCGTGCTCATGAAGGACAGGCCGGAGCTGCCGTAAAGCGGCGAGCCGTCCAGTTCCGTGGTGACGAAGCGCGCATCGCCGGTGCCGGGAAAGCCGCGCACGAACACGTTGGCGCCGGTCTGGCCGCCGCTGGATTCGACCCACACGCTGGGCACGGCCTTGAGTAGATCGGCGGTGCTGGACGGTGCGATGTCCTTGATGTCATCGGCTGAGAAGCTACTGATCGCGTAGCTGGCGTCGATCTTTTTGATGCCGCCGCTACTGGCCGCGCCGGTGACCACCACTTGGTCCAGGTTCTTGGCCGAGCTGGGCTTGGCTTCCGGCGTGGGGGCACCCGCCGTGGTGGCTGGTGTGTTGTTGTCCTGGGCCTGTGCCGCGCCGCAAAACAAGGCGGCCAGGACGGCGGCCGACAACAGATGACGTGTCAAGGACTGCTGCTTCATTTTGGTTCTCCCCGCCCCGCATGGGGGCTTATGCGTTGAGTGATAGGCCGGCGTCGTGCGCCGGCTCTTGTTGTGGGTGATGCGGTAAAGCGGTCAGGACGCCAGGTAGGCGCGGATGTCGAAGCTGGCGAGGTTGGGTAGCACGGTGTTGGCGGCGGCCAGGGTGTCGGCGTTGCCGATGCCAATCGCCGGCATGCCGGCGGCGAGGATCGCGGCCACCCCGGCGGCGGCATCCTCCACCCCCAGGCACTGGGCGGGCGGTACGCCCAGCCCAGCCGCGGCGACCAGGAAAATTTCCGGATCGGGCTTGGAGCGGGCGATCTGCGCGGCATCGACGACGTAATCGAACAACCCGGCGATGCCCAGCTTTTGCAGCAGCAGCGAGGCATTGCGGCTGGCCGACGCCAAGGCGATCTTCAAGCCGGCCTGGCGAGCCGATTCGATGGCTTCGCGTGCGCCAGGCATCAGGTCGGCCGGCCCCAGACGATTGACCTGTTCGACGTAATAGGCGTTCTTGCGCTCGGCCAGTTGCTGTTTTTCCTCCGCGCTGAAAACGCGGGTGCAGCCTTGCAGGATGATTTCCAGCGAGCCCATGCGGTCCACGCCCTTGAGGCGCTCGCCGGTGTGCGCATCGAACGGCGCGTCGATCTCCGCGGCCAGGCGTTTCCAGGCGGCGTCGTGCACCACCGCGGTATCGGCGATCACCCCGTCCAGATCGAAGATCACCGCCTTGAGCGCACGTGGCAGCGCGGGCGCGGCAACGTGCGGCAAGCGCAGCGTTTGGCCCGCCAGCAGTCGCTGCGGCTGGCGATCGTGCAGGAAGTCCAGCGCCTCGCCCTCGGTCAGCGTGTAGCGCACGCCCTCGGCGTCCACGTCCACCCGCAAATGCGCTTCGCGCCAGCGCAGGCCGAAGCGGTAACCCTGCCAGCGTTTCGGCAAGGTCGGCGCCAGCGCGGGTTGGCCGTCGATCACGCGCAAGCCGCCGAAGCCCCAGCTCAGGCCCAGCACGCTGCCGGCCATCGCCGCCATGTGCACGCCGTGCGCGGCATTGCCGTGCAGGTCGTCCAGGTCCACCCGCAGGCTGTCCAGGAAGTAGCCGAACGCTTTGTCGGTTTGTCCGACTTCGGCGGCGAGCACGCCGAAGGTCGATGCCGACAAGGTCGAGTCGTGCACGGTGACGCCTTCGTAGTACTCCAGATTGCGCTGCTTGGCGGCGCGATCGACCTCGGGCGCGGCCAGCATCAGCGCCAGCAAGGTGTCGGCCTGCTTGCACACCTGGTGGCGGTAGATCGTCAGTGGATGCAGGCGCAGCAGCAGCGGACGCTTGCCCAGGCCGTCGTCGGCCAGCTCCAGGCGCGGCTTGTCGAGGAAGGTGTCGTCCTGCGGAAAAATGTTCAGCACTGGATCGATCGGCAAATACATCGCATCGGCGGCGCGCTGCCACTGCACCGCTTCGCTCGGATGCAGATGGATGCGCGCGGCCAGCGAGGCGTAAGCGGCCGGCTCCGTCTGCGCCAGCCATTGCGCGGTCGCGGCGGCGTCGCGCAGGTGCTTGCGCGCCATCCGGTTGGTGTAGTGGTTATTGTCGACCAGCGCGGTGTATTCGTCCGGCCCGGTCACCGCGTGGAGGCAGAACGCGCCGCCGCGACGCGGGTTGTAATGACCGATGTCCAGCCAGATGCGCGCGGTTTCGAACAGCATCTCGGCGCCGTAGTCGCGCAGAAACGCCTGATCGCCGCTGGCATCGACGTACAGCCGTACCGCCCAGGCCACCGCCGCGTTGATGTGGTACTGCGCCGAGCCGCTGGGGAAGTAGGCCGAGCATTCGTCGCCGCTGATCGTGCGCCAGGCGTACAGCGCGCCGCGCGGATGGTTCATCTCGCGCGCATGCAGGCGGGCGCGTTCGAGCGTGCGGTAGCGGTATTCCAGCATGCCGCGCGCCAACTGCGGCGCGCAGCCGACCAGCGCCGGCAGCATGAAGGCCTCGGTATCCCAGAAGTAATGGCCTTCGTAGCCCTCCCCGGTGAGGCCCTTGGCCGCCGCGCTGCCGCTGCCGTCGCGGCTGCACGACTGGAACACGTGGAACAGGTTGAAGCGCAGCGCCTGCTCGGTGGACGGATCGCCGTGCACGGCCAGATCGGCGTCGCGCCACAGGTCGGCCAGCGCGGCGGCCTGCGCGGCCAGCAGGGCAGGATAGGTGCGCTGCTCGGCGCGTTCGAGCAGCGCCTGCACCCGTGCCAGCAGCGCCGCGTCGGTGTCTTCGCCGTGCGGCGCAGTCCAGGCGTAGCCGACGTATTTCTCCAGCGCCACCGTGCCACCGGGAGTCAGCTCACCGCTGAACACCTGTGCCACGCCCTGCGCGTTGGAAGGGGCGTGGTGGAACGTCAGGCTGTCCTGCAGCACGCGGTGACGCTGGCCGCAGACCAGCCGGATGCCGCTGTGCGCGGTCTGCTGGCGCACCCAAGCCAGTTCGGCCTCGGCGCTGGATTCCTGCAAGCTCAGGCCACCATCCACGCGCGCGCCGATGCGCGGATCGAAGCCTTGCTCGGCCGCGTCGCGGGCGGTGTCGATCGACGATTCCAGGGTGATCGGGCCGCTGTAATCGAGCGAGCTGACCTGATAGCGAATCGCCAGCAGGCCCGGCTCCTCCAGGCTGACCACGCGCTCGGCGCTGATCTGCAAGGTGACGCCGGACGGCGCACGCCAGCGCAACTGGCGCCGGTAGCAGCCTTGGCGCAAGTCGAGCACACGAGCGAACTCCAGCCAGTCACCCTCAGACAGGCGCACCGGCGTGTCGCCCAGGCGCAACTGGATGCGCGTGCCGTCGGCCACCGGAATGCGCGTGTCGGTATGCGCGGCGAACCCGGGGAAGCGCTCGTGGTAATCGATCGGGGTGCGTTCCCAGGCGCCAGCGAGGAAGCTGCCCTGGCTGGGGCTGTCGCCTTCTTCCAGTCCGCCGCGCACGCCCAGCGCGCCGTTGGCCAACGCGAACAGACTTTCATCCTGAGCAAAGTTTGCGCTGTCTGTGCTCTGACGGATGACCTGCCAGGGGTCGATCGTCGGGCTGACAAAAGGCTGCGGCGTGGCCGCAGCCAGCACCGTGGAGTGACTATCCAACGTGGGTTTCCTCGAAAATTATTGCGGTTTTCGGATGGTTTGGACGGCCATCCGATCGGCGTGGCGGCGGAGCTTCGCAGCAAATGATATCGATATCAAGACACCGATATCATTTGCTGTAATGCAGCAGGCTGGCGCGCCGCGGCGGTTTTGGCGCATCGCTGATCAGGCCGCTGACGATCGCCTGCGCCTCTGCCGCTCGGGCGCTTGACGCATCACGTCGATGGCTTGCACCTAAGCGGTCACGGTCGCCACACTGGGTGCTTGCGTGGGATGCGGCGCCGGTGTGCGCCGTTTTCGTCCTATGCTCGAGTGAGAGCATCCGAGGTCATGTCTTGAGTCGTCGCAGCAATAAAGCACCGCAAGAGGCACCCCTCTCCCATCCGACCATGGCTGATCTGGCCGCGCTGGCCGGTGTCTCCAAAATCACCGTGTCGCGCGCGCTCAGTGATAGCCCGCTGGTCAATCGCGAAACCCGCGAGCGGCTGCAAGCGTTGGCGCGCGAGCATGGCTACAAACTCAACGTCAGCGCGCGCAATCTGCGGCTGCGGCGTAGCTACACGGTGGCGGTGATCGTGGAGATGAAACCCTCCAGCGATCGCACCATGTTCGATCCCTACCCGCTGGTACTGCTGGGCGGCATCTCGCAGGAGTTGACCGCGGCCGGTTACAGCGTGCTGCTGACCACGCGCCAGGGCGCCAGCGCGGCGGCGGTGCAGGCCGCCGATGGCCTGATCCTGTTGGGTCAGGGCCCGCGCCAGGATGCAGTGCGCCGGTTCGACAAGCTGGGCCTGCCGATGGTGGTGTGGGGCGCGCAGGGCCAGGCCGACGCGCATGTGGTGGTGGGCAGCGACAACCGCGCTGGCGGCGTGGCGGTGGCCGAACATTTCCTCGCGCAGGGGCGGCGTCATCCGGTGTTCGTGGGCAATCCCAGTCATCCAGAAATCCTCGAACGGCTCAATGGCTTCGTGGATGCGCTGGCCGCGCAAGGGGTCAAGCCGCTCTTGATTCGTCGCGACGAGTTCACCCTGGCCTCGGGTATCGACGCTGTCGATTCATTGGCCGCGCGCAAGGTGACGTTCGACGCGCTGTTTGCCTGCAGCGATCTACTGGCGATGGGCGCGATCCGTGCCTTGGACGCGCTGGGCCGCAGCGTGCCGCAGCAGGTTTCGGTGGTCGGCTACGATGACATGCCCCTGGCCGCGAGCTTTATGCCGCCGTTGAGTTCGGTGCGGCAGGACTGGCAAGAGGGCGGCAGCCTGCTGGCGCGCAAGATGCTGGCGCTGATCCGCGACGAGCCAGCGCCGTCGCAGACCTTGCCGGTGCGGTTGATGGTGCGCGCCACGTAGCACGTTGATGAGCACGGTTGGACGGCGCCTCCGTGCCTTATCGGCCGATGAGCCGCGTCGGATTGAGAGCGGCATGGGGCGTGCCGCTTACCGCGAGCGCACGGCGCCTACGACGCAGGCGAAAACACGCCGCGTACCCGACGCTGCGACGGCACTTCGGATCACGCGAGCAGTGATGGCGCATGATCCTGTCGGCAACCGCGCGCGCAGCTTCTTAAGCTCAAGGAGGCGCCGCCGGATGCGCGCCGCGCACCTGGTCGACTACGTCGCGAACCGCATCGATCACAGCGCGCGGCTGTTCTGTCTGGATGTAGTGGTGGCTATCCGGAACCAGGATATTTTTGCCACGTCGCGAGCGCGCGGCCAGCGCGTCGTTGCTTCGTTTCCAGGCTTGGGCGATGGCGGCCCGTGCGCTCGCCGGTAGCCCTGTTTGCTCGTCCTTGCCGGCCGTGAGCACGATTAGCGGCATGTTGCCGAAGTCGGGGTTGGCGTGTTGCAGCGCCCGTTCGCTGCCTGACATGCCGTGGTCCGGGGTGGGATAAGTATCGAGCAGCGCCGATAGCAGCGCTTCCTGCTCGCTCGGCCGCGCTAGTTGCTCGTCGAGCACCGTATGTCGGGCCGGGTCCGGACTGGGCGGATTATCCAGGCAAGGCGATTTGCGGTATGTCGGTCGCAACAGCCATCCCTTATTCGCCAACGCCAGGCAGGTACGGGCTTGCGCAATGTCGCGGTTGTCCGAGGCATACCAGTCCATGCGCTGGTGCGGCAAACGCGGTTGGTAGCCGCGATGCCGGGTTGCACCGCTCGAAAACTGGCGCTGTCGTCGCCACCACCCGCTTCGAAAATGACCAGGGGGGAGCCGCTGCCCATGCACATGACGTTGAGGCGACGTCCCTTTTCCACGTCCACCCGCTGGTGTGGATGGGTATATTCGCTAAGGGCCAAGGCGCGGGCGGCAAGATGATCCTCGGCGTAGACGGCTGAGGTGCACCAAGCCAGGACGAGGATAGGCAGGAGGCGTGTCGTCATGGGTCCACCAGGCCGATTAACGCTGGAGAATAGCGCGCCAGGATGGCTTGTGGCCCGTGCCGCCGGGGCCACGGCGCCCTCCGTGCCACTTGCTCGCACACGGCCTCCTGCCACAACGGGGTGCGCCAGATACGCTCGTGGATCGGTGGCGTCCGCCTTGGGTACGGCGTGCCTTGAGCAGCGCAAGGATTCGCGCGGCGTATGGCCCTGCCCATGGAGGGGATGATGGCCGGTATGCCTGGGTCGACAA
>JBEVMS010000102.1:0-9170 GCA_040508515.1 Dyella sp. | reverse complement strand
TGTTCGCCGGTGTGGGCGAGCGTACCCGCGAGGGCAACGACTTCTATCACGAGATGAAAGACTCCAACGTGCTCGACAAGGTCGCGATGGTCTACGGCCAGATGAATGAGCCGCCGGGCAACCGTCTGCGCGTCGCGCTGACCGGCCTGACCATGGCCGAGTACTTCCGCGACGAGAAGGACGCCTCGGGCAAGGGCAAGGACGTGCTGTTCTTCGTCGACAACATCTACCGCTACACGCTGGCCGGTACCGAAGTGTCGGCGCTGCTGGGCCGCATGCCGTCCGCGGTGGGCTACCAGCCGACCCTGGCCGCCGAGATGGGCGTGTTGCAGGAGCGCATCACCTCGACCAAGACCGGCTCGATCACCTCGATCCAGGCGGTCTACGTGCCGGCGGACGATCTGACCGATCCGTCGCCGGCGACCACCTTCGCGCATCTGGACGCGACCGTGGTGCTGAGCCGTAACATCGCCAGCCTGGGTATCTACCCGGCGGTCGATCCGCTCGATTCGACCAGCCGCCAGCTCGATCCGCTGGTAGTCGGCCAGGAGCACTACGACGTCGCGCGCAAGGTGCAGGGCACCCTGCAGCGCTACAAGGAACTCAAGGACATCATCGCGATCCTCGGCATGGACGAGCTGTCCGAAGAGGACAAGCAAGCCGTCTCGCGCGCGCGCAAGATTGAGCGCTTCTTCTCGCAGCCGTTCCACGTGGCCGAAGTGTTCACCGGCGCGCCGGGCAAGTACGTGCCGCTGAAGGAAACCATCCGCGGCTTCAAGATGATCGTCGACGGTGAAGTCGATCACCTGCCGGAGCAGGCCTTCTACATGGTCGGCGGGATTGACGAGGCAATCAAAAAGGGCGAGGAGATGGGCGCCAAGAAGGCCGCCTGACGCGCGCACCGGCGATGATAACGCCGCACGATCGACGCCCCGGCGGCCGATCGCGCGGTGCACGCCGACTGCATTGCCCCACCCGTGTTTACGAGTAGAAACCTATGAGCCATACCCTTCGTGTCGACATCGTCAGCGCCGAAGCCGAGATTTTCTCGGGCGAAGCGACGTTGGTGGTGGCCACCGGTGAAATGGGCGAGCTGGGCATCGCGCCCCGTCACGCGCCGCTGATCACCCGGCTCAAGCCCGGTCATGTCGACGTGCTGTTGGCCAATGGCGAGCGGCAGCAGTTTTATGTGTCCGGCGGCATCCTTGAGGTGCAGCCGCAGGTGGTCACGATTCTGGCCGATACCGGCATGCGCGCCACCGACCTGGACGAAGCGGCGGCCCAGCAAGCCAAGCGCGAGGCCGAGGAGGCGCTGGCCAACCGCAGCGACGCCATCGATATCGCCGAAGCGCAGAACAAGCTGGCAGAAGCCCTGGCCCAGTTGCAGGCGCTGGAACGGCTACGCCGCACGCTGAAGCACTGAGCGATTCAGCTCTCGAGCCACGTAAAAACGCCGGCCTCGCGCCGGCGTTTTTGCGTGCACACGCCAACCTCACCGCAACTGCCTAGAATTGGCCGCTCCGTGGCGCGCGATGGATCAAGGCATAATGAAGGCTACGCTGCAGCGCAAACTCGGGTGGCTGGCCCTGATTGTCTTGCTGTTGGTCATCGTGCGCGTGGCGCTGCCTTACGCAGTGCGCGGTTACCTCAATGACCGGATGGATCGCATGGGCGATTACCACGGTCAGATCCGTGACATCGATCTGGCCATCTGGCGCGGCGCCTACAGCATCGATGGCTTGCAGATCGTCAAGCTCACCGGCCGCGTACCGGTGCCGCTGGTGGAAGCTCGGCTGACCGAAATCTCACTAAGTTGGCGCGCGCTCAGCCATGGCGTGCTGCGCGGCAAATTGGATTTCACCGACGCCACAGTCAACTTCGTCGATGGCGGTAACCAGGGCGACAGCCAGACCGGCAAAGGCGTGGACTGGCGAGAAAAACTCAAGCTGCTGGCGCCGATCCGCTTGGAAGAGCTTCGCGTGCGCAACGGCACGGTGACTTTTCGCAACTTCGTTTCCAGCCCGCGGGTGGATTTGAAGATGACCGAGGTCAACGGCACCGTCACCAATCTCACCAATGTGGATCGACGCGGCGGCGCGCGCGTGGCGCAGCTGGATGTCACAGCCAAGATACTGGGCGACGCGCCATTGCGAGCCAAGGCCAGTTTTGATCCGTTGGAGCGCCAGGGCGATTTCAACTACCAGCTAAGCGTTAGCGGGATCAAGCTGGTCCGAGCCAACGATCTGGCGCGCGCTTACGCGGGGCTTGACTTCGCCGGCGGCGAGGGCGATTTCACAATGGAGCTTCAAGCCAGCAATGGACGTCTGGACGGCTATGCAAAACCTATCTTCCGCGACCTGAAGATATTCAGTTGGAAGCAGGATGCCCAGAAGGTGAAAAAAAATCCGCTGAAGCTGGCTTGGGAGGCGTTGGCGCAGGGCGTCACGTCAGTGTTGAAGAATCCCAGCAATGGCCAGTTTGCCACCCGCGTGCCGATCAGCGGGCGAATCGACGACAAGCAACTGGATGCGTTTTCGGCCATCGTCGGTATCTTGCGCAACGCCTTCGTCAAAGCGTATACACCGCAGTTGGAGAACTTGAAGCCACGTTCCTCCGCCTCGGACACGTCATGACAGGAGCGATGTATGCGGACATGGATGGCGCTTCCGTTGGGCACGCTGGTGCTGGCCGGCTGTGCCAGCGGGCTTCAACCGGTCACGGCGCCGCGCGAAACCGCGGTGTCCTATCGGCAAGTGCTTTCGCCTGGGCAAGTGCGCTATCAGCTGGCGCTGGGTGAGGTCGCGGTACAGCCGGTGATCGAGGTCAATCCGGCGCCGAGCTACCCGCCGGAACTTATCGCCCAGGCCTTGCCGCCGATGGAGTTCACCGCGCAGGTGATCGTCAATGCGCAGGGCACGGTCGATGACGTGCGCGTGGCAGACGCGGCAGGCGATCCCGCCGCGCGTTTCGCCGCTGCCATTGAGCAGACCGTGCGGCAGTGGCGATTCAGTCCGCTGATGATCAACCACTGGGCCGCCGATGCCGACGGCAATCAGCACCAGGTCAGCAGCGAGAACAAGCCTTTCAGCGAATCCTACGTGTTCCATTTCGAGTGCCGCGACGGTCGGCCGGTGGTCAGCAGCGTCGCGGCGCATTCCTGACGTTACGCATCACGCCGCGCGGGCAAGGCGAAGGAGCGCGCGGCGCGGCCAGGAGGGCTGATATCCTGCGCCACCACTGGCCCACAATGGAGCACGCGCGCTCATGACCGCCGCCCCCCTGCATGTGATTGTCCTTGCCGCTGGTGAGGGCAAGCGGATGAAATCGAGCAAGCCCAAAGTGCTGATGCCGCTGGCCGGGCAGCCCTTGCTGGCGCATGTGCTGGCGGCCGCGCGCGCGCTGCGGCCGGCGGCGATCCATATCGTCTACGGGCATCTGGGCGAGCACGTGCGGGCCGCTTTCGCCGACCAGGACGATCTGCGCTGGGTGTTGCAGGCGGAGCGCCTGGGCACCGGGCACGCGGTGGCCGCCGCGATGGCCGAGGTGCCGGCGCAGGCGCAAGTCCTTGTGCTTTACGGCGACGTGCCGCTGACCCGCAGCGAGACGTTGCGCGGCTTGGTCGAGCATGCCGATGCCTTGCGCCTTCTCACCACCGAGTTGGCGGACCCGTTCGGCTATGGCCGCGTGTTGCTGGATGCGCAGGGCAAGGTCGCTGCGGTCGTCGAACAAAAGGATGCCAGCGCCGAGCAACGCACGCTGCGGCGGGTCAACACTGGCATCCTGGCCGCACAGGCGGCGTCCCTGAAGCGCTGGATTGGCGCGCTGGACAACCGCAATGCGCAAGGCGAGTACTACCTCACCGATGTGTTCGCGATGGCTGCACGCGAAGGCATGCCGGCCGCGGCGATCGAATGCGCCGATCCGGTCGAGGCCGCGGGGGCCAACGATCCCCTGCAACTGGCCGAGCTGGAGGCGCAGTTGCGCCAGCGCCACGCCCGCATCTTGATGCTGGCCGGGGTGCGCCTGGCCGATCCGACGCGCTTTGATCAGCGCGGTACGGTTGATGCGGGCAGCGATGTGGAGATTGATGTCGATGTGCTGCTGGAAGGCACGGTGACATTGGGCGATGAGGTGCGCATCGGTCCGTTCTGCCGGCTGCGCGATGTACGGCTGGCTGCCGGTACGGTGGTGCAGTCGCATTGTGATCTGGACGGGGTGGTCACCCATGGGCCATGCGTGATCGGTCCCTTCGCGCGCCTGCGCCCAGGCACCGAGTTGGATGCGGGCGTGCACGTGGGCAATTTCGTGGAGATCAAGAAGGCGCGGCTGGGTGAAGGCTCCAAGGCCAATCATCTGAGCTACCTGGGTGACGCGCAGATCGGTAGCGGGGTGAACATCGGCGCCGGCACGATCACCTGCAACTACGACGGCGTCAACAAATCGCTGACCCGCATCGAAGATCGCGCCTTCATCGGCTCCAACAGCGCGCTGGTGGCACCGGTGACGGTGGGCGCGGGGGCCACCATCGGCGCCGGTTCGGTGATCAGCAAGGACGCGCCGGCCGAGCAACTGACCGTGGCGCGCGCGCGCCAGATGAGCCTGCCCGGCTGGAACCGGCCGCAAAAGAAATAGTACCGGCGTGATCGGGCAGGATTTAACCGAACCTTGGGCGCGCGGGTGCGCATGCATGCGTCCGGCCGGCACGCCATTCAGCGTCGAGTCGTGGTGCGCCGTGCCATAAAGGCCGCCGACGCGGTTGCGACGGCTGCTGCGCGCGCCCAGCGTGGCGCAACATCTTGCGTCACCGCGGGTGGCAGCCAGCCGCATGTTACACTTCAAGGTCGTTGCGGCCGGGGAAACTATGCGCAACAGGTACGGAATTAGGCATGGCAGAGCAGACAGCGGCACAGCACGAATTGGCTACCTTGATCGTGGCCAGCCTCAATTTGGAAACCGTCGATCCAGCCCAAATGGACATCGACGCGCCGTTATTCGGCGGCGAGCTGGGCCTGGATTCGATCGATGCCCTGGAGATCGCGCTGGCGGTCTCCAAGCGCTATGGTTTTCAACTGCGATCGGACAATCCGGGCAACCGGGAAATCTTCGCCAGCCTGGGCAGCCTCTCGGCTTTTATCGAGCGTCATCGCAGCGTCTGATCCGCGGCGCGGTCGTCACGTGGTTTTTTGCCGTGGGGTGGCACGCTCAGCCGGTAGGGTGGCATCAAGCAGGAGGCTCCATGGCGCGATCGTTTTTCCCTCCGCGAGTCGACCTGGCGCGCCGTGTTGCGCCGATCGCGCGCGTGGACGGAGCGCGCCGATGACTGTGCCGGTTTGGCAGCAGCCGTTGACCGTCGCCGCGGATCATCCCAGCCTGCCGGGGCACTTCCCTGGCCAGCCGATCGTTCCCGGCGTGCTGCTGCTGCAGCATGTAGCCGAGGCCTTGCGCGCGTGGCGCGGCCAGCGACTGGCACGTTTGGTCGAAGTGAAATTTCTGCTTCCGTTGCTGCCCACGCAGGCTGCCACGTTGACACTGCGCGAGCACGCCGGGCGGCTGCGTTTCGAGATATGCCGCGGGGAGGCGCTGCTGGCGCGCGGCACGCTGGAGGCGGGCGAGGATGAGTGAGCATTGGCAGAGTCGTCCCGAGGGCGGTGGTCGCTTCGCATTTTGGCTGATCCGCGGGATCGCCTTGCACGGCGGTCGCACCCTGGCGCAGTGGCTTCTCTATCCCATCACCCTGTATTGCTTTGCGCGACGTGGGCCGGAGCGGCGTGCGTCGCGGCAGTTCCTGCAACGGGCGTTTAGACGTCCAGTCAGCCACTGGCAGGTGCTGCGGCATTTCTACAGTTATGCGATTACCAGCGTCGATCGGATTTTTCTGTTGGCGCGTGGTGAGGGCTCGATCGAGGTCGATGTGCAGGGTCTGGAGGCGCTGGAGACCGCGCTGGAGCCAGGGCGTGGCGTGCTTTTGCTCGGTTCCCATCAAGGCAGTTTCGAGGCTTTGCGGGCGATCGCCGCGCGCCAGCCGCAGGTGCCGCTTCGGGTGGTGCTGGACAAGTGCAAGACGCCGGTGATGACTGAATTGCTGGAAGCGCTGGCGCCGGAGATCGGTGCCAATGTCATCGACGCCTCGCAGGACGGCCTCTCGATCACTCTGGCGATGGCCGAGACCTGCCAGCGCGGCGGCATGGTGGCCTTGCTGGCCGATCGCGGACGCGCGCACGAAACCTTGCGCCGGGTTGATTTCATGGGCTCGCCGGCGCCGTTCCCGGTCGGGCCGTGGCTGCTGGCGCATACGCTGAAGGTGCCGGTGGTGCTGTGCTTCGGGCTTTACCTGGGCGGCAGGCGCTACCGCTTGATCTTCGAGCCGATGGCCGAGCAGGTGGAGATCCCACGCCACGCGCGCGGTCCGGCGCTGGATGCCTTGATCGGGCGCTACGCCCGGCGATTGGAGCACTATGTCGAAGTGGCTCCCTACAACTGGTTCAACTTCTATGATTTCTGGCAAGACCCTGGCGCCATGGCTATGCCTGTCGATCGCGCTGTCGGCGAGCGCGTCAACGCCGCCCGCTGATGGGTCGGTGTCGGCGCTGATCGCCAGCCTGGGGCGGCCGGCACCGGCGCGCACACCGTTCGCCGAGGCGCGCTTCATGCGGGTGCTCGATCAACCGCTGGTGGTGTCCGGGGAGCTGGCCTGGCTGGGCGGCGATCGCCTTGAGCGCACGGTAACCGCGCCGCACGTGGAGAGCGCACAGATCGCCGATGGCGTGGTGACCCAGCAGCGCGAAGGTCGTGCGCCGCGTCGTTTTTCGCTGCAACGTGCGCCGCAGCTGCAACTGCTTTTGGACAGTTTCGTCGCCCTGCTCGGCGGCGACGCGGCGCGCTTGCAGCAGGCCTTCACGATCGAGTTGCACGGTGACGCGGCCGGCGCCTGGTCGCTGCTGCTTACCCCGCGCGACGCGCAACTGGCGCGCAGCGTGGCGAGCATCCGCATCGACGGCCAGGCGCAGCAGCCACGCTGCATGAGCATGCGCGAGCCTGATGGCGATCTGGCGGTCGATCTGCTCGGTTCGCTGGCCGCGCATATGCCCGCCGCGCCCAGCCGCGAGGCGCTGGCGCAACTGTGCCAGGCGCGCGATTGAAGCGCGCGCGCGCCTGGTTCGGCCTGCTGCCGCTGTGGCTGCTGGCATTGGCGGGACTGGGGCTACTGGTGGCGCAGCGCTTGCAGGTCGGCAGCGATCTGCGCAGTTTCATGCCGGCGCCGACCACGCCCGATCAACGTCTGCTGCTGGATCAGGTCGGTGAGGGCGCCGCTTCGCGCCTGTTGATGCTGGCGCTGAGTGGGCGTCCCGAAGCGCAGCTGGCGTCGCTCAGCCAGCAAATGGCGCAGCGCCTGCGTGGCGACCGGCGCTATTCTCAAGTGCTCAATGGCAGCTTCGAGATCGGCGCGCTGGACACGCGCCTGTTGCCGTATCGCTACCTGTTGTCGCCGACGCTGGATACGCAGCCGCTGGACACGGCTTATCTGAGCGATCAGTTGCAGCAGCGGTTGGAGGATCTGTCCTCACCGGCGGCGAGTCTACTTAAAGGCCTGCTGCCGCGTGATCCGACCCTCGAGCTGTTGACGCTGGCGCAGCGCTGGACGCCGGCGCGCTCGCCGCAAGTGCGCGAGGGCGTGTGGTTTTCCGCCGACCACGAGGCGTTGTTGCTGGTGCAGACGCAAGCGGGTGGATTCGATCCGCAATCGCAGCAGGCGGCGGTCGATGGCGTGCGTCAGGCGCTGGCCGCGCTACCCGATCATGTCGGCGTGGCATTGACGATCAGCGGACCAGGCTATTTCAGCGTGGTCGCCGCGGCGCAGACCCGCCAGCAGGCCGAGTGGATCGGCCGTATCTCCAGCGTCGGTTTCGTGCTGCTGCTGTTGCTGGCCTACCGGAATGTCGGTTCCCTGCTGTTGTCGGCGCTGCCGATCGCCAGCGCGGCGCTGGCCGGGATCGCCGCGCTGGTGCTGGTGTTTCCGCAGGTGCACGGGATCACCCTGGCGTTCGGTTTTACCCTGCTCGGCGTGGCGCAGGAGTATCCGATCCGGTTACTCAGCCATCGTCGCGCGGGTGTCAGCGCGCTGGACAGCGCACGTGAGCTGTGGCCGCCGCTGCTGACCGCGATCGCCTCAGCATGTATCGCCTATGTGGCCTTCTATGCGTCCGGGGTGAATGGATTGAAGCAACTGGCGGTGTTCACCATCGTCGGCTTACTGGCGGCGGGCCTGAGTACCCGTTATCTGTTGCCGCATCTGCTGCCCGATCGGGTGCGCGACGTGGCACAGCTGGCGTGGTTGGCCTGGGCGCGCCGGCGGCTCGATCAGCTGCCGCGGCCGCGTTGGATTGCGCCGCTGCTGGCGCTGCTCGCCGCACTGCTGTTGTGGCTGGCGCCCGGACCGTTCTGGCAAAACGATCTGTCGGCGCTGACGCCGTTGCCGCGCATGCTGTTGCAGCGTGATGCGCAATTGCGCGCAGCCCTGGGCGCGCCGGATGCACGCTATCTGCTGCTGTTGCGCGCACCTACCGAGCAGGGCGTGCTGGCGCTCTCGGAGCGGCTGGAACCCCAGGTTCCCAAGCTGATCGCGGCGCATGCGCTGGATGCGTTGGAATTGCCCTCGATCTACCTGCCCAGCCTGGTCACGCAGCAGGCGCGCCAGCGCAAGTTGCCTGCGCGTGCCGCGCTGGAAGCCAGCCTGGCCGTGGCGACCCAGGGCCTGCCGTTCCGCCAGCAGTTGTTCCAGCCATTCGTCGATGATGTCGCATTGGCCCGCCAGCTACCGCTGTTGACGCCGCAGCGTTACGCGCAATCGCCCCTGGGCCAGCGCCTGGCGGCGATGCTGCTGCCTTACGACGGCCAATGGCTGGGCCTGGCGACGATCAGCGGGCTGCATGATCCACGCGCGCTGCAACGGTTGGCCGAGGCCAGTGCTGGCCAGCTGCGTCTGCTGGATATGAAAGACGCGGCCGAATCGCTGGTGGCGTCTTACCGCAAACGCATTTTGCAGGCGTTGCTGGTGGCCGGTGTGTTGTTGATCGTCACCATCGGTCTGTCGCTGGGTAGCTTGCGGCGGGCCTGGCATGTGTTGGCACCGATGACCCTGGCGACCTTTCTGGTGCTGGCGGTGGAGCGCG
>JBEVMS010000072.1:0-10996 GCA_040508515.1 Dyella sp. | reverse complement strand
GTATCGGGCAACATCGCCAGGATCACGCTGCCTTCCTCGGCCTGGCTGGCAAATTGCAGCGCCGCCGCCACCGTGGCGCCGGCGGAGATGCCCACGAAAATGCCTTCCTCCGCGGCCAGCCGGCGTGCGGTGTCGCGCGCGAGTACATCGTCCACCGGAAGATCCTGGTCGGCGATGCTACGGTTGAGTACCTCGGGGACAAAGTCCGGCGTCCAGCCCTGAATCCGGTGCGGCTGCCACTCCTTGCCCGCCAGCAACTGCGCGCCCGCCGGCTCGGTGCTGACGATCGTCACCTCGGGGCGGGCCAGCTTGAGCATTTCGCCGACCCCGGTGAGGGTGCCCCCGGTGCCCCAACCGGTGACGAAGGCATCCAACCGCTTGCCGGCGAAATCGCGCAGGATTTCCGCGGCGGTGGTGCTGCGGTGAAACGCCGGGTTGGCCGGATTCTGAAACTGCCGCGCCAGGAACCAGCCGTGCTCGGCGGCCAAGGCCTCGGCCCGACGCACCATGCCACTGCCGCGCTCCGCGGCGGGGGTGAGCACCACCTTGGCGCCGTAGCCGCGCATCAATTTGCGTCGCTCGATCGAAAAGGTTTCGGTCATCACGGCCACGAATTTGTAACCACGCGCGGCGCAGACCATCGCCAGCGCCACGCCGGTATTGCCCGAGGTCGCCTCTACCACGGTGTCGCCGGGCTTGAGCAGGCCCTTTTTCTCGGCGTCCAGGATCACCGCCAGGGCCAGGCGGTCCTTCACCGAGCCGCCGGGGTTGAACGATTCCACCTTGGCGTACAGCGTCACGTGCTTGGGCGCCAGGCGATGCAGGCGCACGATCGGCGTGTTGCCGATGGTGTCGAGGATGGTGTCGTAGATCATGAGAGTCACGCTCCGACGGGTGGGGGATGGGACGGCCGCAGGCGGCGCACGCCGCTGGCACACCCTCGTTTATCGCGCCGCCGGCACCCAGTTACAAGGGGCGACAAGCCACCGATGCTGTCGCACACTGCGCGCCTTGATCCACCGAGCGATCCAGATCATGCGCTTACTCCACCGCGCGGCCGCCTGGCTGCCGCTGCTCGTCCTCGCCTGGCCGCCACTGGCCCGGCCACAGGACACACCGCGCACGCCAGCGGACTATCTGGCGCGGATGGACCGCGACCACGATGGCCGGGTCAGCCAAGCCGAGTATGTCGACTATCTCAGCGCCGGCTTTCGGCGGCTGGATCGCAATGCCGATGGCGTGCTGGAGCCGCAGGAATTGCCCGGCGGGCACGTCCGCGCAGTGACGCTGGCGCAATGGCAGGCCACGTTGCGTCGCCAATTCGACAGGCTCGATCACAACCACGACGGCTATCTCGACGCCCACGAACTGGCTCAGCCGCCCGCTTAGAGCGACGGCGTGGCGACATCCGAGGGGGTGCTGATCATCTCTGGGAACGGCGGTGACGTGGGCTATGGCCGTTCCTTGCGCTATCGTGCGAACACTTTGGGCTCGCCTGCGGTCGCGCATGTCCTCGCCGTCTCCCTCGTTGCCCGCACCACGCCGTGCGGCATTCGCCTTCATCTTTATCACCGTGCTGCTGGACATGCTGGCGTTCGGCATCATCGTGCCGTTGCTGCCACATCTGATTGCGCAGTTGATCGGCGGTGGCATCGCCGCCGCCGCGTGGTGGGTGGGTATCTTCAGCACGGTGTTCGCGTTGGTGCAATTCGTGTTTTCGCCGGTACAGGGCGCCCTGTCCGATCGCTTCGGACGGCGCCCGGTGATCCTGATTTCCAACCTGGGTCTGGCGCTGGATTTCATCGTGCTGGCACTGGCGCCCACGCTGTGGTTGTTACTGCTCGGGCGCATCGTGCTTGGGATGACCGCGGCCAGCTTCAGCACCGCCAACGCTTACATCGCCGATGTGACCAGCAAGGAGAAACGCGCTGCCGCTTTCGGCATGCTCGGTGGCGCGTTCGGGCTGGGCTTCATCATCGGTCCGGGACTGGGCGGCTGGCTGGGCGCGATGCATCTGCGCTTGCCGTTCTGGGTCGCCGCCGCACTGGCGCTGTGCAACTTCTTCTACGGCCTGCTGGTGCTGCCCGAGTCGCTGCCCAAGGAACGGCGCAGCAAGCGCTTCGAATTTCATAGCGCCAGTCCGATCGGCTCGCTGAAGCTGCTGCGCCGTTATCCCCAGGTGCTGGGCCTGGCGGTGGTGATGTTTCTGGTCTATCTGGCGCATTACGTACTGCAGACGGTGTTCGTGCTGTACGCCGATTACCGCTACGGCTGGGGCACCCAGGCGGTGGGTCTGGTGCTGATGCTGGTGGGTGCCTGCGACGGTTTTGTGCAGGCGTTTCTGACCGGTCGCCTGGCGCCGCGTTTCGGCGAGCGCTCGCTGCTGATGGCCGGCCTGCTGTTCGGCATTGGCGCGTTTCTGCTGATGGGTTTTGCCAACCTGGGCGAGGTATTTCTCCTGGGCATTCCGCTGATGGCGCTCTGGGGCCTGGCCGGGCCGCCGCTCCAGTCGATGATGACCCACCAAGTCGATCCCTCCGAACAGGGCCGGCTGCAGGGCGCAATCGCCAGCCTGGGCAGCATGGCTGGCATCTTCGGACCGTTTCTTTTCGCCCAGGTCTTCGCGCTGTCGATCGCCAAGCATTCACCGCTGCACCTGCCCGGTTTCGCCTTCGTGCTGGCCGCGGCGCTGCTGCTTATCGGCGCCTTGGTCGCCTGGCGCGTAACCCGAAGCCTGCCTCATGCGGCGGGCACTCACACGACACCGTCGCCCACCGCTATGCTTGCCGGCGATTCATCCCCTCCCCCACCCGATCTACCGGAACAATCCCCGATGACCATGTCCATGTACCAGGCCTCCATCCCCGTTTTCGTGCGCGTTCTGGGCAACCTCGCCCATGTGCTGCGCCAGGGCGAGGCGCTCGCGAGCGCAAAAAGCATCGACGCGGGCGTGCTGCTGAATACCCGACTCATCCCCGACATGCTGCCGCTGGTCAAGCAGGTGCAGATCGCCACCGACATGGCGACCCGCGGCGCGGCGCGTCTGGCCGGCAACGAAGTGGTCGCCACCGACGACAACGAAACCGATTTCGCCCAACTGAACGCCCGCATCGAGCATGCGCTGGATTACCTCAAGACCTTCCAGGCCGCTCAGATCGATGGCAGCGAAGCGCGCAAGATCGTGGTGCCGATGCGCGCCGGCGAAAAGCATTTCGAAGGCGAGGCCTTCCTGCTGCACTTCGTCCTGCCTAATTTGTATTTCCACGCCTCCATCGCCTACGCCATCCTGCGCCAGGCCGGCGCCAACATCGGCAAGAACGACTTCCTCGGCGGCGTTTAAACACGCAACGCCTCGGCCATCGGGTCGATAATCGCCACCCGGCACATCGACCCTTGATGGCCACCGGCACGACCCGATGACCCATCGCGGTGGCCAAACGCTGAAGCGAACCGCTCACGCGAGCTGACGCCACCGCGACCCGGCTTATGGATTCAAAACGCCGCGACGAGTCGATCCAAGACAACGGCACGCTGGGTTTCCCCAAGTGGAAGGCGTCGCTGATGACGACCTACCTGCTCAATAACTGGACTATCAACTGGAACGTACGCTACTTCAGCTCGATGCTGCGGGTGAGCAACGAGAGTTTTGATTCCAACCCCACCTCCACCTCGCCGATCCAGGCGGGCGCCGGCTTCTTCAACGACGCCAAGGTCAGTTACAGCTTCAAGGGTGGCTGGCAGGCGTATGTGGGCGTGACCAACGTGTTCGATCGCAATCCGCCGGTCAACGTCTTCGGTAACACCTTCGGCGGCGGCTTATACGACGCGCTGGGCCGCAGCTACTACGCCGGTTTCAATTACAACTTCTGATGCATCGCACGTTAATTTGACTGCGCAGAGGGCTGGCATTCGCCAGCCCTCTTTCGTTGTGCCGGGACGTGCGAAAATGGCTGCTTGCCTGCCTCGCCTTTCCGGAACCCGCGTGCTGCGACTGACCGATATCAAACTGCCGCTGGAGCATGCCGAAGCGGCCTTGCGCCACGCGGTGCTAACCAAGCTGGACATCGCCGACGCCGAGCTGCTGGCCCTGCATGTGGCCAAGCGCAGCTACGACGCGCGCAAGCGCGGCGCGATCGCGCTGATCTACGCGCTGGACGTGGCGCTGCGCGACGAGGCCGCGGTACTGGCGCGGCTGAGCGCCGATCCACACGTGGGACCATCGCCGGATACGCGCTACCGTTTCGTCGCGCAGGCGCCGCGCGAACTGCCGCTGCGTCCGCTGGTGATCGGCTTCGGCCCCTGCGGCCTGTTCGCGGCGCTTATTTTGGCGCAGATGGGCTTCAAGCCGATCGTGCTGGAGCGTGGCAAGGCCGTGCGCGAACGCACGCGCGACACCTGGGATCTGTGGCGCAAGCGCAACCTGCATCCGGAATCCAACGTGCAGTTCGGCGAGGGCGGCGCGGGTACGTTTTCCGATGGCAAGCTGTACAGCCAGATCCGCGATCCGCTGCATCACGGGCGCAAGGTGCTGACCGAATTTGTCGCCGCCGGCGCGCCGGAAGAAATCCTCTACGTGTCCAAGCCGCACATCGGCACGTTTCGGCTGGTCTCGATGATCGAGCAGATGCGCGCCACGATCGAATCGCTGGGCGGCGAAATTCGCTTCGATCAGCGCGTGGACGACCTGGACATCGCCATCGACGCCCAAGGCCAACGCCAGGTGCGCGGCGTGCTGCTCGCTAGCGGCGAACATATCCGCGCCGACCACGTGGTGCTGGCGCTGGGCCACAGCGCGCGCGACAGCTTCGAGATGCTGCATCGGCGCGGCGTTTACGTGGAGGCCAAGCCGTTCTCGATCGGCTTTCGCATCGAGCATCCGCAATCGATCATCGACCACGCGCGTTTCGGCCCGCAAGCCGGCCATCCGATTCTAGGCGCCGCCGACTACAAGCTGGTGCACCATTGCAAGGGGCGCCACGCCGGACGCGGCCGCTCGGTCTACAGCTTCTGCATGTGCCCGGGCGGCACGGTGGTGGCGGCCACGTCCGAGCCGGGCCGGGTGGTCACCAACGGCATGAGCCAGTACTCGCGCAACGAGCGCAACGCCAACGCGGCGATCGTGGTAGGCATCGAGCCGAGCGATTTCGCCGCCTTCGACGACAGCGGCAGCCCGCTGGCCGGGATCGCCCTGCAACGCGATCTGGAAAGCCGCGCCTATGCCTTGGGCGGCGAAAACTACAACGCGCCGGGCCAATTGGTGGGCGACTTCATCGCCGCGCGCGCCTCGCGCGAGTTCGGCGAAGTGGTGCCCTCGTTCAAGCCGGGCGTGACGCTGGGCTCGCTGGACAGCGCGCTGCCCGATTACGCCATCGAAGCAATCCGCGAGGCGCTGCCCGCGTTCGATAAACAGATTCGCGGCTTCGCCCGCCACGACGCGGTGCTGACCGGCGTGGAAACGCGCACCTCGTCGCCGATCCGGATCAAGCGTGACGAACGCCTGCAAAGCCTCAATACCCGCGGCCTGTATCCCGCCGGCGAAGGCGCCGGTTATGCCGGCGGCATCCTCTCGGCAGGCGTGGACGGCATCAAAATCGCCGAGGCGGTGGCGTTGAGCATGCTCAGCGACTGAACGCGTATGCCTTTGATGGAACCTCTGCTGCGACCGGCTCGCTCAGCCGCGTGCGTACATCCAGCTTGTCGATAGGTCAGCGCTCGATATTTATCGGCACACGCCGATGGCAACCAGGACCTGTGCGAACCGTGTTCTTGGGCCTCGGCGTGCGAAGCGTTCTCGTCGCAGCTGCGCCGTCTCACTGCGTCAACTGTTCTGCGCTGCGGTTGAAATCACCTATCGCCTGAACCAGATCGGTGACGGCCAATCGTTCTACTTCGGTCAGGTCGGGGTTCCAGCTATCCAGAATCAGCACTACACGGGTACGTTCGCTGTGATTCCATGCCTCGTGCACGAAGGTGTCGTCGAACGTGACGCAACGCCCCTCCTGCCAAGAGTGATCCTCGCCGCCGACGCGCAATGCGCAGTCCGGGGGCACTATCAAGGGAAGATGGGTGACCAGCCGAGTATTGGTCACTCCCGTGTGCGGCAGGATATGGCTGCCAGGCGTCAACACTGAAAATAGTGTTTCCGGCGCGTGCTCACGAATGCGTACCAGCGGCAGCTTTTCAAGCACTGCCGTGGTACGTGGGCAGCGTAAGCAATGCTGGTCATAACGCTCGCCGTGGCGATAGAGGAAATAGGCATCCCAGGCGGCCGACTCCGAACTGCCGCGCAGCATCTGGCCGACGGCCTGGTTGTTGGTACCGAGAAAAGGCTCCAATGCCCCCTCGCTGGACAGCACGTCGATCAATTCCTCGCGGATGATCGCGGTCGCCACCTCCAGTTGTTCCTGCCACGGAAAGCGTTCGCGGCCGTAATAGGGTTGGCTTGGAATGCCCGGAAAATAAAGGAATTTCGGTTGCTGGCGCGCATCGGCCGGCTTCGGCGGTGACTGCCCCAGATAGCCGGCCAACGCCTGCTGCACTCTCGTCAGTTCCGACGTTCCATAACGCGCGCGCAAGGGCTGCAAGGCCACCTCGATGGCACTGCGCCGGCCCTGGTTAACCTTGCCAATGGCGTGTTTGACCAGCGGCAGGACGGCGGCTGGCGTGCTTTCCTGACTGATCCAATGCCCCGTCGACTGGGCCAGATGCACTGCGCGGCAATAGTGCCAAAGCGCTGACAACGATTCGCCAAGGCGCTCCTGGGCCACCCCCATATACAGATGCGCCAATTCCGCGTGCGGATCCAATCCAAGACAGCGACGTAGGCTTTCAACACTCGCCGGGATGTCGCCCAATTCTGCCTGCAGCAGCGCCAATTGTTGCCATGTGCCCGCTACCGCGCTGACATCGGCCACCGCCTTACTCAGTACGCTAAAAGCCCGCTGCAATTCCCCGCGCTCTTGATGGCGCACGGCGATGAAACGGGCGGCCTGCTGATCGCCCGGCTGCTGCTCCAGCAAAGTATGAGCACATTGCTCGGCATCGCCGTAGTCGCCGCGTTGCAAAGACTCCTGCAGTCGCTGGCGTAGGACAGACAACGGCTCTTGCAGGTAGCTCATGAAGGCTCTCGCTAGCGAAGGGTGTTCCTATGCTAGCGTATCGGTTCGACCACACGGCCGATGGGCCAGGATATCCATCAGATCGATGAATGCACGAGTTGAAGGATTGCGTTCCGATACGCAGCGCTGCGTTGCCCTGACCGCACAAGCGTTAGACGCTGGCAACCCCGAACTTGCCCAGCAGCATCTGCAACAGGCGCTGGCTTTGCAGCCCGAACACCCGGAAGTGCTGCGCATGCACGCCGGCCTGCTCGGTCTACGCGGGCGTTACGGTGAAGCTGTTTCAACCATGCGTGCCGCCCTGGCCCAGCGGCCGAACGACGCGGTTTACTACATCACACTCAGTTCGCTGCTGGGAGGTGCGGGCGACTATGACAACGCCATCGAAGCCCTGCAAACCTGCTGTCGGCTGGACGCCAAGCTGGCCGATGCCTGGTACAACCTGGGCGTACTGTTGGTTCGTTCGGTACGTAATGACGAAGCCGTCGAGGCCTTGCAGAAGGCTGTCGCGCTGGCACCCGAACACGCCACGGCGCGCTCCCTGCTCGCCGATTTGCTGCGCACCAAAGGCCGCGCCGACGAGGCGGCGGCCATGTTTCGCCAGGTGATCCAACAGCAACCGTGGTCTGGTATGGCCTGGTGGGGTCTTGCCGATCTCAAGACGGTGCCATTCGAAAGCTCCGATATCCAACGCATGCAACAGGCCTTGGATCACCCCCGTGCCTCCAACGACGATCGCATGGCCATTGGTTTCGCGCTGGCCCGCGCGCTGGATGAGGCGGGTGAGTACGCCCAATCGCTTAGCGCGCTACAACAGGCCAACGCCTTGGGCCGGCAGCGGCAGCAGTGGGACCGGCTCGGCTTTGGCCGTAGCGTTGATCAGCATATGGACGGCTTTACGCCTGCGCCCGCCGGCGCCGATCGGCCACTGGGGTCCGAAGTGATTTTCGTTGTTGGCCTGCCGCGCTCCGGCTCCACCCTGGTGGAACAGATACTGGCATCGCACAGTGAAGTAGCCGGTGCTGGCGAACTGATCGATCTGCCGCAGACATTGGCCGAAGAATCACGTCGCCGCGGCATGCCGTTTCCTCAATGGGTTCCGCAGATGCAACCGGCCGACTGGCACCGGCTCGGTCAACGCTATCTGCAACGCACCCAGTCCTGGCGCGGCCAGCAATCCCGTTTCATCGACAAGCTGCCAAGCAACTGGCTCTATATCGGGGCAATCCGCGCCATGCTGCCGCAGGCGCACATTGTCGGCTGCCGACGTGCACCGCTGGAAACCACTTTCTCGTGCTACCGCCAGCGCCTGGACAATAACGAATACAGCCGGACCTTCGAGGATCTGGCCGCGTTCTGGCGTGATTATGATCGCGCGTTACGTCACTGGAGTGCGCTGCATCCTGAGCACGTGTACGAGCACAGCTACGAAATGCTGTTGCAGAATCCGCAAGACGCCATTGCTCGACTGTTGGCGTTTTGCGGCCTGGATTTCCAAGAGCGCTGCATGCGCTTTCATGAAAGCTCACGGGAAATACGCTCCCCCAGTGCCAGTCAGGTCAGGCGCCCTTTGCAAAGCAATACAGCGCACAGCGAGCGCTATGGCAGCCTGCTCGATCCATTACGGATCGCACTCGGCTTACCGCCCTGGCAAGCAGCCCCGGTAGCCATGAGCCACGACGGTGAATCAGTCGGTGAGCCGAGCTGAAGCGCTCAGCGTGGCGGCCAATCAACCCCCTCGGCACTGGCATAAGAAAGCCCGCTGGCATCAGAAAGCCGGATGCAGTGACCACGCGGCACCTGGGGCGCGTGATCACAACCGTGACTAAGCCCGTTCGCATGCAGCCGTCGATCAAGCCGCCGTTGATCAAAAACGTGTAATGAATGGCTGGCCGTGATGCTTCGCAGTTTGCCCCGTGGACAACCGTTGCGATCACTCGTCAGCCACATCGGGCAAGTGCGTTTTCAAACGCATGCGATGAATCCTGCCGCATCTGCGCACGCGGGCAGTGGGGAGATCACGCTGTCCGATCTTCAGGCTTTCGTGCCGTAGCCCCAGTGGTCCAACATGGGCTGCAATACCGGCAGCACCGGCTCCAGGGCCTCCCGGTAAGCATGCCAACGACCGACGGCTTTATTGCTTAGCGGCTGTATCACCTGGCTGTAACTCGGCGTGGCGATATAGCCCTTGTTGCGCGCATGCTGGTGGAAGTCCAACAAGGGAGCGGCATCTTTCAAACCCAAGAAGCGCGCCAGATTCGCCGCGCCCTCTTGCGGCCGCTCGACCAGATCCTCGTAGCGCGATACGTAGACCTGAGGCTTGAACACCTCGACGTGATGCAACCAGGTCTGCATCGCCAGCACATAGGCCTCGGCCAACCTCTCGAAACTACTGCAGGCATACGCCAGCACCGGGGCGCGGAAGTTCTGCATGTAGTTGCTCAGCAGCACATCACAGGGATGACGTAACGCCAGAATGAACTTCGCCTGGGGAAACAGGCGGTAGATCAATGGCAGCCATGACAAGTTCATAGGATTCTTATCGACCAACTGCGCCTCCCAGCGCCGCTGGATTTTGCCGCAGACCATGCTCAGATAACCGCGGCGAAGCTCGTCGCAATCGGCCTGACCCAAGCGGTGTAAGTCTCGCGGCACGTCTAGCCCGTGGCTTTCCAGCTGTTCGGCCAGTACGTTGAAAAAAGGCTGCTCATCCATCGACTGCAAAAGCGGATGCGCATCGAGCATCTGCTCCAGCAGCGTGGTGCCCGAGCGAGGAAAGCCAACGATGAACACCGGCGACTGAACCGCCAAAGGCGACTCCAACGTAGGCCAACGCAGGACATCCTGCTCACTCAGGCGATGGGCAATATCCGGCAGTAACGGCGCATTGACGGCGAATCGCTCCGGCGCCACAAGTTTCAATTCTTCCACTTGCAACCGATGCGCCTCAGCCAGAGCGGACAAGGCTCCACGGGTATCGGTGAGCCGATCTCGTGCAGCGGCCAGGGCGAAAAAATGCGCGTAATCGTGCCCTGGCCTGGGCTGTGTACGCTCCAGGAGTTGAGCCGCCTCGGTCACTTGACCACGCCGCATCAGCAAGGTGGCTTGCAAGTGGGCTACATCCCCCGCCGCAAGATCGTCGGGCGTGCCCACCGCCCGCAAGTAATGCTGCAATGTCTGCTCGGCCGCTTGCAGCTGATTGACCCGCTCGTAGATGCCTGCCAGCTTCAAGCGAATCGGTTGGTTGTCCGGATCATCCTGCAGCAAGTCCTCGTACAACTGCATCGCAGCCAATCCGTCACCTAACCCGGCGAGCAGTTCAGCCAGCTCGGCACGCAGCGTCGGCGACAGTCCTTCCCAGAGCCGCCATGGGCCCAGCAGTATGTTGGCGCGGTAGTCGCGCGCGATGGCGCAGGCGTTTGCCGCATGAATGCGGATCTCCGCGGATGCAGGCGCGTTTTCATGAGCCTTCAGCAATACCTCACTGGCTTCCTCGTGACGCCCCATATGCAGCAGGTAGAGACCGAAGTTGAGCAATCGGTCCGGATGCTCAGGTTGCAATGCTACGGCGCGTCGGTGGGCCAACTCGGCCTGCTCCAGATGCCCAGCCTGACCCAACACTACCGCGTAGGAGCTCCAGTACTCGCCACTCTCCGGCGACAGCTCGACCAAACGCTCAAAAGCATCTGCCGCCTCCTGCTGGCGACCTTGCTGGTGTAGCGCCACCGCCAGGCAGTGCTGTACCACCGCGTGCCCAGGCTGACCTTGCAGCCACGTCCTGGCCATCGCCTCGGCTGCCAGGGGTTGTCCCTGGCTTAAAGCAGTCAGAATCTCTTGCATGGCGTGATCCCAAAAAAAGAGCCGCGCGGCGGACCGCG
>JBEVMS010000015.1:0-18678 GCA_040508515.1 Dyella sp. | reverse complement strand
GGCGATTGAAACGGGGTTACATCGGCGCGCAAGGGGCCAGTGTGTGCAGGCAAACCGACGTCCGTGAGCGCCACGCATTCCTCTGGCGGATACCGACCTTGCCGCTCCATGGGTGGGTGTCGGACCGTTCTGCCCGTCGCCGTACTCTCGGAGGGTTGGCATCGACCACACGCATGACGGTGTTGCTGCGCACCTTCACTCATCCAGCGACACATTCAGCCTTGGCACGTGGCGGGAAAACGGTAGACCGGCCCGTGGTGGGCGAGCATACGCCGGAGCCCCCGGGCTGACTTACAATCGGGGTTTGCCCCACCGCGATGTGACGCATGACACCCCCCTTTACGGTCCACTTCAACCCAGTCGCATTCGGCCTGGGACCCATCCAGGTGCATTGGTATGGCCTGATGTATCTGCTGGGCTTCATGGGCGCCTGGCTGCTGGGCGAATACCGCCGTCGGCGCGGCCGACTGCCGGTCAATCGCGATGCGCTGGGCGACCTGGTTTTCTATGGGATGATGGGCGCGATCGCCGGCGGGCGGGTGTGGTACATGCTGTTCTATTACGCCGGCGGACCGTCGTGGATCTGGCACGAGCCGCTGGCACTGTTCAAGGTGTGGGACGGCGGCATGAGCTTCCACGGTGGTCTGATCGGCGTGCTGGTGGCCGGGCTGTGGTGGTCGCGTCGGCATGCGATACATTTCTTCGACACGGTGGATTTCGTCGCGCCGCTGGTGCCGCTGGGCCTGGGCCTGGGTCGGCTGGGTAATTTCATCAACGGCGAGCTGTGGGGCAAGCCCACCGACGGTTGGTGGGGGATGATCTTTCCGCAGGCGCTGGACGAGGATCGCGCCCTGGCGCTGGGCCACCCGCAGTGGCAGCAGTGGCTGGCCGAGTTTGGCGGGCTGCCGCGCAATCCTTCGCAGTTGTACGAGGGCGTGCTGGAAGGCGTGGTGATGTTCACCGTGCTGTGGCTTTACTCGCTCAAGCCGCGCCCGCGTTATGCGGTTTCCGGCCTGTTTGGCCTGATGTACGGTTGCTTCCGATTCCTGGTGGAGTTCGTGCGGGTGCCCGATCCACAACTGGGCTATCTGGCGTTCGGATGGTTGACCATGGGCCAGATTCAGTCGCTGCCGTTGATCGTGGTGGGCCTGTGTCTGCTCTGGCTGTCGCGTCGCGCGCCGACCTTGCAACCGGTGGTGCCCGCAGCCTGAGTCATGGCGCGCATGCGGTGCTTTGGCCAGGCATGCGCGCCGCGTGGCTAGAATTTGCGGTCGCCACCGAGTAGATCGCCCAGCCCGCCCAGGATCGAACCTTCCCCGCGCCGTTCGCCGCCGCCTTGTGGCGCGGCCGCCAGCATGCGCCCGGCCAGTCGCGAGAACGGCAGCGATTGCAGCCACACCATGCCCGGCCCGGTCAGCGTGGCCAGGAACATGCCCTCGCCGGCGAACAGCATGCTTTTGATGCCGCCGACCGGACGCACGTCCATGCTGACTCCGGTATGGAAAGCGACCACGCAGCCGGTGTCCACGTCCAGCCGCTCACCGGCGGCCAGCTCGCGTTGCACCACAGTGCCGCCGGCATGCACGAACACCCAGCCGTCGCCGGTCAATCGTTGCATCACGAAGCCCTCGCCGCCAAACAGGCCGGTGAGGATTTTGCGCTGGAAGAAAATGTCCAACTGCACGCCGCGCGCGCCGGCCAGGAAGGCGTCCTTCTGGCAGATCAGGGTGCCGCCATGGTCAGACAGCTTCATCGCCATCACGGTGCCGGGGTAGGGCGCGGCGAAGGCGACGGTGGCCTTGCCGGGACCGGTGTGGGTGAACACCGTGGTGAACAGGCTCTCGCCGCTGATCACTCGCTTGCCGGCGGAAAACAGCTTGTCCATCAAACCGCCGCCGGCACCGGCCGACGAGCCGTCGCCGAACACGGTGTCCATCTGCACCGCCGCATCCTTGTACATCAGTGCGCCAGCTTCGGCGATCGCGCTTTCACCGCTGTCCAGTTCGATCTCGACGAACTGCATGTCGTTGCCGACGATGCGGTAGTCGATCGTGTCCGCGCCGAGCTGGGAGTTGAGCGCGGGCGCACCCAGAAACGGCGGCGGCGACTGGGTGGCGTCGCCCCACAACTCGGCCACCGCTCGGATCGGTTGCCATTCGGCCATGCCTTCGCGCCAGCACCAGCCGTCCGGCTGCCGTCGCGCCTGCGCCATGGCAGCGGTGTCGTCCAGCGGGCCGATCCGCTCGCGGTTGCTGCCGTAACTGAAAAACCACGCTGCCATACCGGTGTCTCCGTGGGAAAGGTGTCCAGTCTAGGTGAGGCGCAAATTCTTGTGGTGGTGCCGGTGCGGCGGATGAGCCGGTCCGAACGATCGGCTATCCTTGGCGGATGCGCGCTTACCTCGACCTGCTAGCCCACGTCCTCGACCACGGCACCGAAAAATCCGACCGCACCGGCACCGGCACGCGCAGCGTGTTCGGCTACCAGATGCGGTTCGACCTGCGCGCCGGCTTCCCGCTGGTGACCACCAAGAAACTGCACCTGCGCTCGATCGTGCATGAGCTGATCTGGTTCCTCAAAGGCGATACCAATATTGCCTACTTGAAGGAAAACGGCGTCAGCATATGGGACGAATGGGCCGACGCTAACGGCGACCTGGGTCCGGTCTACGGCCGCCAGTGGCGCGCCTGGCCCACCGCCGATGGCGGCGTGGTCGACCAGATCGCCTGGGTGGTGGATGAGATCAAGCGCAACCCCGATTCGCGGCGGCTGATCGTCAGCGCCTGGAATGTTGGCGAGTTACCCAAGATGGCGCTGATGCCCTGCCACACGATGTTTCAGTTCTACGTGGCCGACGGCAAGTTGAGCTGCCAGTTGTATCAGCGCTCGGCGGATATTTTCCTGGGCGTGCCGTTCAATATCGCCAGCTACGCCTTGCTTACGCAAATGATCGCGCAGGTCTGCGGGCTGGGCGTGGGCGATTTCGTGCACACGCTGGGCGATGCGCATCTGTACAACAACCATGTCGAGCAGGCGCGCTTGCAGTTGAGCCGTCCACCGCATGTGTTGCCGCATCTGGTGCTCAATCCTAAGATCGGTTCGATTTTCGATTTCCGCTACGAGGACATCGCGATCGAAGGCTATGCGCCGCATCCTGCGATCAAGGCGCCGGTAGCGGTTTGATCGGTCGCAGGAGCGTGCGCCGACGTAAGCTCGCGAAAAGGCAACCTGGCTACAATGGGCGGCTGGCGCATCCGGCTTGGGCTGGATGACGCATACGTTTTTACTCTAGCCCTGCAGGAGCCGACGCAACATGGCCATTTCCCTGATCGCCGCCCTCGATGAAAACCTGGCCATCGGCCGCAAGGGCCAATTGCCCTGGCATCTGCCGGATGATCTGCGCTGGTTCAAGCAGTTGACCTTGGGCAAGCATGTGCTGATGGGCTACAACACGGCGGTGTCGATCGGTCGCGCCTTGCCCGACCGCCCCAATCTGGTGCTGTCGCATCGTCACGAGGCGCCGTTTCCCGGCCAAGTTACCGTGCGTTCGGTGCAAGAGGCGCAGGCGCGCTGCGGGCATACGGGTCTGATGGTGATCGGTGGTGGCAAGGTATTCGCCGAGGCTTTGCCGTTGGCGCAGCGGCTCTATCTGACCTGGGTCAGTGCCGCGGTGGACGGCTCCGATACGTTCTTCCCCGGCGTGCATTTCAGCCAGTGGACCGAACTGTCGCGCGTGCATCACAAGGCCGATGCCGAGCACCAGTACGCTTTCGACATGGTCGAGTACGTGCGCAACTGATTGGCGGCATGCGTCGCGTGGCTGTCCATGCCGAGGTGTCCATGGCGCGCGCGCTGTCGGCGCCGTCCTTGGCGGATCATCTGACATGGCTCACTCGCGCGGAGGGCACACGATGGTGCTGACCGCACCGCTGCACGTGGTGGCGGCGGTGATGCTCGCCGACGATGGACGCGTGCTGCTGGCGCAGCGTCCGCCGGGCAAGCATCTGGAAGGTTTGTGGGAATTCCCCGGCGGCAAGCTGGAGCCAGGAGAAACCCCCATGCAGGCGCTGGCGCGGGAACTGGCGGAGGAACTGGACATCTATGCCGAGCCGGGCAGCGCCACCCCGCGATTGCGGGTTCCCTGGCGCTACGGCGAACGCGCGTTGCTGCTGGACGTATGGACGCTGCGCCGATGGCGCGGCCAGCCGCGTGGAGTGGAAGGACAGGCGCTGCAATGGGTGCTGCCCGATCAATGCGATAGCGCGCTGCTGGCGCCGGCGGATCGCGCCATCCTCAATAGCCTGAGGTTGCCCGCCTCGTATCCGATCACCCCGGCCGACATTGCGCCGGATGATTACGCGCTCTGGCGCGAGCGTCTGCGGCAGGCACTGGATGATGGCGTGCGCTTGCTGCAATTGCGCTTGCCGGCCTGGTCGGTGCAACAGGTACGCGTGCTGGCCGCCGATCTGCTGCCGCAAGCCCGTCGGCAACGCGCCCACCTGCTGCTCAATGCGGATATCGAAGGCGCGCTGGCGTTGGGCGCGGGCGTCGGCGTGCAGCTCAAGCGAACGCAATTGGCGACGCTGAGCACGCGTCCCTTGCCAATGCATCAATACGTCGGCGCCAGTTGCCATAACGCCGAAGAACTGACCCTAGCCCAGCGCTGCGGCGCGGATTTCGCCACGCTCTCGCCGGTGCAACCCAGCCTCAGTCATCCCGGGGGGCCGGCACTGGGGTGGCCGCGTTTCACCGCGCTGGCCGAGGCGGCGGCGCTGCCGGTGTACGCCCTGGGCGGTATGGGGCGTGCGGATATCGCCTCGGCGCAAGCGGCTGGCGCGCAAGGCGTGGCAGGCATCCGCGGGTTCTGGCGCGAGCCTGGCTAGGCGACGCCGGCCAGCGCCAGATAGCGCGCATGCAGCGCGGTCACCTGTGCATCCAGCGCCGCCTCGGCGCCGCTGTTGTCGATCAGGTCATCGGCGATCTTCAGCCGTTGCGCGCGACTGGCCTGGTTGGCCAGCATGCGCTCGGCCAGGGTCGCGTCGATGCCGTCGCGCCGGATCAGTCGCTCGATTTGCTGCGCTTCGGGCACATCCACCACCAGCACGCGATCGACCCAGCGGTAATGGCCGATATGTTCGGCCAGCAGCGGGATCGCCAGCAGGCAGTAGGGACCGCGATCGGCAGCGGCGTGCTCGCGCAGCCACGCGCGGATGCGCGGATGCAGAATCGCTTCCAGCCGGTGCCGCTCGTCGGGGTAACTAAACACGCGCTGGCGCATCGCCGGACGATCGAGCTGACCGCTGGCGTCGAGCACGTCTTCGCCGAACGCGGCCACTACCGCGGCCAACCCATCGCTGCCCGGAGCGACCACCGCGCGCGCGGCCACATCGGCGTTGTAGATGTTGATCCCCAGCGCCTCAAAGCGCCGCTCCACCGCGCCCTTGCCCGCGGCGACGCCACCGGTCAGAGCCACCACGAACGGCATGTCGGCACTCATCGCAGGCCGGTCCATTGCTGATACATCGCCCACAACTGATCGCCGGCGATAAACCAGATCCAGCCGGCGGCGGCGATATACGGCCCGAACGGAATCGGCACCTCGCGCTGGTGCTTGCGCAGCACGATCAGCCCCACGCCGACCAGCGCGCCGACGAAGGAGGACAGCAGGATGATCGGCAGCAGCGCCAGCGGCCCCATCCAAGCGCCCATCACCGCCAATAATTTGAAATCGCCATAGCCCATGCCTTCCTTGCCGGTCAGCAGCTTGAACAGCCAGTAGACGCTCCACAGGCTCAGATAACCGATCGCCGCGCCGACGATCGCCATGCCCGGCAGCACGAACAACGGCAGCAGGCTCAGCAGCAGGCCCAGCCACAGCAACGGGTAATTGAGCTGGTCGGGCAGCAATTGAGTGCGCAGGTCGATCCCGGCCAGCGCGATCAGGGTCCAGCTGAAAAAGAGTCCGGCCAGCGCGGCGGGGCTGACGCCGAATTTCCACACCACTGCCACGCTGACCAAGGCACTGATCAGCTCCACCAGCGGGTACTGCACCGAGATGCGTGCCTGGCAATAGCGGCAACGCCCGCGCAGCAGCAACCAGCCCAGCAGCGGGATGTTGTCGATGATGGCCAGCGGATGCTTGCAGTGCGGGCAGTGCGAAGGCTCGCGCACGATCCCCGGCGGCAACGGCTGTTCCGACCCCGGCAACTCCAACACCTCGGCCGCTTCGCGTCGCCACAGCGCCTGCATGCGCGCGGGCAGGCGCAGGATTACCACATTGAGAAAACTGCCGACCAGCGCGCCGAGTACAGCGGCGGCGATCAGCCAGACAAACAACGGCAAGTCGGGCATGCCCGGTTCCTAACAGCTAAAAGTAAGGCGTGCCTGGAGATCCAGCGCCGAAAGGCCTAGACGGTGCCGGCCAGCTTGAAGATCGGCAGGTACAGCGAGATCACCATGCCGCCCACCAGCACGCCCAGAATCACCATGATCAGCGGCTCAAGCAGGGTGGACAACGTGTCGACCGCATCGTTCACCTCGGTCTCGTAGAACTCGGCGACCTTGAACAGCATGTGGTCCAGCGCGCCGGACTCCTCGCCGATGGCAGTCATCTGCACCACCATGTTGGGAAACAGGTTGGTCTGGCGCATCGCCAACTGCAACTGGTGGCCGACCGAGACATCGTCGCGCATCAGTTTGATCGCATCGCCGTAGACCACGCTGCCGGTGGCGTCGGCTACCGCGTCGAGCGCCTCCACCAGCGGCACGCCGGCGCGGAACGTCACGCCCAGGGTGCGCGAAAAACGCGCGATCGCCGATTTGTGCAGGATGCCGCCGATCACCGGCAGCTTCAGCATCAATCGGTCCAGGAAGTGGGCGAATTTCTGCGAGCGATTCTTGGCCATCACCAGCGCCACCACGCCGCCAATAATGCCGCCGATCACCAGCCACCAGTAGGCCTTCATGAATTCCGAGGCGGAAATGACGATCTGCGTGGGCGCCGGCAGCTCGGCGCCGGCGTCCTTGAAGGTCTGCGCAAACACCGGCACCACGAACAGCAGCATGATCATGCTGACCAAGAGCGCCACCGCCAGCACCATCAGTGGATAGAACAAGGCCTTCTTGATCTTGCTCTTGATGTTCTCCATGCGCTCGGTATAGGTGGCCACCGTGTCCAGCACGGTATCGAGCACACCGGCCGATTCGCCCGCCTGCACCAGGTTGCGATAAAGCTCGTTGAACTGCACCGGGTAGCGGCTCAGAGCCTCATTCAGCGACGCGCCGCCCTCGATGGTCTGCTTCACGTCGGTGAGCATGTTCTTGAAGCGGATGTTTTTCTGGCCGCTGGCGATGATCTCGAACGACTGCACCATCGGCACGCCCGACGCCATCATGGTGGCGATCTGCCGACTGAATACCGAGATGTCACGCGGCTTGACCGCCTTGCCGCTACCGCCAAACAGGGGCTTGCCGCGCTCGCGCACGGTCTGCGGGTTCATACCCTGGCGGCGCAATTCGGCCTTGATCAGCGAGGCGTTCTTGCCGGCCATCTCGCCTTTCATTTTTTTGCCGCGCTTGTCCAGCGCAGTCCAGTCGTAAATGGTCTGCTTGCTGACCTCCGCGCGCTGGGCGCCGATGGTGCGTGCATTTTTTGCAGTCGCGGTCGCCATTACCTTCCCCTGAAATTTCTGGCCAGGACCGGTCGGTGGTCGGTCCGGTCGATAACGCCTGCAGCTATTGTGCGTCAGCCGCCCCGGGCGTGGGAGCGGTGAGGCAGGACCGGCGACACCCCGTGGCGCGGCGCGGCTCATGCATGCGGCATTAGAGCATGCCGCCGCGGGTGACGCATGCGCGGCGGGCGAGAGCTTTTAGTCCTTTGTGACGCGGTCGATTTCGGCCAGGCTGGTGACGCCGTTCTTGACCTTCATCAGCGCCGAGGTGCGCAGGTCGTTGATGCCGGCTTTGCGCGCCACTTCAGCGATTTGCAGCGCGTTGCCGCCTTGCAGCACGATTTGCTGGATTTCTTCGAGCATCGGCATCACCTGATAGATGCCCAGACGGCCCTTGTAGCCTTCATTGCACTGGTCGCAACCCACCGCTTCGTAGAGGGTCAGGCCAGCGTCGATTTCCTCCTGGGTGAAACCTTCCTTGAGCAGGGCGGCATCGGGCAGCGGCGGGTTCATCGGCCGCTTGCAATCGTGCAGCCGGCGGGCCAGGCGCTGGGCGATCACCAGGGTCACCGAGGAGGTGATGTTGTAGGGGGCGATGCCCATGTTCATTAGGCGCGCGATGGTCTGCGGGGCGTCGTTGGTGTGCAGCGTGGAGAGCACCATATGGCCGGTTTGCGCGGCCTTGATGGCGATCTCAGCGGTTTCCAGGTCGCGAATTTCGCCGACCATGATCACGTCCGGGTCCTGGCGCAGAAACGAGCGCAGCGCGGCGGCGAATGTCATGCCGCGCTTGACGTTCTGCTGGACCTGGTTGATCCCTTCCACGCGGATTTCCACCGGATCTTCGACCGTGGAAATGTTGCGCTCGTCGGTGTTGAGGATGTTCAGCGCGGTGTACAGCGACACCGTCTTGCCCGAACCGGTCGGGCCGGTCACCAGCACCATGCCGTAGGGCTTGTGAATGGCGTCCAGGTAGAGTTTTTTCTGTGCTTCCTCGTAGCCGAGCTTGTCGATGCCCATGCGCGCGGAGGAGCCGTCCAGAATACGCAGCACGATCTTTTCGCCAAACAGGGTCGGCAAGGTGCTGACGCGAAAATCCACCGCGCGGGTCTTGGACAGATTGAGCTTGATGCGGCCGTCTTGCGGCACCCGGCGCTCGGCGATATCCAGCCCGCTCATCACCTTCAGGCGCGAGGCGATGCGCGAGCCGAGCTGGATCGGCGGGCTGGACACTGCGCGCAGCATGCCGTCCATGCGCAAGCGCACACGGTAAGAGGCCTCGAACGGCTCGAAGTGGATATCCGAGGCGCCGCGCTTGATCGCGTCGATCAGCACCTTGTTGATGAACTTCACCACCGGCGCGTCGTCGTTGGCGGTGGCGTCGATGCCGCTGGTGGTTTCGCCGTCGGCGTCGCCCATCTCCAGCGCCAGATCGTCCAGGCCACCGTCGCCCAGGTCGGGCATGGTTGCGCTGAGCGTGGCCAGCGCGTTGTCGATCATCCGACTGAGCTGGCCGCGTTCGACCAGAATCGGCTCTACCATGTGGTTGGAGTGAAATTTGATCTCGTCCAACGCATGCGACTGCATCGGGTCGGCGATGCCGACAAACAAGCGTTTGCCGCGTTTGAACAGCGGCAACGCGTGATGCTTGCCGATCAGCGCTTCGTTGACCAGATTCAACGGCATGTTGGCCGGCACCAGGGCGCTGACGTCCATGACCGGCATGCCGAACTCCGCCGAAGCTACGCGGGTCAGTTGCATCGAATCGACCAGATGGTGGTCGAGCAGCCAGGCGGCCAGGGTGGTCTTGTGCTGAGCCGAGGCGATGACCGCCTGGCGTACGTCGGGCTCGGGCAGTACGCCTTCCGAAACCAGACGGCGCGCCATACCGGACAAGCCGGCGAGCGAGGGCAACGGTTGAGATGACATGGCGGGCGGCCTGGAGTCGTGGTCTCAGAATTTACCCCACAATACGCGTAATGGGGCCGCAGTTGCCAATTAATTCCCCCCGGTTCCGTGTCAGCCCCGACAGGAATGTGATGGGCATCAAGCGTGCGCCATGGTGGGTGCCGCCTCGCGCGCCTGGACGCTGCGGCGGCTTTGGGATATGAAGACCGCCCCTTTGCCCACCTTAAGAAGCCGCTGGTGCCGTCCGAATCCTCCATCGAGCCTTTTTTGATCTTCGGCGCGCCGGCGATCGGCGAGGCGGAAATCGCCGAAGTCGAGGCCTGTCTGCGTTCGGGTTGGCTAGGCACCGGTCCACGGGTAGCCCAGTTCGAGCGCGACTTCGCCGCGTTTCGCGGGGTGCGCGCCGACCAGGTAGCCGCAGTCAATTCCTGCACCGCGGCGCTGCACGTGAGCATGGTTGCCGCGGAGCTGGAGCCGGGCGCGGAGGTGATCACCACCCCGCTGACTTTCTGCGCCACGGTCAACGCGATCTTGCACGCGGGGCTGACCCCGGTGCTGGCTGACGTCGATCCGCTGACCCAGAACATCGATCCTGCCGCGATCGCCGCGGCGATCACGCCACGCACGCGGGCGATCGTGCCGGTGCATTTCGCCGGCCGTCCGTGCGACATGGACGCGATCATGGCCCTCGCGCGCCAGCACGATCTGCGTGTGATCGAGGACTGCGCGCACGCGGTGGAGGCGAGTTATCACGGCCAGGCGCTGGGCACCTTCGGTGACTTCGGCTGCTTCAGTTTCTACGTCACCAAGAACGTGGTGAGCGGCGAGGGCGGCATGATCCTGGGCCGCAGCGAGGCGCATATCGCGCGGGCCAAAGTGCTGGCGCTGCACGGCATGAGTCAGGACGCCTGGCATCGTTTTGGCGACGCCGGCTACAAGCACTACCAAGTGGTCGAGTGCGGTTTCAAATACAACATGATGGACGTGCAGGCGGCGATCGGACTGCATCAGCTGGCGCGGGTGGAGACGGCCTGGCAACGCCGCCGCGCGCTGTGGCAGTTCTACGACGAGGCGCTGTCCGGATTGCCGCTGGACCTGCCGGCCGCGGTGGCGCCGGACACCCGCCATGGCCATCATCTCTACACGGTGGCGATTGAGTCGGCGCGTTGCGGGCTCACCCGCGACGCCTTTCTGGACGCGATGAACGCCGCGCGGATCGGCTGCGGCGTGCATTATCTGGCGATCCCCGAGCATCCCTATTACCAGCGCCGCTTCGGCTGGCAGCCGGAGCAGTGTCCGGTGGCGATGCGGCTGGGTCGGCAGACGGTGAGCTTGCCGCTGTCGCCGGCAATGAGCGATGGCGACGCCGAGCGGGTGGTCGCGGCGGTGCGGCGCATTCTCGGTGCTTAGCGTTGCTAACAAAACAAAGACTCAGTGATCTTCAGACCAGGAGCAAGGATGGCTGGTCGCGGTGAGGCAACGCGTTGTGTTCGCCGTGCTTAGCGGCGGGGTCGCAGACCGATCGCTCCGGCGCGCGCCACCATCGCGCCGCCACATAGCGCGGCAACGGCCGCCTGATGGCTGCGGCTACGGTTCATTTTCACCGCGTGGTGGCCTGGGCGCTGGCGGCGGCAGCCACTATCATGCCGGCTCTATCGGGGAACCGCATTGAACCGTCTAAGCATCATCCTGCCCGCCAAAAACGAAGCCGCCGCCCTGACCGATCTGCTACCGCGCCTGCGCGCCGCGCAACCGGACGCGGAAATTATCGTGGTCGACGACGGCTCCATCGACGACACTCGTGCGCTCTGCGTGGGGCAGGGCGTGACCTGCCTGTCCTCGCCGTATGCGATGGGCAACGGCGCGGCGATCAAGCGCGGCGCCCGCGCGGCCAGCGGTGAGCTGTTGGTATTCATGGACGGCGACGGCCAGCACGATCCGGCCGACATCGCGCGCCTGCTCGACCGGCTGGCGCAGGGCTACGACATGGTGGTCGGCGCGCGTGACTGGGAAAGCCAGGCCGGCGTCGGCCGCGGCCTGGCCAACACGCTTTACAACTGGCTTGCCAGCCGCATGACCGGCCACGACGTCGCCGATCTCACCTCCGGTTTTCGCGCCGTGCGCGCGGAGAAATTCCGCGAATTTCTGCATCTGCTGCCGAACGGGTTTTCCTACCCGACCACCAGCACCATGGCATTCTTCCGCAGCGCCTACGCGGTGGCCTACGTGCCGATCAAGGCGGCGCAGCGGATCGGCAAAAGTCACATCAAACCGGTGCGCGACGGCCTGCGTTTTTTGCTGATCATCTTCAAGATCGCCACGCTGTATTCGCCGCTGAAGTTGTTCGTGCCGGCCAGCTTCGCGTTCTTCATGCTCGGCTGCCTCAACTACGCCTGGACCTTCGTCAACAGCGGCCGCCTGACCAACGGCAGCTCGATGCTGTGGAGCGCGGCGGTGATCGTGTTTCTGATCGGGCTGGTGTCCGAGCAGATCACCGCGCTGACTTACCGTAAGGACGGCTAAACGTGCAGCGTCAGCCGCACGCGGCACTGGATGCGGCCAGCCGTTACCCCAAGGCGGCCAAGATCCATCGGCTGCTGAGCGACGCGCGTGGCGCCAGCGAGCGCCACCTGCTCGAAGTGGGTACCGGTGCGGGCGTCATCGCCAGTTATTTTGCGCAGCTCGGCTCGCCGCGCTATCGGGTGGAGGCGGTGGACACCGTCGATCAACGCCAGCTTGTCGAGGGGTATGCGTTTCAGCAGGTGCACGGCACGAAGCTGCCGTTTGACGATGCCCGTTTCGATGTGGTGATCAGCAATCACGTGATCGAACACGTCGGCGAGGCGGTCGATCAACAGCAGCATCTGGATGAGATTGCACGCGTGCTCAAGCGCGGCGGCGAAGCCTATCTGGCGGTGCCCAGTCGCTGGCAGATTGTCGAGCCGCATTACCAACTGGCTTGGCTGAGCTGGCTGCCGGTGCCGCTGCGCTCGCCTTACCTGCGCTTGCGCGGCGGCGGTCGGCATTACGACTGCCGGCCGCTGACCCGGCGCGAACTGGAACGCATGCTCGATCGCAGCGGACTCGACTATCGCAACGTGCTCCCGCAGGCGCTGGAGGTTTTCGTCACACACGAAGGCGCCGGTTCCTGGCTGGCGCGACTGGCGCATCGCTTGCCGCGCCGATTGGTGCATGCGCTGGCGGGGTTCAGTCCGACGCACGCCTATTTGCTGACGCATCGTTCGCGCGTGCCATGACCAAGGACGGCAAACCGCGCTTGCTGGTGCTAGCCTCGACCTACCCGCGCTGGGCGGAGGATGTCGAGCCGGGCTTCGTGCATGAACTGACGCGCCGACTGACCGACAGCTTCGAGGTTCGCGTGATCACCCCGCACGCGCCCGGCGCATTGCCCGAGCAAACGCTCGATGGCGTGCATATCCAGCGCTATCGCTACGCCCCGGCACGCTGGGAAACCCTGGTGCACGGCGGCGGCATCGTCACCAACCTCAGGCGCTCGCCGTGGAAGCTGGCGCTGGTGCCAAGTTTCATCGCGATGCAGTGGTGGGCGGTGCGCCGCGCGCTCAAGCGTGCGCCGCCGGCTGTGGTGCATGCGCATTGGCTGCTGCCGCAGGGGCTGGTGGTGCGCGCGTTGGGCGAGCGTGCGCCGGCTTATGTGGTGACCTCGCATGGCGCCGACCTGTTCGCTTTGCGTGGGGCATGGTTCGCGCGCTTGCGGCGCGCGGTGGTGGCGCGCGCGGCGGCCGTCACCGTGGTCAGCGCGGCGATGCGCGAACAGGTGCTGCGCGAGACGCCCGAGGCGACAGTCGCGGTGCTACCGATGGGCGTGGACACCATGCAACGCTTTACGCCCGATCCGACCCAACCACGCGCGCCCGCCGAGCTGTTGTTCGTCGGCCGGCTGGTGGAGAAAAAAGGCCTGCGCCATCTGATCGATGCCTTGCCGGCCGTGCTAGCGCGGCATCCGGCGACGCGGCTGAGCATCGCCGGCTTTGGACCGGAACAGGCGGCCTTGCAGCAACAGGTGCAGCGGTTGGGCTTGCAGGCGCAAGTGCGCTTTCTGGGTGCGGTCGCGCAGTCGCAGCTACCGGCCTTGTACCGTCGCGCCAGTTTGTTCGTGGCGCCGTTCGTGCAGGCGCAAAGTGGCGATCAGGAAGGCTTAGGGCTCGTCGTTGCCGAGGCGATGGCCTGCGGTTGCCCGGTGCTGGTCGGTGACGTGCCGGCGGTGCATGACCTGGTGAGCGCCGATACCGGCGTCATCGTGGCGGCCGTCGATACGGCCGCGTTGGCCGCGGCGATCGACGCCGTGTTGGCCGATCCAGCGCGTGCTGCCGCGCGGGCCGAACGCGCACGCGCGCATGTGCTGGCGCATTTTGGCTGGGACGCGGTGGCGGCGAACTATCGCGCCGCGCTGCTGGCGGCAGCTTCCACGCTGCCGCGCAAATAGCTGGCGGCGACCAGCGCACGCACCGCGGCGGCGCGCACGGTGAACGGCAGCGCGGTGGTTTCCAAACGCCGATCCAACCAGCGGATCAGCCGCTCACGCAGCGGTTCCAGCGCACTGCTGAGCGGTCGCAACCACGGATGCAAGCGCGCGTCGATGGCGGCATAGCCCAGTTGTCGATACGCCTCGGGAAACGCGTGACTGAAAATCGCCGCGTTGCCGCGCGCGGCTGCATGCATCTTGGTGCAGACGGTGATCAGATCCAGCCGGTCGTGGTGGCAGGCCTGCGCCCGTGGCGACAGCACCAGCGTGGCGCTGTCATGTTGCAGGCGCAGCGCCAGCGCGCGGTCCTCGAACCCGTAAGCGCGATAACGCTCGTCAAAGCCGCCGGCCGCTTCGAAGCGGTCGCGCCTGAGCATCACGTTGGCGCTGGTGAACTGCAGCGCGATTGGCTGATCGGCGCGCTGCGTGCGTCGCAACGCGGCACGTTCCTGATAGGCATGCCAGAAACCCCGACCGTCGCCGAGCACGCCGCCGATGGAGACGTCCGCCTCGCGCAGCCCCGTCAGATGGTGCTGCAAGAAGTGTTCGTCGAACGGTTGGCAATCGCAATCCAGAAACAGCAGCAGCTCGCCACGGGCCGCGCGCGCGCCACGATTGCGGGTGGCGGCGCGTCCCAGGTTGCGCGGATTTTCCAGCAGGGTGATGCGCGCGCCGAGGTGTTCGGCCAGCGCTTCGGCGGTGCCGTCGTGCGAGGCGTCGTCGATGACCAACACTTCCATTGTGTCGGTGCTAGACAGGCGGCAGCGCAGCAGCGCCTGCACTGTGGCGAGGGCGCGCTCGCGGTCGCGAAACACCGGGATGATCGCCGAGATCAGCGGCATGGAAGGCTTCTTCGATAGGCACGATCGGCTATTGTGCACGGCTCTTGCGGAGCGTGTGATGGCAGCGGCCACGATCGAACCCTACCGAGTGCTGTTTGTGCTGCCGCGCTGGGTCACCGGCGGCCTGGAGCGGGTCACGTTGAACCTGATCGAGGGATTATGCGCGCGCGGCGTGGACTGCTGCCTGGTGGTCGGCGCTGGCGACGAGGCGATGCTGGCGCAGGCGCGGTCGATCACCGCGGTGCATGTCGTGGGTGGCGGCGCGTGGCGGTTGCTGCGCGGTGTGACGAAGGTGGTTGGGGATTACCAGCCGACCCATGTGATCAGCGCGTTCGCCGATGTCAGCTTGATCGCCTGGCTGGCGATCAAGCTGCAAGGCCGGCGTGCCGCGTTGATCATTGGCATCCACGGCACCCAGGGTGCGGTGGCGGCCAGCAAGGGATGGCGCGGGCGGGCGAAGTTCGCGCTGGACCGGTGCGTGGCGCGCTGGCTGTATCCGCGTGCGGCGAGGGTGATCGCGGTATCGCAGGGCGTGGCCGATGATCTGCGCCGGCATTACCGGATCGCGCCGGCGCGGCTGCGCGCGATCTACAGCCCGATCCTCACCGCCGCCGACTGGCAGCAACTGGCGACCTCGCCGCCGCCGTCATCAATCCCAGGCCACACCCGCACGCTGGTGGCGGTGGGGCGGCTGGCGCCAGAAAAAGGCTTCGATATTTTGCTGCGCGCGCTGCCGGCGGTGGCGGCGCGTTTCAACGTGCAGTTGAAGCTTTACGGTGAGGGCGCCGAGCGCGCGCGATTGGCCGGGTTGATCGAGTCGCTGGGCTTGCAGGCGAACGTGCGCTTGATGGGCCAAACCGCCGCGCCGTTGCGCGTGATGAGTCAGGCCGAGTTGCTGGTGTTCCCTTCACGGCACGAAGGTTTCGGCGTGGCGCTGGTCGAGGCGCTGGCCTGCGCGCGGCAGATCGTCGCCAGCGACTGCACGCACGGCCCGGCGGAAATCCTGGCGCAAGGGCGCTACGGGCAACTGGTGCCGCCGGAAAACGTGGACGCGCTGGCGCAGGCGATCATCGCCGCGCTGGAGGGGCGCATTCACTTCGCGCCGGAGCTGCTGCGTCAGCGCGCGCAGGCGTTTTCCGCCGAGGCGGCCTACGCCCATTACCTGGATGTGTTGCGCGAGACTGCGCGCTAACCAGTTAGCGCGGTGGTAATGGCTAGCAGGTTATCGCGACAGGTATCACGCCCGGCCGGTCGGCGCCTTGCCGATTAACGGCGGCGCAGCAGGATCGCCGCCCAGGTGATTGCCCCCAGCGCGGCCTCGGTGGCGCAGATCATCAGCACCGCGCCAAGCAGTCCGTAGCGGGGCAGCCACAGCCAGCCGAAGCCGACCAGCAGGACCAGGCCCAGGCATTCAATCGCCGCGCGCACGCGCTTGCGGTCGCTGGACATCAGGATATTGCTGCCGAGCAGGCGCAGGCTGTAGCAGGGCACGAACAGCGCCATCCACTGCGCCGCCCGCACCGCGGGCCGAAACGCCTCGCCCAGCAACCACGGCAACACGCCGGCCAACAGCCATAACGCGATCGCCGCCAGCCCGGCGTAACCCAGCGCGATCGCCGCCAGCTTGGCGACCAGCCCCGGTTGTACTTGCTGGCCGCCGCCGTGGCGAAACAGGCGCGGTCCGGCCGCCATGGTCAGCGCATCCACCGGCATCGCCAGGATGCTGGCCAGCCGGTAGGTGGCGCCATAAAGGCCGGCCACCGAGGCGCCGGCGAAGTGCAGCACGAGGGTCTTGTCCAGCGAGGTCAGCGCATTGCCGACCATCCACACCAGCGAGAACCCGCTGCCCTCGGTCAGATCACGCCGGCTCAGGGTGAATGCGGCCGCGCGTGGTTTGAGTAAACGCTGCACGCTGGCCCAGGCGCCGAGCGCGCACAGCGCGGTCACCAGCAGATGAAACAGCACGTAGTCGTCCAGCGTGGGGCGGCGCAGGCATAGCCAGCAGAGCAGGGCGGCCAGCACCCGCGCCAGTGCCACCACAGCCGGCCAGGCTGCGGCCAAGCCCATGCGCTGGCGCGCGGAAAAAGCGAACGCCACCGTGTTGACCATCGGCAGGCACAGCAGTTCGGAGACACCGATCGCCACCAGACTCAGCAAGGACAGTTGCCCCCCAAACAGACTCGCGGCAACCACCACGAACAGCACGCTCAAGCCCACGCCGCTGAGCAGACTGACATCGCGCGCCTTGCGCCAGCGGTCGTCGAACAAGGCCGGTTCACGGGCGGCGTCCTGCAACAAAACCAAGCCCAGCCCCAGCCCGGTCAGCCCGCCCAGCGTGGTCGCCAGCCCGCCGATGCCGGCGAGCGTGCCGTAGCCGTGCGGCCCCAGCAAGCGTGCGATCAGCAACACCCACAGCGCTTGACCACCTAGGCGCGTGGCCTGCCAAAAACCGACGTGCGCGGTGTCGCGCAGCAAGCCGTGCCGCAGCAATCGCGTGAAAAAGGGCGGCAGGTTTAGCCGCATCGTTTAGGTCCGTTTGTCGAGCCACCGGCGTCGTCGGCGCCGATGGCGATGCCGACACGCGAGAGCCGCGCACGTGGCAGCCGCGGCTTCGGCTCCATCGCGGTGCGCGCGATGGGGCGTCCGGCCGAGTCAGCTCGAACTGGCATGTGCGCTGTCGATGCGTTGTTGCAGGGCATGGATATCCTGATCGAGACGGCCACCGACATTGATCGCCTTGAGCTTATCGACTTGACGCTGGGCCTCGTCGGGGTGACCCGACGTCAGCAGCATGCGCCCCAGCGTGATGCGATAGGCCGGCTCATTGGGCGCTGCAGTTATCGCGCGCTCGATCATGCGTTGCCCCAGCGGATGATCGTCCAGCACGCTCCAGGCATAGTCGGAATAGGTGGCCAGCACGCGCGCGCTGGGGCGCGGGTGGGTCAATGCGGCCTCGAACGCCGCGATCATCCGCTCACGCGGCAGGTTGCAGCGGCCATCGCGGGCGCAGTCGGTCAGCGCGGCGAGCGAGCTGTCGTCCTGCACGCCCAGTGGCTTGGCTTGGAGCTTGGCGATCATCGAATCCCACCAGGCATCCTTCAGCGGCAGACCCATGCGCGAGTTCATGAAGATCAACGCCTGCTGCGGCAGGATCGACGAATCGCGCAGGCCCGACGCGCGCTCCAGCGGCACATAGGCCAGCCGGGTATACGGCGAGAGCGGGTCGTAGTGCGAGTAGATGATGTAAGTGCGGCCCAGCTCGTACTGCGCGCGCGGCGAGTCGGGCGCGCGCGCGGCCAGCAACTGGGCTAGCCGTAACGGATCGCCCCAGCCGTAGGCGCTGCTCAGCGTCTGCGTGCCCCACAGCACCAGCAGCGCGGCCAGCACCGCGTGCCGGATCGCCCGCGCACGGCCCGATCCGGCCGCCGGCAGCAGGCATGGGATCAGCGCCAACAGCAGTCCAAAACTGGCGAAGTAGTTGCGGTGCTCGTAGATCAGCTCCAGCGGCAGGACGGTGGCGGTGAGGCTCTGGCCGGCAAAAAACAACGCCAGCCCCAACGCCAACGCCGGCCGACGACGGCGCTGGTGCACCATCAACGCCAGCAACGCCACGATCACCACGGCGCTGGCCAGCGTGCTCCACGGCGTCAGCCAGCCGGCCGAGACCACGTAATCGTCGTGATAGAACGACAGCGCGTCCGGCCACGGCAGCAGCGTCCAGCCGATGTAATCGACCACGATGCGCAACTCGCTC
>JBEVMS010000345.1:0-4520 GCA_040508515.1 Dyella sp. | reverse complement strand
TGCGACTGTCGTTCAACGTCACCAACCTGACCGACAAGCGCTACGCCGCCAATCTGGACAACAGCGTGTTCGCGCCCAGCGATCCGAGTGGCGCGATCTACGTGTTCCATGCCTCCGCGCCGATGCAGATGTTCGGCACTTTAGACGTCCGTTTCTAAGATGCGCGCCCCGGCCTTACCCACCGGGGGCGCTTATTTTTGCTTCGACCCGCTGCGCCGGACACCGATGAAAGCAATCAGCCTGAGCCTGTTGCTGCTGGCCGCGCCGCTCGCCGCCAGCGAGTTCACCACGCCGCATCTCTCCCGCAGCGTCACGCCGCCCAGCGTGTCGCTGGGCACACAGCGCTTCGTCAACTTGGGCCTGTCCGGCAGTGGCCGGCTGTCGGCGCAGAGCCTGGACTTCATGGGCGATACGCTGGGCTCGTTCTCGTCCCTGGCGATCGATCGGCACACCTGGCGGTGGGTCGGCGATCACTACGAAGGGGTGTTGTGGACGTTGCCCGATCGCGGTCGCAACGACCCGCAGGCCGGGTTGTTCTACGACTACGCCGCGCGACTCAACCGCTTTCGCATCCGCTTTACACCCTATGCACCGAGCGACGGCCCGGCGCAACAGCAACTGGCATTGGTGCCCGACGGCGGCCTGGTATTGCGCGACTTCGACGGTAACCCGTTCACCGGCGCCGAACCGGGAGCCGGCAGTCGCATCGAGCACGGCGTGGTACTTCCCGCGCCGGCCAGCGGCACCGGCGCGCACAAGATTTCGCTGGATGCCGAATCGCTACAATTGAGCGCCGACGGCAGTTTCTACATCGGCGACGAATACGCCGCCAACGTGTATTTCTTCGGCGCCGACGGCCGCCTGCGCGGCGTCATCGTGCCGCCGCCGGCGGTACAGCCGCGCATCGATGGCAAGCTCAACTTCACTTCGCTGCGCGCGCCGGACAGCGGCCGGCGCAACAATCAGGGCATCGAGGGCATGTCGCTCTCGCCCGACGGTCAACGTCTGTTCGTGGCGTTGCAAAGCGCGCTGATGCAGGACAGCGCCGGCGATGACGCCAGCGGTCGCCGTTACGCCCGCGTGCTGGTCTACGACGTCAGCGCCGACACCACGCCATCGACCCCGCTGGCCGACTATGTGCTGCCGCTGCCGGTGTACACCGCGCGCGGCGATGGCGGCCGACCCGACCGCACCGCGGCGCAAAGCGAGCTGCGCGCCTTGAACCAGCATCAGTTCCTGCTGCTGGCGCGCGACGCCAACGGCCTGGGCAGCGACAACACGCTGCCCATCGTCTACAAGAGCGTGCTGCTGGTGGACACCGACGGCGCCAGCAACCTGGCCGGCAGCGTCTATGACACCGGCACCACCTCGCTGCTGGCCACGCCGGGACGCAGCGTACTCAAGCCCGGCATCCGTCCGCTGCGCTGGGTCGAACTGGTCAATCTGCTCGATCCGCCGCAACTGGCGCGGGTGGGACTCACTCTGATCACCACGCCGAAGAATCAGCCGCAGACGCTCTCGGAAAAATGGGAGGCGATGGATCTGGCGCCAGCACTCGATGCGGCGCATCCGGACGACTACTTTCTGTTCGTCGGCAACGACAACGATTTCATCGCGCGGCATTGCCGGATGAGCGGCATGCCCTGCGATTCGACCTTCGACAACGACAACCGGATTCTGGTCTACCGACTGCGCCTGCCGGGTATGCAGCCGGCCGCAGGCATGCCCTGAGCGCGCCGCCGATCGTCGCTTTTCCACCCACCGAGGTATCACCATGCAGAAGCCGCTTGCCTGCGCCATCGCCGCCGCCACCTTGCTGCTCAGCGCCACCAGCCACGCCGACAACGCGCCGGCGTTCGTCGACAGCAAGGAATACAAAGTGCTGCTCGACCCCAGCAAGTTCGCCAGCAACCCGTCCAGCGCCGCCAGCAGCTTGCTGCGCGATCTGGGCGTGCGGCTGAGCCAGCTCGCCTTCGACAAAACCGTCAGCGGCAGCTTCGCCACCGACAAGCGCGACACGGTCAGCTATTACGACACCGCCGGCACCTGCGTGGCACGCAACAACGGCTACGCGGTGCGCTTTCGTCAAGGCGACGACAGCGACGTCGAGTTCAAGTTCAGCCACGCCGACGAGGAGCTCTCTGCGTTCACCGACGTCAGCGGCGCGGGCAAGAACAAGAGCAGCAAGTTGGAAACCGACATCAGCCCGGGCAGCCTGCAATATGGGCATTCCACCAAGCAGGATCCGGCCAAGAGCGGCGCGCCGACCAGCATCAGCGACCTGATCGTGCAGTTCCCCGGCGCCAGCGCATTGAGCGCCTTCAAGTCGCAGGCGTTGGTGCCGGTCAATGGCCTCAGCATCACCCAGCAGGAATACACTGGACCGAGCTCGGATCTGGGCGACTCGGATGCCGAGTTCACGCTTTCGCTGTGGTACGTGGGCACCAGCAGCACGCCGGCGCTGGCCGAGCTGTCGTTCCGCGTCGATGCCGACGACGATGCCTATTTCACCACGCCGGTGCTGCAACGCTCGCAAATACTCTTGCAGGCCATTGGCAGTCTAAATGGCTGGACGATGAGCCCTTCAAGCGGCAAGACCGCGTGGGTGTACAACTACCGTTCGGCCAGCTATCCCAGCGGCTTCTGCAGCGGCTGATGTTCCAATCGTCGCCACGACATGAGTGCGCTCACGTCGTGGCGATACGGCCTGGTCAGGGATCAAGCGAATGGCTCACCGCCTCAGTCGGCCGCGCGCGCTCCACGGCGCGCGCGTAGCCGCTGATGAAGGCCCGCTGCAAAAGACGTAATCGCAGCCGATGCAGCAGCAGGGTCAGCAGCAGCAACAGGCTGACCACGGCGAAGATCACCATGCCCAGATCGTGCGCGGGCAGCGCCTGGGTCACATCCTGCCCCGGCAGCGCGGCAACCGGCACAAGGCGCACGGCGGCCATGCCGGTGTAGTGCATGCCACACACGGCCACGCCCATCACCAGCGCACTGCCGATCATCTGCACGAAGCCGCGCAGCGTGAAGGCCAGCCACAGCGCCACCACCGAGGCGCCAATGGCGATAAGCACCGAGCCGGCGACCAGTACCGGCTGGTAGCTCAGCATCGCCGACATGCGCATCGCAGCCATGCCCAGGTAATGCATGCCGGCCACGCCTACGCCCATGTAGATGCCACCATGCAAGGCGCGCCGCCAGGTAAAGGTTCCGCTGCTGGCCACGCCCAGGCCGACGCTGCAGGCAGCCACTGCCACCAACGCCGACAGCACGGTCAGTCCGATGTCGTAAGCCATCGGCATGCCCGAATCGAAGGCCAGCATGCCGATGAAATGCATTGCCCAGATGGCGCCAGCGCCCATCGCCACGCCTGCCGTCAGCACCGCGGCCCAACGCTGCGAGCGCCCGCGTGCCAGCGGAATCATCATCGCCAGCTGCAGCGCAGTGAACGAACCGAGCACCGCGACGGCGTAGGAAAGCTCAACCAGCAAGAGATTGAATGACGGATGTCCGGCGTGCATTGATGTTCCTCGTCCTTGAATCTCGACATGACCCGACCACGGTGCACGGCAATCGCCCATGGCGACGGCGCAGCGTGGCCGTAGCGCACCTTGCAATTCAGCCCCACCACGATGTCGCCAACCGCAAGCCCACTACGCGGAGCGTAACAAATTTCGCCAGCCCGGCAACCCGCCACCGCGACCACTCAAAGCCAGGGCAGCGCTTCCAGATCCACATTGCCGCCACTGAGCACCACGCCGATCCGGCGTCCAGCGAAGCGCGCCGGATCGCTCATCAAGGCCGCCAGCACGGTCGCGCTGGAAACCTCCACTACCACTTTCAGCTCGCGCCACAGCAGTTGCATCGCGGCGATGGTCTGTTGATCACTGACTGCCAGCAGCGCGACCCGATGCTGGCGCAGGGCATCCAGATTGCATTCGCCAATCAGCGCGCGCAGGCCATCGCAGACCGTGTCGGGCACCACGCTGGTGACGCGCTGGCCAGCGATCAGCGATTGCAATGCGTCGTCGGCACCGCTCGGTTCGGCGCCGTAGAGGCTCAGCTGAGGACGCAGGCCATGCGCGGCCACCGCGGTGCCGGCGGCCAGACCACCGCCGCCGACCGGCGTGATCAGCGCGTCCAGCGTTGGCACCTGGTGCAGCAATTCCAAGGTGGCGGTGCCCTGTCCGGCCATCACCTGTGTATCGGCGTAGGGGTGCACCAGCAGCGCGCCGGTGGCGGCTTCCACTTCGGCCGTCTTGGCCTCGCGGGCGGCCTGGGTCGGCGCGCAGCGATGGATGGTGGCGCCGGCGCGCTCGATCGCCGCCAGCTTGGCCAGCACCGCGCCTTCGGGCACCACCACATGCGCGGGGATGCCACGCGTGGCGGCGGCCAGCGCCAGCGCATTGCCATGGTTGCCCGACGAATGGGTCACCACGCCGCGCGCGGCCTGCGCGTCGCTGAGTGCCCACACCGCGTTGCAGGCGCCGCGAAACTTGAACGCGCCGCCGCGCTGC
>JBEVMS010000299.1:0-6433 GCA_040508515.1 Dyella sp. | reverse complement strand
ATAATGAGAATGCCTGCCGCGCTCGCGGTCATAGCAGCCAGCGACCGTCGCGAAGACGCGGACGTTGGCTGTCTGGCTCGTCGACGCGCAGGCTCGTGACGGCATCGCCGAGTTGGTCGATCACCTGGACCGGGGCATCCAGCAAAACGATGCGTAGCAGGTGCGTGCTTACCGCGCGCGCCAACTGATGCAGCGCCAGCATATCCAGTGACGCCAACGGCGGCTCAATCCCTTGCAGCAGATACACCCCAAAATGCTGGCTTTGCTGGATATAGCGCAGCGCGCTGCCCAATCGTTGGCAATGGGGAATCATCACATGCATGTCGCGCAGACTGCTCATGCCGCTGCCGGACCGCCAGAGATAGATGGCTTGGCCACTATGCCGGGCCATAACGCGCAACTGCTCCAGCAGATCCTCACTATCGGCGTGATCCAGCGCCAGCAACCGATGGGGCGCATCCAGAATGCGCGCAAAAAGCGCGGTGGCGGCGTGCTGCTCGGCAGTGGAGAGGATGAATGACATAACCACGCTAACGTTACGCGGTCTTCACAGTTTCGCAAGCCGTCAGGACGGATACGCCAACCGACACGCAGCGTCCTCGCACCGCGAGGCCACGCGCCGCCAGGCACCGCGCGCTTCTCGCAATCCTCACTACGGAAAGGTATGGTGACCAACTTCTCCCTTGCGTTCGTAAGCCCGCTATGTTCGAAGGACTGCGCTTCAACCACTGGAAGACGAGCATCGACGATAGCGGCGTCGTCACGCTGAGCCTGGATCGCGCCCAGAGCAGCGTCAACGCGATCTCGCGTGAGGTACTCGATGAGCTGGGGCAAATCGTCGAGCGCATGGCGATCGGAAAACCCGCCGGGCTGATCGTGCACTCGGCCAAGCGTTCGGGTTTCGCCGTCGGCGCCGACATCAAGGAATTCGTCGATTACGCCCGCCGCGGCGACGTGCAGGACAACATTGAAAACGGCCAGCGGATCTTTGAAGCGCTGGCGCGGTTACCCTTCCCCACCGTGGCGGCGATCCACGGCGCTTGCATGGGCGGCGGCACCGAACTGGCGTTGGCCTGCCGTCAGCGCATCGCGGTGGACGAGGACACCACCAAGATCGCCCTGCCGGAAGTGATGCTCGGCATTCATCCCGGCTGGGGCGGCACGGCGCGCCTGCCACGCCTGATCGGCGCTACCGAGGCGCTACCGCTGATGCTGACCGGCAAATCTTTGTCGGCGCGGCGCGCGCGGTCACTAGGCGTTGTCGACCGGCTGGTGCACGCTGACGCATTGTTGGCCGAAGCGCATCAAATGCTGCGCCGGCCGCATCGGCGCTCGCTACAACAACGCATGATCGCCTGGGCCACTAACCTGTGGCCGGTGCGGCAAGTGTTGGCCCCCATGGTGATCAAGCAGACCGCCGCCAAAGTACGCAGGGAACACTACCCGGCACCGTTTGCGTTGATCGAGGTTTGGAAGCGCGGCGGCAGCTCCATCCAGCAGCGCCTCGCACTGGAAGCCCGCTCAGTCGCCAAGCTGGCGCAGACTCCGACCGCACACAACCTGATCCGCCTCTTCTTTTTGCAAGAGCGCCTGAAAGCGCAAGGCAACGGCATCGAACACGGCATCGAGCATGTGCATGTGATCGGCGCCGGCGTGATGGGCGGGGACATCGCCGCCTGGGCCGCGCTCAAGGGTTTCGAGGTGACCTTGCAGGATCGTGAGCTGCAATACGTGCAGCCGGCACTGGATCGCGCGCGCAGCCTGTACGAGAAAAAGCTCAAGGCGCCTGAGAAAGTCATGGCAGCGATGAGCCACCTGCGCGCCGACGTGGAAGGCGCCGGCATCGCCAAGGCCGACCTGGCAATTGAAGCGATCTTCGAGAATGCCCAGGCCAAGCAGGCGTTGTACGCGACCATCGAACCGCAATTCCAGGCCGACGAAATCCTGGCCAGTAATACTTCAAGTATTGCGCTGGATGAATTGCGCCGCAGTCTGGCCGCGCCACAGCGGTTCCTGGGGCTTCACTTTTTCAATCCGGTGGCACAGATGCCGTTGGTGGAAGTGGTCCGCCACGACACCCTGGACCCGACCATCGAAAAGCGCGCCCTGGCTTTTTGCAAAGCGCTAGGCAAGTTGCCGGTGGCGGTCAAGGGCACGCCGGGGTTTCTGGTCAACCGCATCTTGATGCCTTACCTGCTGGAAGCCGTGCGGCTTTACAGCGAGGGCGTCCCCGGCCCGGTGCTTGATCGCGAAGCCAAGAAGTTTGGCATGCCGATGGGGCCGATCGAACTGGCCGACACAGTAGGACTGGACGTCTGCGCTTCAGTCGGTCAGGAGCTGGCGCCATTCCTGGGATTGCAGTTGCCGCCCGGCCTGGAAACCAAGCTGGAGGCTGGCAAACGCGGCAAGAAGGATGGCGAAGGCTTGTACGTCTGGCACGACGGCAAACCGCAAAAACCGGAAGTCGATCCGCACTACGCGACGCCGCCGGATCTGGCCGACCGCATGCTGCTGCCCATGATTAACGAGGCGGTGGCCTGCCTAGTCGACGGCGTGGTCGACGACGCCGATCTGCTCGACGCCGGGGTGATCTTCGGCACCGGCTTCGCGCCGTTCCGGGGTGGCCCGCTTCAATACGTACGCAGCGAAGGCGTCGACAAGATCAAAGCGCGACTGGAACAGCTCGCGCAGCGCCACGGCGAGCGCTTCCGCCCCAAGCAAGGTTGGGATCATCCGGCGTTGCTCGCACAGGACTGAGCGCGCGCTTGTGCGTGGCGATATCTAAGCTACGGATAAGCGCCTCGGCCCCGCACGCCTATGGTTCTCCGTTGCGCCATGCGCGACTTAAGAGCAGCTACCAAAACGCGTTGCACCACGTGACGCACCAACCGTGGTGCAGGCCTGAGGGGCGCTGATCTTTCATTTTGTCAGCAACACCAAACGACTCACCACATCAAGTCGTCGGGAACCCCATCGTCACCGATGCCGCCGCTAGAGGGATCGACCAACAAGGCCAGATGCTGGGCATCGATCTGACGTACCTGTTCAGCCACTTCGCGGCTGACCAACAGATAACGCCCACCTTGTTGCACCACGCCCAGCTCGCCGGCATTGAGCGCGGCCAACTGGGCATCGTCGACATGCACGCGGCGAATCTTGTTGCCGTACTCGAAATGCCGCACCTGTTCGGTGTCGGCCTGCGGGATAGTGTTGCTCTCCAACAGCTTCTGCAATTGCGCTTTGCGTTCGCGTTTGATCCGCGCCTGCTCAGCCGCCGCTTGCTCGGCACGCTTGCGCTCGGCGGCTTCAGTCTGCGCGCGGATCGCGTAGGCCTTGGCCAAATCGATCTCTTCGGAGCTGGGCTTGGGTTTATGCTGCGGCGGCTTGTGTTGCGGCGGCTTGGCATGCGGACCGGGCTTGCCATTGCCCGGCCGGCCGGCCTGAGCTGGCTTACCTTGTCCCGGTTTGGCGCCCTTGAAAGCGGCAGCGCGCGGCTCGTCGCGAACCTGTTTGACGATGCCGCTCTTGAGAAGCTGGTCGCGCAGGGAATCGGCCATGATCAAAAACTCGTACGGATGAAGTGAGGGATCGCCGCGGCGATCGCGAAAGGGGGCGGCTGTCGGCGCACTCAATAATGCGGCGGCGGTGGCTCACTGTGGGGGTCGCTGCCGGCATCGTGTCGCAAGCTCGACAATTCGCCGCGCAGATCACGCACCAGGCGCTCCAGCGCGGCGATCCGCAGCGACTGCTCGGCATCGGCGCCAGCCAGCGCGTGCACGGTATCGTCGATGAAAGTCAGCCGCACTTCCAGCTCGGTAAGGCGTTGTTCGAAAGTGGCGTCCATCTCAAGCCCGCAAGGAACGGCCGCGGCCGATACCGTAATAAGCCAGGCCAGCTTCTTCAACCGCGCCCGGGTCGTACAGATTACGCCCGTCGAAGATCGCCGGCTCGGCCAAGGCTGCCTTGATCCGCGCAAAATCGGGGCTGCGAAACGCCTTCCACTCGGTGACGATCGCCAGCACGTCGGCGCCTTCGAGCGCGTGATAGGCGTTGTCGCACAAGACCAGATCCGGGCGCTCGCCGTAGATACGCGTGGTCTCCTCGCGCGCCTCCGGGTCATAGGCGCGCACACGGGCCCCGGCTTCCCACAAGGCTTCGATCAGCTGCCGGCTGGGCGCCTCACGCATGTCGTCGGTGTTGGGCTTGAACGCCAAACCCCACAGCGCCACCGTCTTGCCGGCGATCTGTCCGCCAAAGTGGCGCACGATCTGCGCGAACAGCCGGGTCTTCTGCTCGCGGTTGACCGCTTCCACCGCCGCCAGCAAGTGCGCCTGGTAACCGACGCCGCTCGCGGTGCGCTCCAATGCCTGCACATCTTTGGGGAAACACGAGCCGCCATAGCCGGCGCCAGCGTAGATGAAGTGATAGCCGATGCGCGGGTCCGAGCCGATGCCTTGGCGTACCAACTCGACATCGGCGCCGACCCGTTCGGCGATATTGGCGATCTCGTTCATGAAGCTGATCTTGGTCGCCAGCATCGCGTTCGCGGCGTACTTGGTGAGCTCAGCCGAGCGCTCGTCCATCACCACCATGCGGTCGTGGTTACGGTTGAACGGCGCATACAGCTTGCGCAACTGTTCCACCGCGCGCTCGCTGGACGCGCCAATGACGATGCGGTCGGGACGCAGGCAGTCTTCCACCGCGTCGCCTTCCTTAAGAAATTCGGGGTTGGAAACCACATCGAACGGCACCTCGACGCCGCGCGCCGCAAGCTCGGCGGCGATCGCCTCGCGTACCCGATCGGCGGTACCCACCGGCACGGTCGACTTGTTGACCACCACGGTATAGCGATCGATATGCTGGCCGATGCTGCGCGCCACACTGAGCACATACTTGAGATCGGCGCTGCCATCTTCATCCGGCGGCGTGCCCACCGCGATAAAAACCACCTGGCCGTGCGCGATGGCCGGCGCCGCCTCGGTCGTGAAATCGAGCTGAGCGGCGGCATAGTTGCGCTTGACCAAGGGCTCCAGACCCGGCTCATAAATCGGAATCACGCCACGTTTCAAGCCCTCGACCTTGGCCGCGTCGATATCCACACAGAGCACGTGATTACCCATCTCGGCAAGACAGGCGCCGGTGACCAGACCCACATAACCTGTACCGAAAAGGGTGACTTTCATCGTCGCTGCAACAACCGCGTCTCAGGGCCGCCCATTCTAACAGGCCGATCGCGATGCATACCGTCGGAGCTGCGGAGCATCGCCACAATGCAAGAAGGGCGCGATTGCTCGCGCCCCTCTTGTTCAAACCAAAGCGAAGACCGCGCTAGCGATCAATTGCCCTGCGGAGCACCACCAGCGGGAGCACCCGGCGCGCCCTGGCCGGCCGGGGTCGGACCGGTCTTGACCAAGGTGACGTCGAAGATCAGCGTCTCGTTCGGCGGCATCGGACCCTGCGGCTGCGCGCCGTAGGCCAGGTTGGACGGAATGAACAACTTGTAATGACCACCGATCTGCATCAGTTGCAGACCTTCCTTGAAGCCCGGGATCACGCCAGCTAGCGGGATCGACGCCGGGCCACCGCCTTCGTGCTTGGCCGAAGCATCGAACACTTCGCCACTGATGAAGGTGCCGGTGTAGTTGACCTGCACGGTATCGTTCGGACCCGGACGCGGGCCGGTGCCCTGAGCGATCACCTGGTACTGCAAGCCCGAGGCCGTGGTCTTCACACCCGGCGCGGTCTTGTTCTTGGCGATGAAGGCGTCGCCCTCGGTCTTGTTCTTGGCGGCGACTTGCTTGAACTCGGCCTCGGCCTTGACGCGCAACTGAGCCACGAAAGCCTCACGCACGGTCTTGGCTTCTGCTTCGCTCATGGTCGGCTTCTGGCCCGACAGCGCCGACTGCACGGCGCGCGCGACAGTGGCCGGATCGACTTCTTCACGCACGATCGGCGGCAACTGAGCGGCCAGATCCCAGCCAACGACGTAGCTGGCCTTGGTCTTGTCGACCGCACCGGTGCTGGCGGCAGCGCCGGTCTTGGCAGCCTGGGCGTGGACGCCCGCGGTCATGCCCAGCGCCACAGCCAATGCGGCCGCCGTCAGCGTGGGACGCAGAAAATACTTCATTTGTAACTCCCTCGTGTGGATGTGCCGGCGATACCGGACGAGCCTCCCCCAGGGGAGGCAGGCTAAGCATTGTGCGGCGCTTAATGAATCTTGGCAACGACGCTTCGGGCTATGACCCTGAACATGCGCAAAGGTTCATTTGTTCTGAAACTAATCACCCTGCGGAGCGGGCATCAGGGAGGCTCATCGTCAGCCTGATCGGGCTTGTCCAGCGTATCGCGCAACGCGGCCTGCAACCGGGCATGCACCTGCACCAGCACGCGCCAAAGTAGCCAAGTCAGGCCCAGGCCGATCAGCAATAGCACC
>JBEVMS010000291.1:0-3793 GCA_040508515.1 Dyella sp. | reverse complement strand
CCGACGGTGGAGCGCGGGTTGTGCGAGGTGGACTTCTGCTCGATCGAGATCGCCGGCGACAACCCCTCGATGGTGTCGACGTCCGGTTTTTCCATGATCGACAGGAACTGCCGCGCGTACGCCGAAAGCGATTCCACGTAGCGGCGCTGACCTTCCGCGTAGATCGTGTCGAAAGCCAGCGAGGACTTGCCCGAGCCGGATAAACCGGTGATCACGATCAATTTGTCGCGCGGCAGGTCAAGGTCGATGTTTTTGAGATTGTGCGTGCGTGCGCCGCGAATGCGGATGGTATCCATGCCGCTCGATATCTGGGAAAACCATAACTATATCAAGCCGGCCTGTAAGGCCGTGTGCATGGGTGGTGCGGCATGTTTTTACTTTAGGCGAGGCTGCTGGCGAAAGCCGCCCGGCAGCCTGCCTCCGCAAATGCTAGGCTGCCAAGCTGAATTTTTTTGGAGGCACGCATGCGCAAGTGGTGGGTGATGGCCCTAGCCATGGTCTGGTTGGGTAATGCCTGGGCCGATCCGCCCAGCGAGCAGCAAGTACGCCAGTTGATGACCACCATCGGCCTGGGCAAGACCCTGCTGCAGATGAATGGCCAGGTCGCCGGCATGATGCAGAAGCAGTTGCCGTGCGTGCCTGCCGATACCTGGCAGAACTTTATCGACGCCAACGCCTCCGATCAGCTGATTGGACGCCTGGTGCCGGTGTTCCAGAAGCATTTTAGCGCGGAGGATATCGATGGCCTGATCCGCTTTTACAGCTCGCCGCTGGGCCAGAAAGTGCTGACTGAAATGCCGCAGGCGATGGCCGAAGCGACCCAGGCCAACGCCCAATGGAGCCACGAGCGCATGAGCCAGTTGGTCGATCAGTTGCAAAAAGACGGCAAATTGAATGCCCGCGGGCAATGTCCAGCCAGCGGTACGGCGGCCGCCGATCACGACGGGCTGGGGGACGATGACGATGACGGCGATGACGACGCGCCCGCCATGGTGGCCCCGGTGGTGAACAAGAGCGCGCACCATCCGGTCAGCAAGACCGACAAAAACGCCACATCGCATAAGCCGGTGAGCAAAAAATCGACGCACAAGGGCACGTCCTCCAGCCACAAGCCGGCGGCGGCCACATCGACCACACACAAGCCGGCGACGACCCATAAAACGCCGAGTAAAACGCCTGCCAAGGCATCTGTGAAGAAGGCTACGGACAAGCCCGCGAGCGCGGCCGCGGCAGGCCAGGGCTGAGTACGAGTGGTCATGATTTGACCAGCAGAAAGGCCTGCTGCTAATATTTGAGGTTCGCCAACGTGCGAATACCCCAAGAAGAACGACAGAAGGGACAAACTTAATGAGCTACGCAGTCATCAAGACCGGCGGCAAGCAGTACCGCGTACAGCAGGGCGATGTCCTGCGCGTGGAACTCTTGAACGCCGAAGAAGGCGCCACCATCAATTTTGAAGAAGTGCTGCTGGTCGGTGCTGGCGAATCGATCACCGTCGGTGCGCCGACCGTGACCGGTGCCACCGTCAGCGCCACCGTGCGTAAGCACGGCCGCGCCGATAAGATCCGCATCATCAAGTTCCGTCGCCGTAAGCATTACAAGCGGCAACAGGGACACCGTCAGCATTTCACCGAAGTCGAAATCACCGGCATCAACGCCTGAGCTTTAGGAGCATTCAGTCATGGCACATAAAAAAGGCGTAGGTTCCAGCCGCAACGGTCGCGACTCGAACCCCAAGTATCTCGGTGTGAAGATCTACGGTGGCCAGGCGATCGAAGCCGGCAACATCATCGTGCGTCAGCGCGGCACCAAGTTCCATCCGGGCGCCGGCGTGGGCCTGGGTCGCGACCACACCTTGTTCGCATTGGTCGATGGCGTGGTTGAGTTCAAGACCAGCGGCGAGCACAATCGCAAGTTCGTCAGCGTCGTCCAGGGCTAAGCCCACGCGCTGATAGGTTGCAAAAGCCCCGCCTCGGCGGGGCTTTTCGTTTGTTCGGACGGCATGCGGTAGCTAGCGCGCCGCAGCGCCGTCGGACGGTTATCCCTTAAGCTTGGCGCTGCAAGCTGTCCATCTAGGTTCCGGTTCTCATGAAATTTGTCGACGAAGCGATCATCAAAGTCCAGGCCGGTAACGGCGGCAACGGTTGCATCAGTTTCCGGCGCGAAAAGTTCATCCCTTTCGGCGGGCCTGATGGTGGTGATGGCGGCGGTGGCGGCTCGATCTGGTTGATCGCCGATGAAGGGCTCAACACCCTGATCGACTTCCGCCACCAGCGCAATTTCAAGGCGGCGCGCGGGCAGAACGGCATGGGCAGCCAGATGTACGGCAAGGGAGGCGAGGACACTCAGGTCCGCGTGCCGGTCGGCACGGTGATCACCAATGTCGATACCGACGAAGTGATTGGCGACCTGACCGTGCACGGCCAGCGGCTACTGGTGGCCGAGGGTGGCAAGGGTGGTCTGGGCAATATCCATTTCAAGAGCTCGGTCAACCGTGCGCCGCGCAAGGCCACGCCGGGCACCCCCGGTGAGGTGCGCGAGCTGAAGCTAGAGCTGCGCTTGCTGGCCGATGTCGGATTGCTGGGATTCCCCAATGCCGGCAAGTCCACCTTTATCCGAGCGGTGTCGGCGGCGACGCCGCGCGTAGCCGATTACCCGTTTACCACGCTGCATCCCAACCTGGGCGTGGTCAGCTTGGGCACCGACCAGAGTTTCGTCATCGCCGACATTCCCGGCCTGATCGAAGGTGCCGCCGATGGCGCCGGTCTGGGCATTCAGTTCTTGCGGCATGTCTCGCGCACCAGCTTGCTGCTGCACATGGTCGATATCGAGCCGATCGACGGCGCCGATCCGGTCGAGCAGGTGCGGGCGATCGAGCAGGAATTGGCTAAGTTCAATCCGGAATTGCTGGAGCGTCCGCGTTGGCTAGTGCTCAACAAGGCCGATGTGCTGCCGGAAGACGATCGTCAAGAGGTCGCGCAAGCCATCGTCGAGCGGCTGGCATGGACCGCGCCGTGGTTCTTGGTGTCGGCGATCACGCGTGAGAACACCCTGACGGTATGCCAGCAGGTGCAGCGTTTCTTTGAGTCGCGCCGCGCCGTGCACGAGGAGCGCAGCGACATGCTGCCGGGCGACGTGCGTCTGCGTGGCGAATTGCCGAGCGACTGACGAGGCTGGTTTCCTCCCCCGGTCGAAAGAGGCGGTACTCTGCCAAGTCAGGCGGGTTGATCGGATCGGCCCAACGAGGAGCGCTACGCTCAGGAGGGGCAGCGATGTTTGTCCGAATGGGTTTGCTGGCCGTCATCGCCAGCCTTGCTGTGGGATGTGTGGTGGCGCCGAGTCAGTCGGCGCGCCAAGTCCAGGACGCTGACCAGGCGATGGTTGCCGGTTGCCGTTACGTGGGCGACGTGGCGGGTTGGTCGGGTTGGGGTGGCCTGGCATCCGGCGCTGGTATGGCGAATGCTCAGAGCGACGCTCGCGACAAGGCCGCGAGGCTGGGCGCCTCGCATATCGTTTGGAGTTCAGTGGCGGCCGGCTATACGCCGAGCGCCAGTGGCAAGGCCTATCGCTGTGACCGGAGTGCCGGCTAGTGCTGCCAGAAAGGGCGCGAAATTAGCGCTCCGCTCCGTTGCGGCGGGTTTGAGCGGGCCGCGAAATGACCGCTTGCGCAAGTTGCACCGCATAAGATCAGGCAACAAAAAAGCCGGCTTGCGCCAGCTTTTTCGCCAACCCGTGTCGCGTGGAAACTGGCTTACGCCAGTTCGCGGATCTGCGCGTTGAGGCGGCTCTTGTG
>JBEVMS010000288.1:0-8255 GCA_040508515.1 Dyella sp. | reverse complement strand
CGCGTCGCCCAGCAGAAACGGCAGCGCAAACAGCAGCCAGAAGGCGGTGCCGCGCCAGCGATGGGTATGCGCGCGATCGCACCAGCTCATCCAGGCCTGCAGCAGCACGATCACGCCGATCAGCTTGAATAATCCTCCCTGACTGATCAGCGCAATCATGTGGCCACCTTGTCGGCATCAGAGCAATTGGCCTGATAGACGGCCATTTTTTTCGCGATCGCGCGATCCAGTCGGGCTAGCCGTAGGAAGTGAATTACCAGTGCGCCCAGCGCGGTGGGAATGCCCCAGAGGCCGATATGCAGCGGCGAAATGCCCGCGATGCCGCTGTCTTTTAAGAAGCTGTCGATCAGCAGCACGGCGCCGAAAGCGATGAAGATGTCCTCGCTGAAAAAGATCGCGATGTTGTCGCAAGCCGCGGCATGCGCGCGCAGCAGTTCGCGCACTTCCAGCGGCAGCTCGCCGTAGCGATTGGCGGCAGCGCCTTCGACCATAGGCGCCAGCAGCGGACGCACCGTTTGCACCTGACCGGCGATCTGAGTCAGCCCCAGCACGCCGGTCGCCTCGCGCATCACGAAGTACAGCATCAGGATGCGCGCCGAGGTGGCCGATCGGATGCGCCCGATCAACCATTGCGCGCGTTCGCGCAGGCCGAAGCGCTCCAGCAGGCCGATCACCGGAAAGATCAGCACGAACGCGGCCAGCTGCCGGCTGGCCAAAAACTTCTCGCCGAACAATTGCAGCAAGGCATCGACGCCGATGCCGCTGGCCAAGCCAGTCACCGTGCCGGCGATCACCACCACCAGTAGCGCGTTCAGGCGCAGGGCAAATCCCAGCACCATGATCGGGATTCCGATCAGCGCCAACCATTCATGCATGCCGCTCTCCCGCACATGGGCGCCATTCGGCGGATCACAACGCCTGAGCATAACCCCAGCGCCGGCTGAAGCGACAGGCGCAAGCTCTTGAATTGGGCGGGGCGGCACCTACGTATGGGCTCAGACGGTGATCGCACCGTAACCCCATCAGGAGTGACCTATGTACGCAAGTCGCTATTTTGTATGGCCCGCCAGTGCGTTTCGCCCGGCCTTCGATCAACGGCTGTCGGCGGTGCAGGAATCCTCGCCGGCCGGCTCATCCTGGGCTCCGGCGGTGGATATTCGCGAGGAGTCGGACCGCTTTGTGATCCTGGCCGATATTCCGGGCATCGATCCGGCCAACATCGAGGTCAGCATGGAGAAGAACGTGCTCAGCCTGAGCGGCCAGCGCGAGGCAGCGACGCTGGAGGACGGCAGCCGGTTGACCCGTGCCGAGCGCAGCCATGGCCCGTTCCAGCGTCGCTTCGTGTTACCTGAGGGCGTCGATGCCGAGGGTATTACCGCCAACGGCAAGCACGGCGTGTTGGAAGTGTCGATTCCCAAGAAGGCGCTCGCCGCGCCGCGTCGGATCGAGGTAGGCGCGGCGCACTAATCCTGACCGCGCCGCTGGTGGCCACAGGCCACCGGCGTGGATTGCACTGGAACCCGCGGCGGACCATCATCCGCCGCGGGTTTTGCGTTTGTTACGTTGTTCGGGAGAGCTTGTGGAATTCAAAGACTATTACGACATTCTTGGCGTCAAGCCGGAGGCCAGCGAGGCGGAGATCAAGGCCGCGTACCGCAAATTGGCGCGCAAGTACCATCCGGACAAGAACAAGGATGCCGGCGCCGAGGACACGTTCAAGGCGGTCAATGAAGCCAACGAGGTGCTCAAGGACGCCGAGAAGCGCCGTGCCTACGATCAGCTGCGCGCCGGTGGTTACCGCTCGGGCGAGCAGTTCCGGCCGCCGCCGAACTGGGGTCAACAAGGCCAGGGCCACGATTTCGGCGATGCCGGGCATGGCGATTTCAGTGACTTTTTTGAAAGCCTCTTCGGCCGCGGCGGGGCTCGCCCGGGCGGGGCTCCGCAAGCGCGCCGCGGACGCGATATCCAGGCCCAGGTGCAGATCGATCTAAAAACCGCCTACGAGGGCGGCCGCACCCGGCTTGCGCTGCAAGATTCCAATGGCGGCGAGCGCGTGCTGGAAGTGAAGATTCCTGCCGGCATTCAAGCGGGCAAAGTGATTCGGCTCAGCCGGCAGGGGCATCCGGGTGCGGGCGGCGGTCCCGCGGGTGATCTGCTGCTGGAGATCGGCATCCGCGACAACGCGCAGTTCCGTCTGGATGGGCACAACGTGCTGCACACCTTGCCGATCACCCCCTGGGAGGCCGCGCTGGGCGCCACGGTACCGGTACCGACCCTGGGCGGCACGGTGGATCTGCGAATTCCCGCCGGCTCGCAATCCGGCCGCAAGTTGCGCCTTAAGGGCCGCGGCATGGCCGGTCCCACCGAGCAGGGCGATCAGCTAGTCGAACTGTCGATCCGCACCCCGCCGGCGAGTGACGATGCCCAGCGTGAAGCCTACGAGGCGTTGCAAAAAGCCTTCGGAGGTTTCGATCCGCGCAACTGACGCTGTAAATGGTTGCCCCAAAAAGATGAGGCGCCCGCGAGGCGCCTCATCTTTTTGGAAATAAGCCAATTGCCCAGCTCAGTGTGGCAGCAACTCGTGCAACGTCTTGATCAATTCTTCTTCCTTGATCGGCTTGGTGACATAAGCCTTCGCGCCTTGGCGCAAACCCCAGACTTTGTCGGTTTCCTGGTCCTTGGTGGTCACCAGGACGATCGGGATATTAGCCATCTCGACGTCTTTGCTGATCGTGCGCGTGGCTTGGAAGCCATTCAAGTTGGGCATCACCACGTCCATCAGAATCAGGTCGGGTTTTTCGCGACGTGCGGCCTCGACGCCAGCGGCACCATCTTCGGCGGTCAGCACCTCGTGCCCGAGCTTTTCGACGATCCGCTTGATACCAAGCAACTGCGACGGAGAATCGTCGACGATCAGGATGCGTGCCATGTAATGCGTATTCCCTAAAGGTTTGAGGGGGATTCTATGCCGCGTGGACGGCGCTTCCAAGGCGTCAGTCGCCCAAGCGCACCAGCGTTCGGCCGAACGACGCGCCAGCGAGCATGGTGTCGAAAACCTGCGGCAGTTCATCCAGGCCCACCTCACGCGTGACGATGCGTTCCAGATGCCGGGGCTTCCATTCGTCGGCCAATCGCTGCCAAAGCAGTTCGCGCAGCTCGCGTGCGGTATCCGCCGAGGCGATGCCCAACACGCTGACGCCGCGGATGATCAGTGGCATCACGGTGGACGTCAGCTCGATCCCGCCGGCGTTGCCGCAGACCGCCACGTTGCCGTAAGGGCCGATCAGCGGCAGCAGGCTCGACAACAGCGCGCCGCCGACGTTGTCCAGGGCGCCGGCAAAACGCACCGAATTGATTGGCTTGCCGCTGAAGTGGAGCTGATGGCGGTCGATGCATTCGGTCGCGCCCAACGCGCGCAATGCGCCGAACTGCTCGGGCTTGCCGCTGATCGCATGCACCGAGTAGCCGGCGCGGCTGAAGATGTCGATCGCCAGCATGCCGACGCCGCCGCTGGCGCCGGTTATTGCGATCGGTCCCTGCGTCGGAGCTTGTCGGTTGTCCTGCATGCGCAGCAGCGCCAGCGCCGCAGTAAAACCGGCGGTGCCGATCGCCATGCTCTCGCGCAAGCTCAGGCCGGCGGGCAGCGCAATGGTGCTTGCGACGGGCAATCGCACATATTGCGCATAGCCGCCATCGCGGGTTTCGGACAGGCCACCACCGGTACACAGCACCGCGTCACCTTCGCGGAAGCGGGAATCGCTCGACGCGATCACATGCCCGGCCACATCGATGCCGCCGTTGAGCGGGTAGTGGCGCAGGATTTTGCCCGTGCCGCTGCCGGCCAGCGCGTCCTTGTAATTGACCGAGGAATAGGCGGCCTTGATCAGCACTTCGCCCGGACTGAGCGCGTCGCTTTGGATGGTCGCGATGCCGGCGCTATGAGCACCGTCCTGGTTATCGATACGAAACGCCCGGAACGGCTTCATGGTCGGTACGGCCTCACGCGGTGACGATGCTGGGGTCCACCCACTTGGGTGTGTAACTGGCCTGATAGCCGTCCATCCAGTCAAACAGGGTATCGATGCTCTCGCCGAACCATACACTGTCGCGTTGCGGCGCGCGTACGAAGCCTTCGGCCACGGTGTGGTCGACGAATTGTTTGAGCCGGGCGTAATAACCGCGTGTATCGAGGAAGGCGCAAGGCCAGGTGTGCAGGCCCAGTTGCGCCCAGGTGAGCATCTCGAACATTTCGTCCAAGGTGCCGAAGCCGCCGGGCAGCGCGACGAAGGCTTGCGACAGCTCGTACATCTTGGTTTTGCGCTGGTGCATGTTGTCGACCACATGCATCTCCGTCAGGCCCTGGTGGGCGACTTCTTTTTCCACCAGATGGCGCGGGATCACACCGATCACTTGGCCACCGGCCGCCAGCACCGCGTCGGCCAGCGTGCCCATCAGGCCGACCTTGCCGCCGCCGTAGACCAGCGCGATGCCACGCCGCGCCAACTCACGGCCGAACGTGCGGGTCTGTTCGGCGTAGGTGGGGTCAAAGCCGCTGCTGGAGCCGCAGTAAACGCAAAGGGACTGGATTGAGGTCATGGTCGTGTGTGGCGGTGGCAAGCGATCCGCAAAGGGTAGGGCGCGCCGGTGGCTAGTGGCAACTGCTGCCGTGTGTTCTGCGGCAACGCCAGCATGGCCGGTCGCCTCGCGCGCATCGAGCATGCTGCTTATGGTCTGGCTTGCCGACGATGCGCTTGGCGTTGTGCACAAGGCGCGATCCAGCGAATCGCGCATAAAAAAACCGCCGGCATCGCTACCGGCGGGTTTGCACTTTTCATCTGGGCTATGGGGGATGGATCGGGCGTGCGGCTTAGTTGCCCTTATGGATCGCGCGCTTATCAACCGCCAGCGCGGCTTCATGCACCGCTTCGGACAGGGTCGGGTGGGCATGCACGATGCGCGCGAGGTCTTCGGAGGAGCCCTTGAACTCCATCGTCACCACGCATTCGGCGATAAGCTCGGAAACGCCCGGACCGACCATGTGGACGCCGAGCACGCGGTCGGTTTCGGCGTGGGCTAGCATCTTGACCTGGCCGATCGCCTCGTTCATTGCCACTGCGCGACCGATCGCGGCAAACGGGAAGGTGCCAACCTTGTAGGGAATGCCTTCTTCCTTGAGCTGCTTTTCGGTCTTGCCGACCCAGGCGATTTCCGGCTCGGTATAGATCACCCACGGCACCGTGTTGAAGTCCAGATGCGCCGACTTGCCGGCGATCCACTCGGCCACCGCGACGCCTTCCTCGGAACCCTTATGCGCCAGCATTGGTCCGCGCACCGCGTCGCCGATCGCCCACACGCCGTCGACGCCGGTATGGCAATGCGCATCGACCACAATGCGGCCGCGCTCGTCCAGGTTCACACCGCAGTCGGCGGCCAGCAGGCCGTCGGTGTAGGCGCGGCGTCCCACGGCGACCAGCAGCTTGTCGACCACCAACGGATGGTCGCCATCCTTGTCGGTGTAAGTGAGGTGGACTTCCTCGTCCTTGATCTCGGCCTTGGCCAGCTTGGCGCCAAGCTTGATGTCGAGGCCCAGCTTGCCGAACTCCTTCAACGCGATCTTGGCGATGTCCGGATCGGCGGCGCCCAGGAAATCGGGCAACGCCTCCAGCACGGTCACTTCCGAACCCAGCCGGCGCCACACGCTGCCCAGCTCCAGGCCGATCACGCCGGCGCCGATCACGCCCAGACGCTTGGGTACTTCGTTGATGTCCAGCGCGCCGGTGTTGTCGATGATGTACTTACCGTCGAACGTGGCGAACGGCAGCTCGATCGGCACCGAACCGGAAGCCAGGATCACGTTAGCGGCGGCGATGGTCTGCTTGCTGCCATCGTTGCCGGTGATCTCCACCTGGTTGCTGGCGCCTTGACCACGGCCGAGCAGTTGGCCCTTACCGAAGAAGCTGGTCACCTTGTTAGCCTTGAACAGCTGGCCGATGCCGCTCGTGAACTGCTTGACGATCTTGTCCTTACGCCCAATGAAGGTATTCAGATCGACTTTGCTGTTCTCAACGCTGATGCCATGAGCCGGCAGGTTGTGCGTCAGGTTGTAAAACTGCTTGGAGGAATCCAGCAGGGCCTTGGACGGGATGCAGCCTACGTTGAGGCAGGTGCCGCCCAACGCGGCCTTGCCGTCCTTGCCGACGAAGGCGTCGACCACGGCGGTTTTCAGGCCCAACTGGGCGGCGCGGATCGCGGCCACGTAGCCCGCGGGGCCGGCGCCGATGACGATGACGTCGAATGTGTCGCTCATGATGATTCCTTAAACAGTGCGATGCGCTCGCCGCATCGAGGGAAGAGCGGGAAGACCGGTGGCGAGTTTAGACGGTTGCGCCAACCATGCGCTGCCGATGCTTCGTAACCGGTGCGGCCTGTGAGCGCGATGCTCACAGGCCGGCGGCGCTCAAAGACCCAGCAACATCCGCTGCGGGTTTTCCAACTGGTTCTTGATGTCGACCAGGAACAGCACCGCATCCTTGCCGTCGATGATGCGGTGATCGTAGGACAGCGCGATGTACATCATCGGCGCGGCGATGATCTGGCCGTTCTCGACGATCGGGCGCTCCTTGATCGTGTGCATGCCCAGGATCGCGCTCTGCGGCGGGTTGACAATCGGGGTGGAGAGCAACGAGCCGAACGTGCCGCCGTTGGTGATGGTGAACGTGCCACCCTGTAGGTCGTCCAGGCCGAGCTTGCCGTCGCGCGCCTTCTTGGCGTAATCGATGATGCCTTGCTCGATTTCGGCGAAGCTCTTGGCTTGCGCGTCGCGCAGCACCGGGGTGACCAGGCCCTTCTCAGTGGACACGGCGATCGAAATGTCCTGGTAGCCGTGATAGACGATGTCGTTGCCGTCGACCGAGGCGTTGACCACCGGGTAGCGCTTGAGCGCCTCGGCGGCGGCCTTGACGAAGAAGCTCATGAAACCGAGCTTGACCCCGTGCTCCTTCTGGAACGACTCGCCCAGATCCTTGCGCAGCTTGCTCACCGCGGCCAAGTTGACTTCGTTGAACGATGTCAGCATGGCGGTGGAGTTCTTTGACTGCATCAGGCGCTCGGCGATGCGCGCACGGATGCGCGTCATCGGCACGCGCTCTTCAGGACGCGCGCCTGGCGTCGGCTGCGCTGCCGGCTTGCTGGCTGCGGCGGGCGCGGGTGCGGCGGCGCCGCCCTTACCGTAGTTGACCAGGTCTTCTTTGGTCACGCGGCCATCGCGGCCGGTGCCGGCGACCTTGGACGGATCGATGTTTTCTTCGGTCGCCACGCGACGACCGGCGGGTGACAGCTCATCCGTACCGGCGGCGGCCTTGGGCGCCTCAGCCTTGCTGGGCGCGGCGGCCTTGGCGTCGGCAGCTTTGGGCTCGGCCTTGGCAGGCGCGGCAGCGGCGGCGCCTTCCTCGATCACCGCGATGATCTGCTCGGAGTTCACCGTGTCGCCGGACTGGTGCTTGATTTCCTTCAGCACGCCGTCGACTGGCGAGGGAACTTCCAGCACCACTTTGTCGGTTTCGAGATCGACCAGGTTTTCGTCACGCTTGACCGCTTCACCGACCTGCTTGTGCCACGTGGCGATGGTGGCATCGGATACGGATTCGGGCAGAACAGGGACTTTGACTTCGATGGACATGCTTGTCTTACTCCGCAGCGTGATCAGTGCCGACCGGCGCGATCAGCGCCTGCTCGACGAGCGCCGTTTGTTCGGCGACATGGGTGTTGAGGTGGCCTGCGGCCGGTGCCGGCGAGCGTGCGCGGCCTGCGTAGGACAGGCTGTGCTTGCTCGAAACGCAGGCTTGCAGATGATGGCGGATCTGGAACCAGGCGCCCTGGTTCATCGGTTCTTCCTGGCACCAGATCACTTCCTTGAGCGAAGCGTACTTGGCCAGTTCGGCGGTGACTTCCGGACGCGGGAACGGATAGAGCTGCTCGACGCGCACGATCGCCACGTTGGTAAGGTTCTTTTTCTCGGCTTCCTCAAGCAGGTCGTAGTAGACCTTGCCCGAACACAGCACCACGCGGCTGACCTGCTTGGGCGTGAGGTCGCGATGCTCGCCGATCACCAACTGGAACGAACCGTTGGCCAGCTCGTCCAGGGTCGATACCGCCAGCTTGTGGCGCAGCAGCGACTTGGGCGTCATCACGATCAACGGCTTGCGCGTCGGGCGCAGCATCTGCCGGCGGATCATGTGGAAATCCTGCGCCGGCGT
>JBEVMS010000274.1:0-5636 GCA_040508515.1 Dyella sp. | reverse complement strand
TGCCGCCGATCAATGCGAGGCGACGGTGTAACCCTTCAGCCGCGCGGCGAATTCCTGCAACGAGCGGATGCCGCTCTGCTCGGCTTCGCCGATCCACTGCTGCAGACCCTTCAAAGCCTGCTCGGGACCCCGTTGCTCCATCAAGGCAGCCAACCGGGTACGAAACTCGCAGACCGTGCTCAAGGTGGGGCGCTTGGCCAGGACCGCCTGCAAGCGATCGTGCCCTTCGCTGTCCAGCCAGCGTCCTCCGTCGGCCAACGCCAGGCGGACACGGCGCGGCACTGACTTGATGCTGTCGCCAGCGTGTTGCGCCTCGTCGCGCAGGGTCGGCACGATCACGTTGCGGTAGTAGTCGGTCATCGCGTGGAAACGATGCGTCAACACCGCCTTGAGCGTCTCGGCATCGGGCAGGTGCACGTTGGGACGCACGTCCAGCGTCGGCGCCAGGCGCAGCACCTTGGCCATGCCGACCGCGCGCAGGGCGCAGATTACCGACCAGCCGATATCGAACTCCCACTTGCGCAGCGCGAACTTGGCCGAGCTGGGGAAGGCATGGTGATTGTTGTGCAGCTCTTCACCACCGATCCAGAAACCCCACGGCGAGATGTTGCGCGCGGTGTCGGCGCTCTCGAAGTTGCGGTAGCCCCAGTAATGGCCGATGCCATTGACGAAGCCGGCGGCCCAGAACGGGATCCAGATCATCTGGACCGCCCAGATCGCCAGACCGACCACGCCGAACAATGACAGGTCGATGATCGCCATCAAGGTCGGGCCCCAATACGGGTGACCGCCGAACAGCTTGCGCTCGATCCAGTCGTCAGGCGTGCCGCGGCCGTATTTTTCCATGTCGTTCTTGTTATAGCTGGCCTCGCGATAGAGCGAGACGCCATCCCAGAACACCTTCTTGATGCCGAAGATCTGCGGGCTGTGCGGATCTTCCTCGGTTTCAACCTTGGCGTGGTGCTTGCGGTGGATGGCTACCCACTCGCGCACCACCATGCCGGTGGTCAGCCAGCCCCAGAAACGGAAGAAGCCGTTGAGCACGGGGTGGAAATCCACGCCACGATGGGTTTGGCTGCGGTGATAGAACAGCGTCACCGTGAAAATGGTGAGCTGAGTCACTACCAGCAGGTAGACCAGCATGGAACCCCAGCCGGCGCCGGTCAGGCCATGGGACAGGAAGTTCAGCACTGCATCGAGCATGAGCGATACCAGGTTGAGTGAAACCTCAGTCTAATCGAGGGTTTCCATACCCGCCAGCATGGGAATGCCCGCATGTTCACGTTTTTTCGCCACGCGCTTACGCGGCAGCATTGCCTATATATGGGGGCAACGTGACAATCGTGCAATGAGTGAAGCCGCCGCCGTCTTGCATCTGGATCATTTGAGCCGCCGCCGTGCCGGCCGCGCCGCCGTGCAGGAGCTGTCACTAACCCTGCGACGCGGCCAAGTGCTGGGCTTGCTGGGTATCAACGGGGCCGGCAAGTCGACCACCTTGGCGATGGCTGCCGGCGCGTTGGTGCCCGATCAGGGCCGCATTTATCTGAACGGCGAGGATTTTCTGGAACATCCGCAACTTGCCGCGCGCCAATTGGGCTGGCTCCCTGAACGCGCGCCGCTGTGGCCCGAATTGAGTGTGGCCGAGCACCTCGTTGCCCACGGCCGGCTGCGCGGACTGCGCGGCGACGCCTTGCGTCAGGCCTGCGCGGCGGTGATCGCGCGGTTGGAGCTGGGCGCGCTGCGCCGCCGCCTGGCTGGCGTGCTGTCGCAAGGTCAGCGGCAACGCCTTGGTCTGGCTTGCGCTTTGCTACATCGCCCCCCGCTACTGATTCTGGACGAGCCGGCCAATGCGCTGGACCCGTTGCAGTTGCAGGCGCTGCGCGGGGTGATCCGGGAGGAGGCCGCCGCCGGCACCGCGGTACTGCTGTCCACCCATCTGCTGAATGAAGTCACCGCGGTCTGCGATCGGGTGGCGATCCTGCACGATGGCCGTTTGCGCCATGACGGCCCGGTCGATCCGGCGGACGAAGCGGCACTCCAGCAACGCTTCTTTGCGATCGCTCTGGCCACGCAGGCGCAGGCCGCATGAGTCTGGCGGCAGTGACCGGGCTGGAATTGCGCCGGCTGTTTGTGCGCCCGCTGGGCTGGGTGCTGGGCGCGCTGACCCTGGCCTGGCTGGGCTGGAACTTCACCTTGCTGCTCGGCAGCTTCCTGGCCGGACAGATCCGCCTGGCCGCCCTGCCCGATGGCCCCGGCTTTACCGACCTGGTCGCGGTGCCCTTGTTGGGACAGCTCGGCCAGTTGGCCTTTTTGGTAGTGCCGCTGCTGAGCATGGGCACGCTGGCCGGCGAGCGCCGTGGCGACACCTTGCCCTTGCTATTCGCCACCGGACTGGGCGCCGGCCGGATCGTGCTGGGCAAATACCTGGCGCTGCTGGTCTGGCTCGGGCTATGGCTGGCACTGACCCTGGCCATGCTGCTGTGCCTGGCCCCGTTCGCCACGCTGGACTGGGGCAAGCTGGCCGCCGCCAGCTTAGGGCTCGCCTTGATGCTGGCCACCCTGGCCGCGCTTGGCATCGCCTGTTCGGCGCTCGCCTCGCACCCGGCGATCGCCGCGGCGGCCGCGCTGGTGCTGACGCTGGCACTGTGGGGGATCAACTTCGGCGCGCAGATGGCGGGGATCAACGACGGCGCGATCAACTACCTGGCGATGAGCACACACCTGCAACCGCTGCTGCGCGGCCTGGTGGACAGCACCGATCTGGCTTGGTTCGTCCTGCTGAGCATTCTGCTGCTGGCGCTGGCGATCCGCCGACTGGCCGCCGAGCGGGAGCGCGGCTGATGTTTAGACGTCTGGACGGCTGGCTGTTCGCACTACTGTTGATCGTCGGCGCGGGCGCACTGGGTTTTCTTTCCACCCGCTACGGCTACGTCGCCGATTGGACCAGCGGCGGCCGCGCCAGCCTGGCACCAGAAAGCCGCGCGATCTTGCAGGCATTGCCCGGGCCGGTGGAAATCGTCAGCTACGCCAATCCGCAGGGCGACTTGCGCCAAACCATCGCCGCGTTTCTGGAGCGCTATCAGAAGGTCAAGCCGGATCTGACCCTGCGCTTCGTCGACCCGCAGCGCGATCCGGCAGCCATGCGCGCGCTGGGGATCAGCGTCGACGGCAGCTTGATCCTGCATTACCGCGGCCACCAGCAGCGCCTGGACGAGCTATCCGAGCGCGCCCTGAGCAACGCGCTGGAACGCCTGCAGCGCGGCAGCGATCGGCTGGTCGCCTTCGTCACCGGCGACGGCGAGCGGCGCGCCGACGGCAAGGCCAACGCCGATCTGGGTACCTTCATCGGGCAGTTGGAAGCGCGCGGCATGCGTGCGCTGCCGCTCAATTTCAGCCAGGTCGGCGCGGTGCCCGCGCATACCGATCTGGTGGTGCTGGCCAGCCCCAGCCAGGCGTTGCCGGCCGGCGCGGTGAAGGCGCTGACCGATTACCTCGACGGCGGCGGCAACCTGCTCTGGTTGACCGATCCCAACGCGCCGTCCCAGAGCCTGGACGCGCTGGCCGACGCGCTGGGCATCCGCGTGCTGCCGGGCGTGCTGGTGGATGGGGCAGGCGCGGCACTGGGCCTGAAAGATCCACGCTTGGTCGCGCTGGGCAGCTATCCGGCCCATCCGATCACCCGTGGCTTCGTGCTGCAAACGCTGTTTCCGCAGGTCGCCGCGCTGGCGCAGACGCGCCGCGGCGACTGGTCGGTAGAGCCGCTGCTGCAATCGGGCCCGCAGAGCTGGAACGAGCTGCAACCGATCGACGATAGCCACGTTTCCCGCATCCGCTACGACGCGGCGGCCGGCGAGCTGAAAGGTCCGCTGGACTTCGGCTTCGCTCTCAGCCGGCTCTCACCCAGCCCGGACAAGAACCAGCAGCGCGTGGTGGTGATCGGCAATAGCGATTTTCTTTCCAATACGTTCCTGGGCAATGGCGGCAATCGCGCGCTGGGCGAGCGGGTGTTCGATTGGCTGCTGGGCGACGACGCGCTGGTGGCGTTGCCGCCGCGCGGCGCGCCGGATCGCATCATGCAGCTCTCGCAAACCACCTTGAATGCGCTCAGCCTCGGCTTCATCGCGATGCTGCCGCTGCTGTTGCTGCTGATCGGCGGCGGCGTGGCTTGGCAACGGCGGCGGCGCTAGATGAAGCGCACCCATCGCCGGCGTCTGCTTTTATTCGTCGGCGTGGCGGCTCTGGTGTTGCTGGTGATCGGGCAACTGCGTCACGAGGCGAAGCAGCAACCGCAGCCGCTGCTGACCTTGCAGCCGCAGGCGATCGCGCAGATCAGCGTACGTCGCCAGGGTGCCGACGCCGAGCATTATCAGCGGCGCGACGGCCACTGGTGGCGCGTCGACGGCACCAGCACCCGCGACGACGACGGTCGCCTGGATGAGATCGCCCAGATCGCCGCCGCGCCGGTGATTTACTGGCGCCCGGTCAGCGATTTCCAGCCCACCGCGATCGGCCTGCAACCACCCGCCGTGACACTGAACCTGGACGGCCAGCAGATCGAATTCGGCGACGTCGCCGCCACCGCGCCGCTGCGTTACGTGCGCGTGGGCGCGCGCATCGCGTTGATTCCGCTGCGCTACATGCCGCGCCCCGCGCGGCCGGCGCGCTGAGCTGGCGCGGTGTCGCGCCACCTTGTAGGCGTGCGCGCCGTCCCCCATATCCATCAATCCCAACTGCAGCCTTCCCTCTGGTATCAGGAGATTCATCGTGAGTCAGCAACCCATCGGCGTGATCGGCATGGCGGTCATGGGCCGCAATCTGGCCCTCAATATCGAAAGCCGCGGCCACGCGGTATCGATCTACAACCGCAGCCGCGAGAAAACCGACGAGGTGATCGCTGAGAATCCCAAGGCCAAACTGGTACCCAGCTACACCTTGCAAGCATTCGTCGATTCGCTGGAAAAGCCCCGCCGCATCCTGCTGATGGTGCAGGCCGGCGCCGGCACCGACGCGGTGATCGAGGAACTCAAGCCGCTGCTGGACAAGGGCGACATCCTGATCGACGGCGGCAACACCTTGTTCATGGACACCATCCGCCGCAACAAGGAACTGGCCGACGCCGGCTTCCATTTCATCGGCACCGGCGTGTCCGGCGGTGAGGAAGGCGCGCTGAAGGGCCCGGCGATCATGCCCGGCGGCCAGAAGAGTGCCTACGAGCTGGTCGCGCCGATCCTCACCGAGATCGCGGCCAAGGCGCCCGATGGCGAGCCCTGCGTGACCTACATCGGTCCCGACGGCGCCGGCCACTACGTCAAGATGGTGCACAACGGCATCGAGTACGGCGACATGCAGCTGATCGCCGAAAGCTACGCGGTGCTCAAGAACGTGCTGGGCCTGTCCAACCAGGAGCTGGCCAAGGTCTACACCGAGTGGAACGAAGGCGAGCTGGACAGCTACCTGATCGAGATCACCTCGAAGATCTTCGCCAAGAAGGACGCCAAGACCGGCCAGGATCTGGTCGATCTGGTGCTCGATCGCGCGGCGCAGAAGGGCACCGGCAAGTGGACCAGCCAGAGCGCGCTGGACCTGGGCGTGCCGCTGCCGCTGATCACCGAATCGGTGTTCGCGCGCATCTTGTC
>JBEVMS010000193.1:0-15481 GCA_040508515.1 Dyella sp. | reverse complement strand
TGGCCGTGCGCCTCGATCTCGTAGCGGGTGCCGCCCAGGTCCAGCGCCACGATGCGCTTGCCGGCATGGCCGATGCGCCAGGCATCGTTGTGCGCCCACGGCGAATGCGGATCGCTGGCGGAAGTCAGACGCCTTGCCGGCTGCTCATCGAACAACAGCGCGGCGGTGGCGGCGGCGAACAAGACCTCCGTGGCTGGCGCGGATTCGCTGTCGAGAAACTCCGCCAAGTGGCGATCGAGATAACCGGTATCGATGCGCGCCTCGGTGATCGCCGGATGCCGGATAAGCCGTTCCAGAAAAGCGATATTCGATTTGATGCCTTCGATTTCGCATTGCGCCAGCGCTTCGCGCAAACGCAGTAAAGCGTGCGGGCGATCGACGTCGCGCACGATCAGCTTGGCGATCATCGGATCGTAGAAAATCGTGACCTGATCGCCTTCAATCACCCCGCCGTCCAGCCGCACATGGGACGAGGGCCTCGGCAGATGCAGTGTTTTCAGCACGCCCGAACCGGGCAGGAAATTCTTCTGCGGATCTTCGGCGTACAGGCGAACCTCGATCGCATGACCACGCGCGCAAACTTGCTCCTGCGTGATCGGTAAGGCGTCGCCGGCCGCGATGCGCAGTTGCCATTCGACCAGATCCAGCCCCAGCGTTTCCTCGGTGACCGGGTGCTCCACTTGCAGGCGCGTATTCATTTCCATGAAGAAGAACGCGCCGTCCGGCGCCACAATGAACTCCACCGTGCCGGCGCCGACGTAATCCACCGCCTTGGCCGCGGCAACCGCCGCCTGACCCATCGCGGCGCGGCGGGCCTCGTCGAGGAAGGGCGAGGGCGTTTCCTCAAGTACCTTCTGGTAGCGCCGCTGCGCTGAGCATTCGCGCTCGTTGAGGTGGATCACGTTGCCGTGGCTGTCGCCGAACACCTGAAATTCGATGTGCCGCGGATGCTCGACGTATCGCTCCAGAATCATGCGGGTATCACCGAAGGCATTGGCCGCCTCGCGCTGGGCCGACGCCAATGCTTCGCCAAACTCGCCGGCCGTGTGCACGATGCGCATGCCTTTGCCGCCGCCGCCGGCCGCCGCTTTGATCATCAGCGGAAAACCGGTGCGTTGTGCTTGCGCGGCGAGGAATTCGCCGTCCTGGTTGTCGCCGTGGTAGCCCGGCACCAGCGGCACCGCGTGGCTTTCCATCAACGCCTTGGCGGCGGCCTTGGAACCCATCGCGTCGATGCTTTCGGGCTTGGGTCCGATAAAGGCGATGCCGGCCTCGCGGCAGGCGCGCGCGAAGGCGGTGTTCTCGGACAGAAAGCCGTAGCCCGGATGGATCGCCTGCGCGCCGCTGCGTTTGGCGACTTCCAAAATCGCCTCGCCGCGCAAGTACGAATCGGCTGGGCGCGGCCCACCGATCGGCCAGGCCTCGTCGGCCAGGCGCACGTGCTGCGCGTTGGCGTCGGCGTCGGAATACACCGCGATGCTATGGATGCCGAGTCGGCGGCAGGTGCGGATCACGCGGCAAGCGATCTCGCCGCGGTTGGCAATCAGTACGCGCTCGAACATGCAAAATTCCTGGAGGCCGTTCGTGTCGATGCAAAGCCGGCAACGCTAGCAGATTGCAGCGCGCGCGCCGATGCGCGGCGCAGCAAGCGGCGTCTATTCACCGTCCCAATAGTCGGCGGTGTCGGCGGCGCGGCCGATCAGCTCGAAGGCGTCCGCGCCGCTCGCCGGATCGAACGCGGCGACCAGGAACTTGCCCGAATCGGGGTACTCGCAGATATCCATCTCGGCCACGTTGCTGACCGCCAGATAGCGCAGCTCGACCTCGCCGTTGTTGATGATCTGGTGCGCGCTTTCGTGACCGCCGGTGGGGCAGGCGATGACGTCGCCGCTGCGCAGCGGGTGGCGTGTGTCGCCATAACGCAGCTCGCCGCTGCCGGCGAGGATCAGGAACATCTCTTCCTCGCCCCGGTGGCTGTGAAACGGGCAGGCGCGTTTGCCGGGCGCCACCGCGATCACGCGATAAGCCAACTTGCGCGCACCGATGCGGCTGGCGACGGCACCACGGCGCAGGTCGTAAAGATCGGCCGACGCGCCCTGGGGGCGATCTTCGGGCGCGGCATCGGTCAGTTCGACGTCGGCAAGATTGAGAATGCGCTGATGCATGGTTTTGGTCTCCATGGATGCGATGTTGATGATGTCGAGTGGGCGCTCGCGTCGTGCCGTAGTGCGAGCGGCGCGGCCTCTTTAACCCTTGTCGATCCAGGCCGGTGCGCGCTTGTCGAGAAATGCGCTCAGGCCTTCCTGACCTTCGCTGGAAACCCGCAGGCGGGCGATCAGCGCGGCATTGCGCGCATCTTCGGCGGCCGAATCGGCCTCGTTATGACCGCCGCCGCGCACGGCCAGCAGCTTGGCTTCACGCTGCGCCAGTGGGCCGGCTTTAGTCAGCGTGGCCAGCGTGTGCGCCACGGTTTCATCCAGCGCCTCGGGCTCGACCCGTTGATGCAGCAGGCCGATTCGCAGCGCCTCGGTGGCATCGAAAAGCTCGCCGGTGAGGAACAGCCGGCGCGCCTGGCGCAGCCCGATCGCCGCGATCACATACGGCGAGATCACCGCCGGCACCAGCCCCAGTTTGACCTCGGTCAGACCGAATTTGGCGCCGTTCACGCCGATGGCGATATCGCAGCAGGCGATCAGGCCCACGCCACCGCCGTACGCGGCGCCATTGACCCGCGCCACGGTCGGCTTGGGAAAATAGTGCAGGCGGCGCATCAGGCCGGCCAGGCGCAGCGAGTCCTGCTCATTTGCCGCCTCGCTGGCTCTCGCCATGGCGCGCATCCAGTTCAGATCCGCGCCGGCCGAGAAACTGGCCCCGGCGCCGGTCAGCATCACCGCGCGGATCGTGTCGTCCGCGGCGGCATCTTGCAGCGCGGTGGTCAGCGCGTCGATCAGGCCATCGTCGAAGGCGTTGTGCAATTGCGGCCGGTTGAGCGTGAGGTGGCGCACGCGGTCGCGGTCGCTGATATCGATGACGGGAGACATGCGGGGCTTCCACTGAGGTTAAAGATCATTTTATGCAAGTCGGCGATGGATCGGCTGCACGGCGGCAACAGATAGGTCTACAATGCGAACCATTCTTATTTGACTAGTGGTCGCCCGTGCGTCTGTCCGAGTTACCGAAAGGTACGCCCGCTGTAGTGGAATGTGTCGATGACGCCCATACCCTGGACTCGATCGCGCAACGCTTACGCGATCTGGGCTTCGTGCCCGGCGAGCCGGTGCGCATTGTCGCCCGCGGGCCCTGGGGCGCCGATCCGCTGCTGATTCAGATCGGCTCGACGCGCTTCGCGCTGCGGCGTAGTGAAGCTCATCGCGTCACGGTTCGTGAGGAAGGTATCGCCTGATGAGTCAAGCCACGCTGCGCATCGCCTTGGTCGGCAATCCTAATTGCGGCAAGACGGCGCTGTTCAATCTGCTCACCGGCGGCCGCCAGAAAGTGGCTAATTACGCCGGTGTCACGGTAGAACGCAAGGAGGGCCGCTTTACCGCGCCATCCGGGCGCTTTATTCAATTGCTGGATCTGCCAGGTACCTATAGCTTCGACGCCGCCAGCCCGGACGAGCAGATCACCTACGACGTGCTGCAAGGCAATTATCCGGGCGAGGCGGCGCCGGATCTGATCGTCTGCGTGGCCGATGCGACCAACCTGCGCCTGCATCTGCGCTTCGTGCTGGAAGTGAAGCGCCTGGGCCGTCCGGTGGTGCTGGCGCTGAATATGATGGATGCGGCGCGTCGGCGCGGCATCACGATCGATCTGGCCGAATTGCAGCGCCAACTGGGCGTGCCAGTGGTGGAAACCGTCGCGGTACGCCGTGGCGGTGCAGCCGCCTTGATCGCCCAGGTCGATGGCGAAGTGCCGGTGGCAGCGCGCGCCGAGCCGGACGATGCGGCCAGTCGCACCGATCTGCACACGCAAGTGCGCGCGATCCTGGCTGCTACGGTCAGCATGCCGCGCGCCACCGACGCGCGCGACGACGCGCTCGATCGCTGGGCCTTGCATCCGGTGTTCGGGCTGATGATTTTTGCGGTGATGATGTTTTTGGTCTTCCAGGCCGTTTACGCGGCGGGCAAGCCGATGAGCGACGCCATCGGCGGCGGCCTGGGCTGGCTAGGCGATCATGTCGCCGCCGGGCTGCCGGAAGGACCGATCAAGGATCTGATCCTCAAAGGCCTGTTCGGCGGCATGGGTACAGTGCTGGGTTTTCTGCCGGCGATCCTGGTGCTGTTTTTCTTCATTCTGGTGCTGGAAGAATCCGGCTATTTGCCGCGTGCGGCCTTTCTGCTCGATCGGCTGATGGTTTCGGTGGGCCTGACCGGGCGCTCGTTCATCCCGTTGCTGTCGAGCTTCGCCTGCGCGATTCCGGGCATCATGGGGACGCGCAGCATCACTGATCCGCGCGATCGCCTGGCGACCATTCTGGTGGCGCCGCTGATGACCTGTTCGGCACGCCTGCCGGTGTATACGTTGCTGATCGCAGCCTTTATCCCGGCGCGCCCGGTGCTGGTGATCTTCAATCTATCGGGGATGGTGCTGTTCGCTTTGTACGTGCTGGGCATCGTCGGTGCGATTGCGGTCGGCTACGTGACCAAGCGTATCCGCCGCGACAAGAGCGAGCATGCGCTGCTGATGGAGTTGCCGTCCTACCGGTTGCCCAAAATGCGCGACATCGGCATCGGCCTGTGGGAGCGCGGCAGCATTTTCCTCAAGCGTCTGACGGGGGTAATTCTGGCGCTGACCGTGCTGATGTGGTTCATCACCAGTTTTCCCGGCAAGCCGCTGGATGCGCCGGCCCATGTGGATGCGATCAACTACAGTGTGGCTGGTTATCTGGGGCATGCGCTGCAATACATCTTCGCGCCGCTGGGTTTCAATTGGCAGATCAGCCTGGCCTTGATCCCGGCCTTCGCCGCGCGCGAAACCGCGGTAGCCACGCTGGCAACGATCTATTTGGGTAGCGATGGCGCCGAGAATGGGCTGTCGCAGGCGCTGGCGCACAATTTCTCGCTGGCCAGCGCGTTGTCGCTGCTGGTGTGGTTCGCCTTCGCGCCGCAGTGCATGTCCACCCTGGCGGTGATCCGCCGCGAGACGCATTCGTGGCGCAACGTGGCGATCTCCTTCGGCTATATGTTCGCGGTTGCCTACGCTGCGTCGTTGATGACTTACCAAATCGCCCGGTGGCTGGCATGAACGGTGGACTGATCCTGCAATACACGGTGATCGCCGTGTTGGTGGCGATCAGTGCGCTCTACACTTTGCGCAAGCTGGCGCCGCAACTGACCTCACGCTGGCTCGCCAGTGGGGCCATCGCCTTGAACAAGCCTTGGCACGCACGCTGGGTACAAGCACTCGGGCGCAGGCTGCAGCCCAAAACCGCCACCGGCCATTGCGGCGACGGCTGCGATACCTGCGGCAGCTGCGGGCCCAAGCCGCCCGCCGCGGCACGACCGGAGGCGCAGCCGCTGACGTTCCGGCCGCGCAACAAAGCGTGATTTGAGGCGTCGGACGGCCGCCGTGCCTTCCGGCCCTGGGCTTCGGTTACGCAAAAAGACATTCGGGCGAATCTATCCGGCGCTGATTTGCATGGGGCTTAGGAGACCATCGCGCCTCTCGGCCTGCGTGCGGGTTGGGGCCGTGCAATGACGCGTGGGGCGCAGGTTTGACGTGATGGAGCGGGCAGCGCTCGAGTCGATCTGCGTCGCTCGCAGACACGCGCTGCGATGGATGGTCGGCTGACACTTGGATCATCCCGATCCGCTCGCGCCGCGGGTGCCCTAGGCGCCCGCGCGAGGCTGCCATACACTCGGTCGATGCCGCCTCGGGGGAGCGCGGTAAGCGTTGCGCACGATCAGCTTTCACATCCAGGGGCGGACAGCATGAACGATCAGCAGGCCAAGCAGCTTGAGCGCTTGACGTTTTTTTCCGATGCGGTGTTCGCCATTGCGATCACCTTGCTGGTGATCGAAATCCACGTACCGCAAGTCGCGCAGCCGAATGATCACGCGTATCTGCAAGCGTTATGGAGACTGGTCCCTCACATCTTCGGTTTCGCGCTGAGTTTCCTGGTGATCGGTGCGCTCTGGGTCAGCCACCATCGCGTGTTCGGGATGTTGCGCGGGCACGACAGTGATTTGGTCTGGCCGAATCTGTTGCTGCTGCTCTGCGTGGCCTTCATGCCTTTCGCCACCGCCTTCATGGCCGAGAATCCAGCGGCGCGGGTACCGGCGATGTTCTACGCCGCCAGTTTGCTGCTGGCCGGTTTGTCGCAACGGTGGCTGTTCGCCAAGGCGCTGCTGCCGCAACGGGTGCGCCCGGACATTGCGCCGCAGGAGATCGTGGCGGCGCGCTGGCGCGCCTTCGCTTTGCCGACGCTGGCCTTGCTGGCGGGACTGCTGGCTATGGTGGTGCCGCCTTACAGCTATCTGATGTTTGGGCTGATCCCGTTGCTGGCACGACTGCTGGCCATGCTGGGGCGTCGTCATCACCTGGCGCGGGCGCTGGTGCCGACGGAATGAGCCGTCGCGGAGCTACATGCGGAACACGCCAAAGCGCTGCGGCTCGATCGGCGCATTGAGCGCGGCGGACAGGCCCAGACCCAGCACGCGGCGCGTGTCGGCCGGGTCGATGATGCCGTCGTCCCACAGGCGCGCGCTGGCGTAATAGGGATGCCCCTGATGCTCATACTGGGCGCGGATGGGCGCCTTGAAGCTTTCTTCCTCGTCGGCACTCCAGGCCTGGCCAGAGGCTTCCAGGCCGTCGCGCTTGACCGTGGCCAGCACGCTGGCGGCCTGTTCGCCGCCCATCACGCTGATACGAGCGTTGGGCCACATCCACAGGAAACGCGCACCGTAGGCACGGCCGCACATGGCGTAGTTGCCCGCGCCGAAGCTGCCACCGATCACCACGGTGAACTTGGGCACGTGCGAGCACGCCACAGCGGTGACCATCTTGGCGCCGTCCTTGGCGATACCCCCGTTCTCATATTTCTTGCCGACCATGAAGCCGGTGATGTTCTGCAGGAACACCAACGGCACATTGCGCTGATTGCACAGCTCGATGAAATGCGCGCCCTTGAGCGCGCTCTCGCCGAACAGAATCCCGTTGTTGGCGATGATGCCCACGGGGTAACCATGGATGTGTGCAAAGCCGGTGACCAGGGTCTTGCCGTAGCGCGCCTTGAACTCGTGGAACTCCGAGTCGTCGACGATGCGTGCGATCACTTCGCGGATGTCGAACGGACGTCGCGTGTCCTGCGGAATCACACCATACAGTTCGCTGGCCGGATAACGCGGTTCGCGCGGTTCGCGCAGCGCCAGCGGCATCGCCTTGGTGCGGTTGAGATGAGCCACGATGTCGCGCGCGATCGATAGCGCGTGCGCGTCGTTCTCCGCGTAATGATCGGCCACGCCCGATACCGATGTGTGCACGTCGGCGCCGCCCAGCACCTCGGCGTCGACCACCTCACCGGTGGCGGCTTTGACCAGCGGCGGACCGCCCAGGAAAATGGTGCCTTGCTCGCGCACGATGATGGTCTCATCGCTCATCGCCGGCACATAGGCGCCACCGGCGGTGCACGAGCCCATCACCACGGCGATCTGCGGGATATTCAACGCCGACATGCGCGCCTGGTTGTAGAAAATCCGACCAAAATGCTCCTTGTCGGGGAACACCTCGTCCTGCAAGGGCAAAAAGGCGCCGCCCGAATCGACCAAGTAAACGCAAGGCAGGCGATTTTCCAGCGCCACTTCCTGCGCGCGCAGATGCTTTTTCACGGTCATCGGGAAATAGGTGCCGCCCTTGACCGTGGCATCGTTGGCGATCACCAGCACTTCAATGCCGTGCACGCGGCCGATGCCGGTGATGATGCCGGCGGCCGGTGCGGCATCGTCGTACATGCCGTGCGCGGCCAGCGGAGAGAGTTCAAGAAACGGTGATGCCGGATCGAGCAGGGCGCGGATGCGCTCGCGCGGTAATAGCTTGCCGCGTGCCGCGTGCTTTTCGCGGGCCTTTTCGCCACCGCCGGCGGCGCTGCGCGCCAATTGCAGCTGCAAGTGGTCCACCAGGCCTTTGAGTTGCGCGTGACTGGCTTGAAAGTCGGGCGAGCGGGGATCGATCTGCGAGGCGATTATGCTCATGGGCTCATGGGTCGCGGTGGTATCTCTTGAATCATAGCGACCGACCCGTGTTAACGCATGACGCATTGCATGGGTAAGGCTGCGGTCTTGCCGGCATTTCCGATAGGCGAAAAAAAACCGGTCGCAAAGCGACCGGTTTTTCTACCCGGAACCGATGAAGTTCCGGCGTAACCTCAGCCGCCCGAGGTCGAGGTGCTGGCCGGAGCAGCAGCGGTGCTGGCCGGGGCCATCGCCGTGCTGGCCGGAGCCATCGCCGTGCTAGCCGGAGCTTCGGCAGGAGCCGCCGCGGTGCTGGCGCCAGCAGCCTGCTGGGCCTGGTCAGCGGACTGCTGGGCCTGGTCAGCGGACTTCTGGGCGTCCTGCGCGGAATCCTGCGCGCCGTTGCTGCAAGCCGCCAGCAGCGCGACGAGCGCGGAGGCGAGTAGGGTACGCGTCAACTTCATTGTGAATCTCCTTTGCCGTGGAATGCCGTTTGGCGGGCGTATTAATACCGCGTTCGCTCTTAACACGCCACCGTTTTATCAGTGCGCTTCAGGACAAATTAAAAACTTAGTTAGCGCAGGTTACGTCGTTTTGATGTTTTGGTCACGGCTTAATCTTGTTTTGCTCACACGTCAAGGCGTTCTACAGCGATCGCGGTAGCCTCACCGCCACCGATGCACAACGTCGCCACGCCGCGCTTTAATCCACGTACTTTCAACGCGTTGAGCAACGTTACCAGCAGGCGCGCGCCGCTTGCGCCAATCGGATGGCCGAGGGCGCAGGCGCCGCCGTTGACGTTGATCTTGGCATGCGGGATGCCCAGTTCACGGATAGGCGCCATGGCGACCACGGCGAAGGCTTCGTTCACCTCGAACAGGTCGACATCCTCGATTTTCCAGCCGGCCTTGGCCAAAACCTTCTGGATCGCACCCACCGGCGCGGTGGTGAACCACTCCGGTTCTTGGGAGTGGGTGGCGTGGGCGACGATACGCGCCAGCGGCGCCAATCCGCGCGTTTTGGCGTCGGATTCGGCCAGCAACACCAAAGCGGCGGCGCCGTCGGAAATGCTGGACGAACTCGCCGCGGTGACCGTGCCGTTGTCCTTGCGGAAGGCCGGCTTGAGGGTCGGCACCTTACTGACGTCGGAGCGGCCGGGCTGCTCGTCCGTGTCGACCACCAGATCGCCCTTGCGGCCGGCGACGGTGAACGGGACGATTTCGCCGGCGAACGCACCGGCTGCCTGCGCGGCTTTGGCACGATTGACCGATTCGATCGCGAAGGCGTCCTGCTCCTCGCGGGTGAACTGGTACTTATCGGCGCAGGCTTCGGCGAACACACCCATCGACTTGCCGTCGTAGGGGTTGGTCAGACCGTCCCAGGCCATGTGATCGACCAACTGGCCGTCACCGTAACGGATGCCGGTGCGGGCATTGACCATGTGCGGGGCATTGGTCATCGACTCCATGCCGCCGGCCACCACCACGGTGGCGGAGCCGGCCTTGATCAGGTCGTGACCCAGCATCACCGCCTTCATGCCCGAGCCGCAGACCTTGTTGATGGTGGTCGCGCCGGTGCCGAACGGCAGTCCGGCCTGTACCGCCGCCTGGCGCGCGGGCGCTTGGCCAAGGTTGGCTGGCAACACGCAGCCCATGATCACTTCGCTGACATCCGTCGCGGCGAGGCCCGATTGTTCCAGGGCGGCGGTGATCGCCGTAGCGCCAAGCTTGGGCGTAGGAACGCCAGTGAACTGGCCGAGAAAGGAACCGATAGCGGTGCGCTTGGCACCGACGATCACAACGCTGATATCCGACATGGAATGCTCCGCGGAAGGGGTTTGGTTGCCGACTCGCCAAGTCGATCTCGCCGGATTATCGCAGTGTCCGATGGACAGCGGCAAACCGATCTGGCCGGCAACCGCTGCCGGTTGTCGCCAGGCAGCGGACGCAAGTCATCGCTGCCGGGGCTTGGGGTCAGGCCTTGCCGTGAAACAGCTCGCGGCCAATCAACATGCGGCGGATTTCGTTGGTGCCCGCGCCGATTTCGTAGAGCTTGGCGTCGCGCAGCAGGCGGCCGGCCGGATACTCGTTGATGTAGCCATTGCCACCCAGGGTCTGGATCGCCTCCAGCGCCACCTGCACCGCGTTGGTCGAGGCATTGAGCAGGCAGGCGGCCGGATCGATGCGCGAGCGCACCTTGTTGTCGAACTGCTGCGCGACCATGTAGGCGAAGCCGCGCGAGCTCTGCAGCTTGGTGTACATGTCGGCGATCTTGGCCTGCATCATGCCGAAGGTGCCGATCGGCGCATTGAACTGCTTGCGTTCGCGCACATAAGGCAGCGCGATATCCAGCGCGGCCTGCATCAGGCCGATCGGGCCGCCGGACAGCACCAGCCGCTCGGTATCCAGTCCGCTCATCAGAACGCGCACACCTTCGTTGACCTCGCCGACAACGTTCTCGGCAGGAATCTCGCAGTTTTCGAACACCAGCTCGCAGGTGTTCGAGCCACGCATGCCCAACTTGTCCAGCTTCTGCGCGGTGGAGAAACCCGGCATGCCTTTTTCGACGATGAACGCGGTCATGCAGCGACTGCCGGCCGCGCGCGGCGCGGTGCGCATGTAGACCAGCAGCACGTCGGCGTCTGGGCCGTTGGTGATCCACATCTTTGAACCGTTAGCGACCCACACATCGCCCTGCAATTCGGCCTTGCAACTCATCGAACCGACCACATCGGAACCCGCGCCCGGCTCACTCATCGCCAGCGCGCCGACGTACTCGCCGGTGCACAACTTGGGAATGTACTTGCGTCGCTGCGCCTCGTTGCCGTTATGGAAAATGTTCTGCACCGCCAGGTTGGAATGCGCGCCGTAGGACAAACCGACCGAGCCGGAGGCGCGCGAAATTTCCTCCATCGCCACCAAATGCGCCAGGAAGCCCAGCCCGCTGCCGCCGTATTCCTCTGGAATGGTGATGCCGAGCAGGCCCATCTCGCCGAACTTGCGCCACAAGTCGGCCGGGAACAGGTTGTCGTGGTCGATGTGGGTGGCGCGCGGAGCGATCTCCTTCTCGGCAAACGCATGGACGCTGTCGCGCAGCAGATCGAGTTCTTCACCGAGCGGGAACGGACGCATGAGGTGTCTCCAACAAACCAAAGGGATGCAACCGACGATGGTAGCGTAGCGGTTAACAGAAGCCTTGGCGCAGCGCGTCAGGTGCGCAGGGCAGAAGTGGCCGCGACGGCCTGGGAGGCGCTGATCAGCCCGATGCCGAGCAAGTTGAGCGACGCGCGGCGCGACGTCGACGTGAAGCCTGGGCGTTCTCGTTCGCAGGTTTTGCAACAGTTTTTCCGGGCGCGCTTTGGCTCCCTCTGAGGCCGCGCGGCGGTTCGCCTGCTCAAGTCACTGTGCCTATGTGCAGGTCTGGTCCAACGGCCTTCGTTTGCTCGGCTGCATCGCCACGTGGCAGTGCGGCCCTTGGACTTCCTCGCGCTTGTGCACGCCACAGTTGCGAAGCCACCGTGATCGCACCACGCGCCGCCGCAGCAGGACGGCCCGCGTCTACACCATTGTGTTCATGCGGTGCTCGACTTGACAGCACGCAACGTGCGGCGTATCAAAAGTGCATGTAGGATTACGCCTACATGTTGACGGATATGGCTTACTTGATAAGCCGTCCGCAACCTTAGTGAGCGCTCGCGGTCAGATTCAAATAATGGAAGCTTCGCCATGGTCCTATTCAAAATGACTTCAGAGAAGGAGGATGGCGTAGATAGCGTGGCAGGCCCCAGCTTCGCTCAAGTCCAAGCGACGCTGTTTCAGTTTGCCGAGCATTGCTTCGGGGGTGTGCGCCCGGCCACCGAATCGGAGCTGGAAGATCGTCGCTGGCTGGCCAATGAACTCAGGGTCATACCGGAGCTGACTTCGGTTGAAGTCGCGCGCTGGCCGGCGGCGCGGCAGATGGCGCTATTCACCCTGCTGCAATTCAGCGTGATGATTTTGGAAGACATGCACCGCCGCGAGGCGATGTTTGCGTTTTCGCCCGACGAATTGCATTACTGCCATCGAGAGTGTCTGAGCCAGCCCCTGTTGGGTAACCTGGCCATTTTTCAGTCGATTCTTTTATCTCAATAAGGGCCGCGGCAACCGCGGCCCTTAGGGGACGAGTCTAAAACCGGTAGGTTCCGCTTAAGCTGACGACATCGCCGTGGTTTTTGAATTTTCCGTCCATGGTGCCTGCGCCCAGCACCAAGGGATTGGTCTGGCGCACCGGCGTGTCGCTGAGGAACTGATGCTGATAGCCCAGATCGAACCCAAAATGTTCGGTGGCCTGATAGCCCACGCCCAGGCCGACCAAGCGACGCGCACCATCGGGAATGCGTGGATCGCGGCTGATGATATTGCTAGGCGTTTGGTCGTAGCCCAGGCCGGCCCGCAGTGTCCAGGCGTCGTTCAATTTGTAGTCGCCACCGAGCGAGTAGACCCAGCTGTCCTTGTATCGCTGGGGCAGCGCGACCAGTAGTTGACCGCTGGAATACAGGGCTAGGTTCTGGAAGCTCGACCAGTCTGTCCACAAAGCGCTGGCGCCGAGGGTGAATCGATCATTGAAGGCATGCGTCCAATCGAAACTGGCAAACGCCGGCATATCGAGTTGGGCGCTGGCACGGCCACCCGCGGGGCTAAGCGCAGGTACGCCGGGGACTCCCAATTGTGCCGCAACGAGGGGTGCTTGCTGCAATACGGCCAACCCTGCGGGGCTGCCGTAGAGCCGATAGGTTCCGCTGAGATTGTTCCGTATGCGTGAGTGGTAGCTCAGGCCGAATGTATCGCTCTGTGTAGGCTTGAACACGAAGCCGCCGAAATAGCCGAAAGAAAATTTACGCTTGGCATTGACGTTGAGCTGCACGTCCGCGGCCTGTGGCGGGAATCGCGGTACGCCAAAAAGCTCATTGGCCGAGCCGTAGGGATCGAGCATGGTGTTGAGCTGTGCCTTGGTGTGTTGCCCCAGGATGCCGAGCCCCATGGCAAACTCGTCATTGACCTTGAAGCTCGCCGAGAAGCTGACGGCGATCGATTGCACGCTGGTCTTGGTGCCGAAATAGCGTCCCTGCCAGCTAGGCGAGTATTCGCTGGCCAAACCGTAGGGCACCGAAACGCTCGCACCCAGGCTGACGCGGTCGCTGACCGGTGCCACCAAGGCGAGGTTGGGGAAGGCCTTGAATTTTGCAAATCCATTGGGATTGCCGCCGCTGACCGGGTTACCTTGCTGATCGCGGAACTCCCCCCGGAATTGTGCGCTGGGACGGATCGCCGCCACGCTAGCCTGCATCACTGGAGCGGTGAAGAATGCCATCGCGGCGGGGTTGTTGTAGGCAGCCGTGGGGTCGTTGGGATAGAGCGAACCACCGGCTTGCGCACGCGCCCAACCTGCAGCGTTGACGGTCGGCAACTGGAACGATCCGGCTTGGGCGCTGAGCGGGATGGCGGCGGCAATGGCGCCGGCCAGGCTTAATACGGCCAGAGGACGGGCATGGACACGGAGCGGTAGCGGATTCATCGGATTCTCCTTGAGAGCTGGTGGGGCGGCTTCTCTTGCGTCGGGCGGAGCGTGCGAAGACTTACGGCGTCCAGAGCCATGGCGTGCCATGACGGTGTGCTGGATGTATGCAGAAATACGCTGATGGGGCGTGATCACCTCTTGTGGGGGAGCGAATGGGCTGGCGCGGGATGTTGCCAACGCATGGCCGTGGCGGGCGATGTGAGATGGGCCGGCTTTTCAGCACCGCGCCGGCGATTGGCCGCTGCGGCAGTCGCCTGCGCGGCGTCGAGCACAAGGGCGATCTGCGCGATTTCATGTGTGTTGGCGAAAGGCGCGGTGATGGTGGCCGCCAGCAGCGACACCAGCCGACCGAGGATTTCCGCCTCATCGAGTGACTCGCCCATGCTCAACGCATCAATTAGCTGGGTCAGGTCACTGCCGGCCAGCAGGCCGGAAATCGCCTTCAACGCAAAGTGCAGGCGCAGCCCCAGTTCGCTGCGGGACACGTGCGGCAATGTTTGGGCGAAGGCCGCGAAGAAGCGATCGAAAATCGGCTGGTAATGTTCCTGCAGGTATGCGCCGACGGAGCCCGACGAGTCACTGTAGACACGGCCAAGAAGCCGCATGAAGTCCGGTCCGCCCAAGGTCGGATCACGGCCGATGCGCAGCGCCGGCGCAAAGAGGATTGTCAGCAGGATCTGGCAGCTCAAGGGATTGGCCGATTGCTGCTGGTAGGCATCCAGCAATGCCAGTCGCTCCTGATTGAGCCTGACCAGACGGCGCGACAGCATGTCGTGGATCAGTGTCTCCTTGCTGCCATAGTGATAGTTCACCGCAGCCAGATTGGCATCGGCGCGCGCGGTGATCAGGCGCAGCGACATCTGGTTGTAGCCGCGTTCGATGAAAAGCAATTCGGCCGCGTCGAGCAAGCGCTGCCGGGTGTCGCTGGCGTTGCCGCGGTGGATGGCGCTCATGGCGTCTCCTGGCAGTTGCTTGACGGCGAGAGGAGGAAGGCAGAGATTTAAACGGATGTATGACGTCAATGGCTGCCGCAAGCAAGCTGCAGTGCAAGAAAATACGAGAATGACGAAATATACTGCGCGCCCTCGCGCAGCGTCATCTCATAAAAAAAGGCGGGGAAATCCCCGCCTTTTAGGCATGGCCGTGGCGCCGGGGCGCTTTTAGGCGGCGGCTTTGGCTTCTTTCTTCTTGGCCAGGCGCAGCCAGGTATCGACCACCGTGTCGGGATTGAGCGAAACCGACTCGATGCCCTGATCCATCAGCCACTCGGCCAAGTCCGGATGGTCGGACGGGCCTTGCCCGCAGATGCCGATGTATTTGCCTTTGGCGCGCGCGGTCTTGATCGCCATCGCCAGCAGCTTCTTGACCGCCGGGTCGCGCTCGTCGAATAGGTTGGCGACGATGCTGGAGTCGCGATCTAGACCCAAGGTCAGCTGGGTTAGGTCATTGGAGCCGATCGAGAAGCCGTCGAAGATGTCCAGAAACTCGTCGGCCAGCAGAGCGTTTGAAGGCACTTCGCACATCATGATTACCTTCAGATCGTGCTCGCCTTGCTTGAGCCCGTGCTTGGCCAGCACTTCGATCACTTTGCGCCCTTCGCCCAAGGTGCGCACGAACGGGATCATCACCCAGATGTTATCCAGCCCCATCGACTCGCGGACCTTTTTCACCGCCTGGCATTCCAGCGCGAAGCAGGGCTCGAAGCCCGGATCGACGTAACGGCTGGCGCCGCGATAGCCGATCATCGGGTTTTC
>JBEVMS010000188.1:0-5522 GCA_040508515.1 Dyella sp. | reverse complement strand
TGGATGAAGAACGCTTGCAAGCGCTGCTGTATACCGATGGCGAGCTGCCGCCCGGATCGGTGTCGCTGGAACTGGCCCGTCAGCTGCGCTACGGCGGACCGTGGGGGCAGGGCTTTCCGGAGCCGTTGTTCGACAACGTGTTCGAGTGCGCCAGTTGGCGCGGCATGGGCGAAAATCACTGGCGGCTGAGCTTGCGCGATCCGCGCGACGGCGCCTTGCATGACGCGGTGATGTTCAACGTGTCGCAAGCCGCGCCGCCGACGCGGCTGCACGCGGTGTTCGAGCTGACCATCAACGACTGGCAGGGGCGTGAAAGTCCGCGTCTTTTGCTGCGCCATATCACGGCGGTTTAGCCGTCCAGTCGGTGCATCAGGGTGCATCACGTCACAGCCGGGGCTGAAATCGATCAGGCCGTCGCGCAGTCGTCACGCCGGAACGGAATTGGAAGCGTCACTCGCTCTTTTCTGCCTGGGCGCCGGGCTCGGCTTACCCAAAAGCATACTTTCCGCGTTGCGACCCATGACGTGCACCAAGAGTTGCGGCACCGCAGCCAATATGGTTAAGTCGGGTCATGAGCTCCCTTTGCGCCAGCATCTTCTTCCGGATCGACCAGCCCGCCTGGCCGATCGCTGCGCGCGATAACAATCGCGTCAATAACCGTACCCGCTTGATCGGGTGGGCCGACGCGTAGGCGAAAGATCGAACCTACAGATGCGATGAAGGCCCGCCAACAAGCGGGCCTTCGTCGTTTTGGACACAGCAGAAGAAGGCTTTACCGACCACCACCCAGCACCGTTCGTCTAGGTTAGGAGTTTTCCCATGTGTTCGATCTTCGGCATGTTCGACCTGCAACCCGGCGATGATCTGGCCGGCTTGCGTATTCAGGCGCTGGAGTTATCGCGCCGGCAGCGGCATCGCGGGCCAGACTGGAGCGGGGTGTTCGTCGACCAGGGCGCGATCCTGGTGCATGAGCGATTGGCGATCGTGGATCCGGCCTCCGGCGCGCAGCCGTTGCGCTCGCGCGATGGCGAGCTGGCCTTGGCGGTCAACGGGGAAATCTACAACCATCGCGAACTGCGCGCGGCCAGTGATTACGCGTTCACCACCGGCTCGGATTGCGAGGTCATCAACGCGCTTTATCGCGAACACGGCGCGGATTTCGTCGAACGGCTCAATGGCATTTTCGCCTTCGCGCTGTGGGATGCGCGATCACGGCGCTACCTGATCGCACGCGATCCGCTGGGCGTGTGTCCCTTGTACTGGGGACATGATGGGCAGGGTCGTCTATGTGTCGCCTCGGAGATGAAGTCGCTCATGGGTGTTTGCGCCGATGTGAGTGCGTTTCCGCCCGGGCATGTTTATGACAGTCAGGGCCAGCTTTCGCGTTATTACCGCAAACCGTGGCGTGACTATGGTTGGACGATGGGTCGCCATCTGGGTGAAGGCGCGCTGCGTCATGCGTTCGAGCAGGCCGTGCATCGCCAACTGATGACCGACGTGCCGTACGGCGTGTTGCTGTCGGGCGGCCTGGATTCTTCGCTGGTGGCCGCATGCGCGGCTCGCTTTGCGCGCCAGCGCGTGGAGGAGGACGACACCAGCGAGGCATGGTGGCCGAGATTGCATTCGTTCGCGATCGGTCTGGCCGGCTCGCCTGATCTGGCGGCGGCGCAGGTTGCCGCCGATGCACTGGGCACGGTGCACCACGGTTTCGTCTACGGTTTCGAGGAAGGACTGGATGCGCTGCCGGAAGTAATCCGGCATATCGAAACCTACGACGTGACCACCATCCGTGCCGCCACGCCGATGTTTCTGCTGGCGCGGCGGATCAAGGCGATGGGTGTAAAGATGGTGCTCTCCGGCGAGGGGGCGGACGAAATCTTCGGCGGCTATCTGTATTTCCATAAGGCGCCTTCAGCTCGCGAGTTCCACGACGAAACCGTGCGTAAGCTGGACGCCTTGCACAGCTACGATTGCCTGCGCGCCAACAAGGCGATGATGGCCTGGGGCGTAGAAGCACGCGTGCCGTTTCTTGACCTCGAATTCCTGGACGCCGCAATGAGCATGGACGCCGTGCACAAGATGGCCGGCAACGGACGCATCGAGAAAGCTGTATTGCGCGAGGCGTTTGAGGGCGCGCTGCCCGAGGCGATTCTGTGGCGACAGAAAGAGCAATTCAGCGATGGCGTGGGCTATGGCTGGATCGACGGGCTGAAGGCCTATGCCGATGCGCAGATCAGCGCGCGCGAGTTCGCCGCGGCGGCGGCGCGCTTTCCCCACAACACGCCGGCGACCAAAGAGGCGTATGTGTACCGACGTATCTTCGAGCGGTTCTACCCCGGCGAAGCCTGCGCCGCCACGGTGCCAGGCGGCAAGTCGATCGCCTGCTCGTCGCCAGCGGCACTGGCCTGGGACCCGGCCTTCGCCTACGCCGCCGACCCGTCCGGCCGTGCGGTGCGTGGCGTGCATGCGCAGGCGTTGGCGTGACCCACGCCGCTCGCGATGGGGCAGCATGGTGCGACCGTCACGGCGGTGGCCCGTGCATCACACCCCGCTCGCCGACGCCGACGCGAAGCTGGGCGTATGAGTTCGTGCGTTGTGCAGAACCCGCGTAGTCCGTCGCGATCTGCCGCACTGGCCTTGGCGGCCTGCGCAGGCCTGCGCGTCGCGCCGGCAAGGGGAGATGTATGTTTATACGCACAAAATGGCGGTCGGAACTTGGTTTGAGGCCCTTGCATCAAGGAAGCCTTAGTCAGGCTGGGCTTTCACCAGAGTCGCAGGGCAGGTAAGCAACTCACCCATGGCGTTGCGCGAAGCCTGCCGAAGCCAGCCCGGTTTCTGCTATTGTTCACGGTCTTTTTTCGAACCGACGAATGTCATGATCGAAACCAATCCGATCCTCGCGCAGATTGCGGACCTCAAGGGCCGTGTCGAGTCGCTTAGGGGGTATCTTTGACTACGCCACAAAGCGTGAGCGTCTCGAAGAGGTAAACCGCGAACTGGAAAGTCCCTCCGTGTGGGACGATCCGCCGCGCGCCCAAGAACTGGGCCGTGAACGCGCGCGCCTGGACACCATCGTCAGCGGTATCGACAGCCTCACGGCAGGCTTGTCCGATGGCGCCGAACTGGTCGAGATGGCCGCCGCCGATGGCGACGAAGACACCGTCAACTCGGTGATCGCCGACGTCGCCAAGCTCGATGCCCAGGTCAGCAAGCTGGAATTCCAGCGCATGTTCTCCGGCAAGATGGACGCCACCAATGCGTTCGTCGACATCCAGGCTGGCGCCGGCGGCACCGAGGCGCAGGACTGGGCCGAAATGTTGCTGCGCATGTACCTGCGCTGGTGCGAGTCGCGCGGCTGGAAGGCCGAGCTGATGGAAGTCTCCGGCGGCGAAGTGGCGGGCATCAAGTCGGCCACTTTCCGCGTTGAGGGCGATTACGCCTACGGCTGGTTGAAGACCGAAATCGGCGTGCACCGGCTGGTGCGCAAGAGCCCGTTCGACTCGGACAATCGCCGGCACACCAGCTTTACCTCGGTGTTCGTTTCGCCCGAAGTGGACGATGAGATCGATATCGAGATCAATCCGGCCGACTTGCGAACGGACGTCTATCGTTCGTCCGGCGCCGGTGGTCAGCACGTCAATAAAACCGAATCGGCGGTGCGTATCACGCATATCCCGACCAATACGGTGGTGGCCTGTCAGACCGAGCGTAGCCAGCATGCCAACCGCGATCGCGCGATGAAAATGCTCGCGGCCAAGCTGTACGAGTTGGAGCTGCAAAAGCGCAACGCCGAGAAAGACGCGTTGGAAGCGACCAAGTCCGACATCGGCTGGGGCAGCCAGATCCGCAACTACGTGCTCGACCAGAGCCGTATCAAAGATCTGCGCACCGGTATCGAACGCACCGATACGCAGAAAGTGCTCGATGGCGACCTCGACGAATTTATCGAAGCCAGCCTGAAGTCCGGACTGGAAGCGGGCTCCAAGCGTATCGACGCCTAAGCGGCATGCGTTGAATCCTTTCCTAACCGACCCGGGGCGCCGCATGAACAACCCGCTGATCCGACGAATTCTGGTCGCGTGCATCGTACTGGCGGCATGCCATCCCGCAGCCGGCGCAGCGCAGACGCAAGACACGGGCGTCAAGCAGGATGCTAAGGCGGCGGGGAAGGAAGTCGGGCAGGGTGCACGGGACATCGGGCACGCGACCAAAAAGGTCGCCACCTCGATCGGACATGGCGCCAGGCAAGCCGGCCAGGGTATTGCCCATGGCGCGCGCGAGGGCTGGCAGGCGTCCAAGCATGCGGTCAAGCAAGTGTTTCATCCAGGCGATTGACGCGTGGCGGGTTTTCAGGACCCGTCGCCGTCGCTGGCAATTCACCTAAACCTTTGAAAGGCGCACGCTGATCAGCGCGCGCCGGCAGCAACGGAATTTCTCCATGAGCGAACCGATCGACACCCAGCCCATCGACGAAAACAAGCTGGACGAGAACAAGCTGATCGCCGAGCGCCGCGAGAAATTGAACGCGTTGCGCGGGCAGGGCATCGCATTCCCCAACGACTTCAAGGTCGATGGCTTCGCTGGCGACCTGCAGAGCGAGTACGCCGACAAGGAGCGCTGGAGCGCGGAGGCAATCGAGAGCGCCGAGCGGCGCGTCAAGCTGGCCGGTCGCATCGTGCTCAAGCGCGTGCAGGGCAAGGTCAGCTTCGTGCAGATGCAGGACTTCACCGGACGCATCCAGTTGTTCATCCATGCCGGCACGGTGGGTGAGGTCTACGAAGCGTTCAAGGGCTGGGACGTGGGCGATATCGTCGGCGCTGAGGGCGTGCTGATGCGCACCAAGACCGGCGAGCTGTCGCTCAAGGTCGATGGCCTGCGCCTGCTGACCAAAAGCCTGCGTCCGCTGCCGGACAAGTGGCACGGCCTGGCCGATGTCGAGCAGCGCTACCGCCAGCGCTATGTCGATCTGATCGTCACCGAGGAAGCGCGCCGCACCTTCATGCTGCGCTCGAAGATCATCGGCTTCATGCGCCAGTGGTTGGAGGCGCCCGCGCGCCGCTTCATGGAAGTGGAGACGCCGATGATGCACATCATCCCCGGCGGCGCCACCGCCAAGCCGTTCGTCACCCACCACAACGCGCTGGATCTGGACCTCTACCTGCGCGTGGCGCCGGAGCTGTATCTCAAGCGGCTGGTGGTCGGCGGCTTCGACCGCGTTTACGAGATCAACCGCAACTTCCGCAACGAGGGCGTGTCGACCCGGCACAATCCCGAGTTCACTATGCTGGAGCTTTACCAGGCCTACGCGACGTATCACGAGATCATGGACCTCACCGAAGCGGTGATCCGTGATACCGCGCAGAGCGTGCTGGGTACCACCCAGATCGAGTGGGACGGCGCGGCGATCGACGTTGGTCCGGCGTTCCGCCGCTGGCGCATGGAAGACGCGGTGCTGGAACACAACCCCACGATCAAGCGCGAAGAACTGCGCGATCGCGAGGCGATGGCCGCGCACGCCAAGC
>JBEVMS010000173.1:0-14912 GCA_040508515.1 Dyella sp. | reverse complement strand
GCGTCGATTTCGTTGAGGCTGGCGGTCGGCGGTTTTTCCAGCAGCACGTGCTTGCCGGCGGCCAGCGCCTGTTCGGCCAACTGACGTCGCCCTTGCGGCGGGGTGCACAGCGCGATTGCATCCAGCGTCGGGCCTTCAGCCAGCAGCGCCGCGAGCGAAGGGAAATGCGCGATATCCGCCAACGCGGCCTGCGGATCGGCCACCGCCACCAGCGTGAAATCGGGATTGCCGGCAATCGCCGGCAGATGCTGATCGCGCGCGATCTTGCCCATGCCGACCAGGCCCAGTCGAATTGCCATTGCCAACGTCCTTACTTATCTCAACCCAAGCGACCGATTGTTGGCGATGGCACCGGTGACATCAACACATCGGCTCAGCGTGGTGCGTGGGGAGCGATCGCTGACGCCGTGCAAAGTGCGCGCGGGCGTGGCTCGGCACAAGTGACGCGCCCCTGCGCCGCATGCACCCGAACCCAGGTCGCCGCACGTCGCGCTTACCGCGCCATAATGTTTGTCTTCACACCGTCAGCGCGCCGCGCGACGGGCAACCGCTTGAGCAAGCCTAAGGTTCGGTACGCAATGCGCGACAGCTCCAGTTCCCGCTCCCGCCGATGCGTTACGCGTGCTTGGCGACCGTCGTCCGCATGGATAGGCCAGTGCGCCGTTGACTCATGCATGCAGGGCGGCATCGACGCTGCCGGACGCGCATGACCGCCACTTCTGCGTCCCGGCGCAACCGGCTGGTGGCCTTGCTGGTGGCCGGCACTTATTTCATGGAAAACCTCGACGCCAGCGCGATCATCACCGCCTTGCCGGCGATGGCGCGCAGTTTCGACGTCGCCGCGCCGCGGCTCTCGATCGGTCTGAGCGCCTATTTGCTGAGCTTGGCGGTGTGCATCCCGCTCAGCGGCTGGCTGGCCGATCGCTTTCGTCCCAGCCGGATCTTTCCACTGGCGATCGGCGTGTTCACCCTCGCCTCGCTGCTGTGCGCGCTCAGCGACAGCCTGTGGGGCTTTACCGCAGCACGCGTGCTGCAAGGATTGGGCGGCGCGATGATGGTGCCGGTTGGGCGGCTGGTGGTGCTGCGTCGGACGGAAAAGCACGAACTGGTGCGCGCCGTGGCGATTCTCACTTGGCCGGCGCTGGTGGCGCCGATCCTTGGCCCTTACCTCGGCGCGCTGATTACCCATGCGCTGAGTTGGCACTGGATCTTTTTACTGAACCTGCCGCTGGGCGCGGCCGCTCTGGCGGCCAGTCTATGGTTGGTGCGCGACGATCAGCGCAACTTGCGGCCGTTCGATCTACCCGGCTTCGTCTGGACCGCGCTGGCCAGTGCAGCGCTGATGTTGACGGTGGAACTGGCCAGCCACAGCCCCGCGCGCCCGGCGACAACGTTGGCGATGCTCGGCCTGGGCCTGATCAGTGCCGCGCTGGCGATCCGCCACTTGAGGCACGTACCGCATCCGCTGCTCGACCTGCGCCTGCTGCGTATTCCGACCTTCGCGGTGGTAATGGGCGGCGGCTCACTGTTCCGCATCGCGATCAGCAGCGCACCGTTCCTGCTGCCGCTGATGTTTCAGCTTGCCTTCGGCATGAGCGCAACGCGCGCCGGCGCGCTGTTGCTGGCGATGTTCGCCGGTAATCTGGCGATGAAGCCGGCGACCACTCCGTTGATTCGCCGCTTCGGCTTTCGCCGGGTGTTGCTGATCAATGGTCTGCTCGTGGCGGCGGGGTTCGCCTTATGCGCGCTGTTCGGGGGCGCCACGCCGTTGTGGCTGATCGCAGCGGTGTTGTTTTTCTGCGGTTTGACCCGTTCGATGCAGTACACCGTGCTCAACACGATCGGCTTTGCCGATGTGCCGCAGCCGCAGATGAACAGCGCCACCACCTTGGTCAGCATGGCGCAGCAGTTCAACGTCGGCATCGGCATCGCATTCGGCGCGCTGGCGTTGAAGCTCGCGGCGCTGGTGCATGGGCACGTCGATCACACGCTACACGCGGATGATTTCCGTCTGGCTTTCGCGCTGGTCGCCCTGCTGACGTTGCTGGCTCTGGTCGATGTGCTGCGGTTACCACGTGACGCCGGCGCGCAGGTCAGCGGCCAGCATGCCCTGACCAAGCGCTAATCATGGGTTCCCGGCCCAGCCATGGCAGCCTGGGCCATATCCACCGACTACTGCTCAATGCACCCGCTTGCTGCGCCGGTACTGATCGAACAACACCGCCAGCAGCAGAATCCCGCCACGAACCAAGAACTGATAGAAGGTCGGCACGTTGAGCAGGCTCATCGCATCCTGCACGGAGCCCATGATCAGCACGCCCACCAGCACGCCGGAAATCGTCGCTACGCCGCCGGTCAGCGAGACGCCGCCCAGCACGCAGGCTGAAATGACGCCCAGCTCCAGACCCACCGAGGTCTTCGGATCGCCCAAGCTCATACGCGAGGCCAGCATCACGCCGGCGAAACCGGTCACCAGCCCTTGCAGCACGAACACCACGATCTTGATCCGGTTGACCGGCAGACCGGCCAGCAACGCCGCCTCGCTATTGCCGCCGACCGCCAGCACGTTCTTGCCGAACACGGTGCGCTTGAGCAAAAAGCCGAACACCACGAAGCCGACCAGGTTGCTCCAGATCGGATACGAAACTCCCAACAGCGAGCCGCTGCCCAGCTCGAAGAAACGCTCCTCAGAAATCATCACCGCGTCGCCGTTGGAGACGATGTAGGCCAGGCCACGCACTACCTCCATCATCGCCAGCGTGACGATCAGCGAGTTGATCTTGTAGCGGGCGATCAGCACGCCGTTGACCAAGCCCACCGCGCCGCCGGCCAGCACCCCAACCCCCACGCCCAACGTCACGCTATGCGTCGCACTGATCACCGTGGAGGCGACCACGCCGGAAAACGCCACGATGGATGCCACGGAAAGATCGACCTCCCCCAACGCCAACACCAGCATCATGGTCACCGCGACCGTGCCAATCAGGGTCACGGAAAGCAACAGGCCCTGCATGTTGCGTGGGCTCAGGAAGTCCGGCACGGTGAACGACAGCACCGCGAACAGGATGACAAAAGCCACCACGATGCCGGACTTGTTGATCATGTTCCAGACGCCCGCCGCGCGCGCCGCCGCGCCCGTCGATGCCGACGCGTGCCCTGCGGAATCGGCTGACCGCTGGGTATTCGATACTTGCATGTTGTTCTCCCGATCGCGATGTCACGCGATCACGTTCATGAACTCAATGAGGCAAAGCTAGCTTGATCAATTGGTCGGGACTGGCCTGCGCCTTGGTCAGCTCACCGGCCATGCGGCCTTCTTTCATCACGATGATGCGGTCGGCCACGCCAATCACTTCGGCCAGGTCACTGGACACCAGCAAAATGGTGCGCCCCTCCTCGGCCAGCGTGTACATCAGATTGTAGATTTCCGCGCGCGCGCCCACGTCGATCCCTCGGGTGGGCTCGTCCATCAGAAACACGTCGATCTTTTCGGCCAGCCAGCGCGACAGAATCACCTTCTGCTGGTTGCCGCCCGACAACGTACCGATGGCCGTTTCGGTATCGCGCGTCTTGATCGAGAGCTTGCCGATATAGTCATGGGTCAGCTCGCGTTCGCGCCGTGGATCGAGCAGAAAACCCAGGGGGCTGAAATGCCGGCGCACGCTGATGTTCAAGTTGTCCGCCACCGAGGCGATCGCCACGATGCCTTCCTGCTTGCGATCCTCCGGGCACAGCGCAATGCCCGCGCGAACCGCGTCGCGCGGCATCGAAAAGTCGACCCGTTGACCATTCAACTCAACCTGCCCGCCGCTGGGGCGGACCGCGCCATAGATCAGCTTCATCAACTCCGATCGTCCCGCACCGACCAGCCCGAAGAAGCCCACGATCTCGCCACGACGCGCGCTGAACGAGATGGGTTCGGACAAGCCCGGCCCGGTCAGTGCCTTGGCTTCCAGCCGCACCGCACCGGCCACGCGCGGGCGGTAGCCGTAGACGTCTTGAATCGGGCGACCGACCATGCACTGGATCAGGCGATCGCGATCGAGCCCTTCCATGGACTCGAAAGTTTCGATGCGACGACCGTCGCGAAATACCGTGACGCGATCGCACAGCTCATAAACCTCGTCCATCCGATGGGTCACGTAGACGATCGCCCGGCCTTCGGCGCGCAAGGCCTTGATGATGCCGAACAGGCGCTCGGTTTCGCGCGAGGACAGTGAACTCGTCGGCTCGTCGAAGGCGATCACGCTGGCATCGCGCATCAACGCCTTACCGATCTCGATCATCTGGCGCTGCCCGATCGAGAGGTGCTTGACCTGGGTGTTGGGGTCGATCCGCTCGCCCAGGCGCGCGAGCTCGCTGAGCGCGCGCGCGACCATCGCACGCTCGTCCAGCACCCCGAAGCGATGCGGAATCTGCCCCAACATCAGGTTCTCGGCCACGGTGAGCTCAGGTACTAGATGCAGTTCCTGATAGATGATCGCGATGCCCGCGGCGATCGCCGCCTTGGTGTTGGCGAAGCGCTGCTCGACACCGCCCAGCCGCAGCGTGCCCGCCTGCGGCTGGTTAACCCCGGACAGCACCTTGAGCAAGGTCGACTTGCCCGCGCCGTTCTCGCCCATCAAGCCGTGTACTTCACCACCCTGGATCGCGAAGGACACCTGGTCCAGCGCCAGCACGCCGGGAAAGCGCACGCTGATGCCGTCCAGTTCCAACCGCGTGGCGGCGCGAGGTGGCGCGACGGTCGCGCGCTGATCACGCATGGCATTGGCCTCGCGCATGGGCTCAGATACCCAGTTGCTGGCGCACGGCGAGCCAGTTCTGACGCGTCATCAAGGTGCCGGTGGTCTGGGTGTCGGCCGGCGGCTGCTTGCCCGTCTTGATCCAGTCGACCAGATTCTGCGCGCTCTGGCGGCCATGGTTGGTTGAGCTGACCGCAACAGTGCCATAGAAGCCGGTCGGGGCTTTCTTCTGGAACTCAGCGAACGCCTCGCTGGCACCGTTGATGCCCACGCCGATCACTTCGTCCGAGGCGATGTGCAGTTGTTCGGTGGCACGCACGGCACCCAGCACGGTTTCCTCGTTGAGCGCGAAGATCACCCACTTCTTGATGCCCGAATGCTGCGCCAGCACCGGCGAAGCGGCGTTGAAACCGCCTTCATCGTCGGTGGTCTTTTGCGGGGCATCGAAGATGTTGGCCTTGGGAAAACCACTGGCCAGCAAGGTTTCGGTGGCACCATCGGTGCGCAGCTTGGCGGTGGGCAACTCATAATCGGTGATGCGCAGGGCGCCCACTTCCGCCGGGTTCCAGCCACGACGCTTGATCTCGTCGGCGATCGCCTGGCCGACCTGGTTGCCGATCTTGGATGCCGACATGCCTAGATGTGGCACGCCTTCCAACGGCTTGCCGCTGGCGTCGACCAATTGATCGTCCACCGTCACCACTTTCATGTCGTAACGCTTGGCGCGCGCACGAATGGCCGGCCCCAGGCGCACGTCCGGCGCGCAGATCACGAAGCCCTTGGCGCCTTGTGCGCCGAGGTTGTCGATCGCCGAAAGCACTTTTTCACCATCGGGAGTGCCGATGTCCACCACGCTGAAGCCTTCTTTCTGGCCCAATGCGGTGGCGGCTTTCTGTTCATTGATGAACCAGGCCTGCTCGGGCATCTTGACCAGAAAACCGATCTTGATCGGAGTATCTGCATGCGCCGCCAACGGCGCGATCATGGCGGCGCACAGCAGGGATTTCAGGGTGTAGCGTCGAATGGATTGAATCATGATGGTTTCCTCCGGTGATGATCGAGACGCCGCTTCTCGTGGCCGCGTTCTCGGTAATGGTTGAGGTGTTGCGTCGATGATGCTCAGTGCGAGTGACGTGGTACTTCCGCGCCGCGACAGCCGACCAGGAAGTCGAAGTCGCAGCCTTGATCGGCTTGCATGACATGCTCGATATACAGCTTGCGATAACCGCCTCCGGGTGCCGTCGCGGGGGGAGACAAACCTTGCATGCGCTCGGCCAGTTCCTGCTCGGTGATGTCCAGATGCAGCCGGCCAGCCAGGCAGTCCAATTCGATCATGTCACCGTCCCGCACCGCGGCCAGTGGGCCGCCAGCGGCTGCCTCCGGCGCCACGTGCAGCACCACGGTGCCGTAAGCGGTGCCGCTCATGCGCGCGTCGGAAATACGCACCATGTCGGTAATGCCCCGCGCCAGCAGCTTGGGTGGAAGGCCCATGTTGCCGACCTCGGCCATGCCCGGATAACCCTTGGGGCCGGCGTTTTTCAACACCAGCACGCAGGTCTCGTCGACGTCCAGCGCCGGATCGGCGATGCGCGTCTTGTAGTGATCGAAGTTCTCGAACACCACCGCGCGCCCCCGATGCTGCATCAGCGCCGGGGTGGCCGCCGAGGGCTTGAGCACCGCGCCGTTGGGCGCCAGGTTGCCGCGCAGTACGCAGATGCCGCCATCCGCCACCAGCGGGTTGTCCAGCGGACGGATGACTTCATCGTCGCCGTAAATCGGCGCCTTGGCGCAGTTTTCCCACAAGCCCTTGCCGTTGACCGTCAGCGCGGATGGGTTGGGCAACAAGCCAGCCTCGCCCAGACGACGGATCACCGCCGGCAGGCCGCCTGCGTAATAGAACTCCTCCATTAGAAAACGGCCGGAGGGTTGTAGGTCGACCAAGGTCGGCGTGCCGCGCCCTACGCGGGTCCAATCGTCGAGATCCAGCGCCACGCCGATGCGTCCGGCAATCGCCTTCAGATGGATCACCGCGTTGGTCGAGCCGCCGATCGCCGCGTTGACGCGGATCGCGTTTTCGAATGCTTCGCGGGTGAGAATTTTGGAGAGGGTTAGGTCTTCCTCGACCATGCCCACGATGCGCATGCCCGACAGATGCGCCAGCACGTAGCGACGCGCGTCCACCGCCGGAATCGCCGCGTTGTGCGGCAGCGACGTGCCCAACGCCTCGGCCATGCAGGCCATGGTGGAGGCGGTGCCCATGGTGTTGCAGGTGCCGGCCGAACGCGACATGCCGGCCTCGGCGGAGAGGAACTCATCCAGCTCGATGCGTCCGGCCTTCATGTCCTCGTGCATCTTCCATACGATAGTGCCGGCGCCGATGTCGCGACCCTTGTGCTTGCCGTTGAGCATCGGCCCGCCGGTGACCACGATCGCCGGGATGTCGCAACTGGCCGCGCCCATCAGCAGTGCCGGGGTGGTTTTGTCGCATCCGGTCAGCAGCACCACCGCGTCGATCGGATTGCCGCGGATCGCCTCCTCCACATCCATGCTGGCGAGGTTGCGCGTGAACATTGCGGTGGGCCGCAGGTTGGACTCGCCGTTGGAGAACACCGGGAACTCGACCGGATAACCGCCCGCTTCCAGCACGCCCTGTTTGACGTGCTCGGCCAGCTTGCGGAAATGCGCGTTGCACGGGGTCAGCTCCGACCAGGTATTGCAGATGCCGATAATCGGCTTGCCCTGAAACTCATGGTCCGGGATGCCCTGGTTCTTCATCCAGCTTCGATACATGAAGCCGTTCTTGTCGGTGGTTCCGAACCACGCCGCGGAACGCAGCGGGCGCTTAGCTTGGGTCATGCGAGTGCTAGCTCCATCAGGAAGGAAATGCCACCGCGCCGCTGGCCTCGAAGCTTTGGCCGGCGTCAGCGGGGTCGTCATAAAACGGGGCCACCGCATGGCGTTCGGCCAGCAGCAGCGCATCACTGACCAGTTGCAGCGGGCGGCCATCCAGCAGCGACTGACCGCTGGCGATCAACGCGGCGAACTGTCGGTAAAGGTTGGCGTACTCGCGCTCAGGGCCGACCTCGATCGGCTGGCCGTCCAGGCTCATCCGGTTGCCACCCTGCTCCAGCCGCAACCGGCCGTCCTCGGTCAGCAGTTCGATATCCCAGCGCGGTTCGCCCGGATACGTCCAATCCAGTCCGCAGGCGATCGGCAGTTCGTCCGGCCCATGCATCTCCAGGCTGGCGCGAATCGGCGTCTGCCGGTTAGCCGGTGTCCACAGCTCGCAGCCGTCGACACGGATCGGCGCCTCCAGCAACTCGGTCAGAATCGATAGCGCATTGATGCCCGGATCGAACACGCCAAGACCGCCGGGCTGCCAGATCCATTGCTGGCCCGGATGCCACTGACGCACATCCTCGCGCCAGTCGATGCGGATCGAGCCGATCCGCCGATCCGCCAACCACGCCTTGGCTGGCGCTACCGCCGCCGCCGCGCGTGAATGCCAGGCGCTGAACACGGTCAGTTGCCGCTCCATGGCGAGCTGGTTCAATTGCTCCAGCTCGCCCAGGCTTAACCCGGGTGGTTTTTCCAGCAGCACGTGCTTACCGGCACGTAAAGCGGCCGCAGCCAACGCATAACGCCCCTGCGGCGGCGTACACAAGGCCACCGCGTCCAGCGCCGGGCCGTCGCGCAGCATCGCGCTCAGCGAAGCAAAGGCAGGCAGATGCGGCAGCGCACTCAACGGATCGGCACTGGCCACCACTTCGAAATCCGCACTCGCCGTGAGCGCCGGCAGATGCTGGTCGCGGGCAATCTTGCCCAGGCCCACCAAACCCACCTGCCATGGCGCGCGCGCGCGGGTGGCGTCAGCCGGTTGAATGACGGTCGTCACGATGCGCACCCGCGTCGCAGCCATGCTCGTGAACTTAGAACCCCGATATCAGCCATGCGTGGCAGCGGCTCGATCGACCGGCAGTCCTTGACCGAGCGTCGGTTGGCAAAACGCCTTGGCTTATTTCCATACATGCAAGGATTTCCGGTGGGGGATGGACCCAGCACCACCGCGCTGAATCGACCCGGCCGCGCGACACGCTTCACTCGGTAATGGCCGCATCGCTGAATTGGCCGTCGAGTTGGCGGCGAATTCCCAGCGGATTGGCGTTTTTCAGCGGTGCCGGGAGCAAGGCATCGGGGTAGTTCTGGTAGCAGACCGGGCGCAGGAAGCGTTCGATCGCCGCGCTGCCCACCGACGTCCCGCGCACGTCGGACGTGGCCGGATAAGGACCGCCATGCACCATCGCACCGCTGACTTCCACTCCGGTGGGATAGCCATTGACCAGCAATCGACCTGCCAATTGTTCAAGCTGCGGCTGCAACTCGGCGCAACGCGCCAGATCATCCGGCTCGGCGATCAAGGTCACCGTGAGCTGGCCATCGAGCCCGGCCAGCAAACGGACCAACTGGTTCTGATCGGCCGCTTCCACCAGCAACGTCGCCGGGCCGAACACCTCGTGCTGCAAGGCAGGATTGCTCAGCAATTGCTCGCCATCGACCTTGAACAGTTGCGCACGCGCCTTGTCCGGCGCGCTGTCGCCGCCAGCCAAGCGCTGCACGCTGGCCTGTGCCCCCAACTGCGCGACGCCCTGCGTGTACAACTGCAAGGTGCGCGCATTAAGCAGGCTGACCTCGGGCAATGCGGCCATGCTAGCGGCCAGCTCCGCGGCAAACGCGTCGAACGCGGCCGAGCGCAGCCCGATCACCAGACCCGGCTTGGTGCAGAACTGCCCGCCGCCCAGGCTGACCGAGGCGGCCAGTTCACGCGCGATGGTTTCGCCGCGCGCAGCCAACGCCGCCGGCAACAGCAGCACCGGATTGACGCTGGACATCTCGGCGAAGACCGGAATCGGCTGCGGCCGCGCCGCAGCCATATCCATCAGTGCACGACCGCCGCCCAACGAACCGGTGAAGCCGACCGCGCGAATCGCCGGATGCTGCACCAGCGCCGCACCGACGCGGTCGCCATAAATCTGGTTGAACACGCCCTCGGGCATGCCCGTCTCGCGTGCTGCCTGCACGATCGCCTCGGCGATGCACGCGGCAGTGGCCATGTGCCCGGGATGCGCCTTGAACACCACCGGACAGCCGGCCGCCAACGCGCTGGCGGTATCGCCGCCGGCGGTGGAGAACGCGAGCGGGAAATTGCTGGCCCCGAACACCGCCACCGGACCCAGGCCGATGCGGTACTGGCGCAGATCCGGCTTGGCCAGCGGCTGGCGCTGCGGCTGCGCGCGCTCGATCCGCGCATCGTAGAAATCCCCGCGCCGCAAGAGCTGCGCGAACAACCGCAACTGGCCCGAGGTGCGCCCGCGCTCGCCCTGAATGCGCGCCGCAGGCAGTGCCGTCTCGCGCGTGACCAGGGTGATGAAGTCGTCGCCCAGCCCATCGATCGCGGCAGCGGCGGCCTCAAGAAACTCGGCCCGACGCACCGCCGGCAGGTTGCGATAGACCGGATAAGCCGCCGCCGCGGCAAGGGCGGCAGCATCGACTTCGGCCGCGGTGGCCTCATGAAACCGATACGGCAAGGGCTCGCCGCTGGCCGCATCGATACTCTGCAACATCGTCGTGCCGGCGGCGCGACGCGCGCCACCGATGTACTGCTGACCGTCAATCTTCACGCGCACACTCCCATTCGATAACCACGCATCACAGCGCCACCACGCCGCCGGGCTGAATCGCCGGCGCAGTTACTGCGATGCCATTGCGCAACGGCGCGCCGAACGCCTCCAGGCTGATCTCGAACACGTCGCCCGGACGCGTGCGGATGCCATCGGCGAAGGACAGCGTGGCGGTGCCGAAGTAATGCACGTGCACATCGCCGGGGCGCAGGAACTGGGCGTACTTGAAGTGGTGGTATTCGAGGTTGTCCAGCGAATGGCACATGTTGGCCTCGCCCGACAGAAAAGGTTTTTCCCACAAGGTGACGCCGTCGCGTTCGATTCGACTGCTGCCGGCCAGATGTTCCGGCAGCGCGCCCAGCCGCAGTTCGGGGCCGAACGAGCAGTAACGCAGCTTCGAATGCGCCAGGTAGAGGTAGTTCTTCTTCTCCATCACGTGGTCGGAGAATTCGTTGCCCAAGGCGTAGCCCAGCCGATAAGGCCGGTTGTCCGGGCCGATCACATAGAGCCCGACCAGTTCGGGCTCCTCGCCGAAATCCTCGGCGAACGGCGGCGCGGCAATGTCCGCGCCCGGGCGTACGACGATCTGGCCGTCGCCCTTGTAGAACCACTCCGGCTGCGCACCGGCCTGACCCGCCGGCGGCCGACCGCCTTCGATACCCCAATGGAAGATCCGCATGCTATCGGTCAGCTCGGCCTCGGCCGGTTTGTCCGCCTGGTGCATCGCGTCGCGGGTGGCGGCGCTGCCCAGGTGGGTCAGTCCGGTGCCGCTGATCAGGCAATGCGCCGGGTCCGGGTGATCGAGCGGCGACAACACGCGTTTGGCCTGCAACAGTTGCTGGTAAGCCGGACCGGACGTCTTGGTCAGCTGCGTCACGTGCTCCTGCAGGCTGCGGCCAGCGCCGATCGCCGCCAGAGCCAGCTCACGCGTGCTGCCGACATGCTCCAGCACCGCCACGCGCTCGCCCTCGACAACACCGACCTGACGCGTATCGCGCTCACCCTCGAACTGGATCAACCTCATCGTGCACCTCATAAGACGGTCGCCCTGGGTGGGCGAACTGCAACGGGGGACTTTAAAAGTGCGACAACTTGCCGCCTAATGAGAAGTTCTAATTGAGCGATAACTTTCTGTCATCTGTGGTTGCCTCCCTTTCCCTCCTAGTTTCGCGTCTGCGCATGAAGCATCTGCGCCTGCTTGTCGCCATCGACGAGCTGGGCTCGTTGCACAAGGCGGCCGCTTACGTTGGCATGACCCAACCAGGCGCCACCAAGGCGCTGGGTGAGATCGAGTCGACCTTCGACACGGCGTTGTTCACGCGCCATCCGCAAGGGCTCAGCGCCAATGATCTGGGTCGCAGCGCGTTGCGGTTCGCCCGTCTGATCCACTCCGACCTGGCCCAATTGCGTGAAGAAATGCTGGGCATCCAGCAGGGCTACGGCGGACGCTTGGCGGTGGGCAGCATCATGGGCGCGGTGCCGATCCTGCTGCGCGCGTTGACCTCCCTGCGACAAAAACAGCCAGCTATCACCGTCAGCATCGTGGAGGACACCAGCACCCGCCTGCTCGACCTGATCGACCAAGGTCGGCTGGATCTGGCGATCTGCCGTACCAGCGTCAGCCGACGGCCCGATGCCTATCAGACCCTGGGCGCCTATCAGGAGCCGTTGCGGCTAGTGGCCCATCCCAGTCATCCGCTGGCCACCGCAAGGGCGCTAAAGCTGGCCCAGTTGAGGGATTACCCTTGGGTGATCTATCCAACCAACACGCCGATGCGGTTGCTGCTGGAGCGCGAATTCACCCTGGCGGGCCTGGAATTTCCGCGCCATCCGCTGGAAACCTCCTCAACCCTCACCACCTTGATGCTGCTGCAGGAAGATCCGCGGCTGCTGACGCTGATCCCACAATCGGTGGCCGACACCGCGCAGCGCTTCGGCATGATCGCGCAACTGACCTTGGCGCTGCAGTCGCAGACCGAGCCATTCGAGCTGGTCAGCCGCCGTGGCAACGCCTTGACCGCTCCGGCCCAACTGCTGCTCGATGCGCTGCGCCAAGCCGCCGGCATGCCCGAGCAAGCAGATTGAACGGCGCAGCGCCCGCAGCCTTGCTGGCGACCGCGCGGGCTGGGTAAACACCGCCACCGGCTCTATCATCGGCGATCGGCCCGCCCACCTCAGGTCGAACGCGGGCCGCAAGCCCGTTCGACCGCCATCCGCTGACCGAAGACCCCATGAGTGCAACCGTCGACCTGACCACCCACACCCCCTTCATGCGCCAGTACTTGTCGACCAAGGCCGAGCATCCGGAGGTGTTGCTGTTTTTCCGCATGGGTGATTTCTACGAGCTGTTCTACGACGACGCGCGCAAGGCGGCGCGACTGCTCGATATCACGCTGACCCAGCGCGGCCAGTCCGCCGGCGCGCCGATCCCGATGGCCGGCGTGCCTTATCACGCGGCGGAAAATTACCTGGCGCGATTGGTCAAGCTGGGCGAATCAGTGGCGATCTGCGAGCAGATCGGCGATCCGGCGCTGGCCAAGGGGCCGGTGGAACGCAAGGTGGTGCGCATCGTCACCCCCGGCACGGTCACCGACGCGGCGCTGCTGGAAGAACGGCGCGACAATCTGCTGCTGGCGATCGCCGCCGGTGGCCACGGCAGCTTCGGTCTGGCCTGGGCGGACTTGAGTTCCGGCCGCTTCATCCTCAGCGAGGTGGCCAATGCCGAAGCGCTGGCCGCCGAACTGGCGCGCTTACAGCCGGCTGAAACACTGATCGCCGAGGACGGCGGCTGGCCGCAGTTGGTCGCCAATCTGCCCGGCCTGCGCAAGCGCGCGCCCTGGCATTTCGATCCGGATGCCGCGCGGCGCGAATTGAATCGCTTCTTCGGCACCCGCGACCTATCCGGCTTCGGTGTGGACGGCTTGGGGCTGGCGATCGCCGCGGCGGGCTGCCTGCTCGGCTACGTCGAGGAAACCCAGAAAAGCGCGCTGCCGCATTTGTCCGGGATGATGGTGGAAAGCGCCAGCGAAACCATCGCGCTGGACGCCGCCACCCGGCGCAATCTGGAACTGGACAGCCATCCCAGCGGACGCACCGAATTCAGCCTGCTCGGCGTGCTGGACGAAACGGTCACCCCGATGGGCGCGCGTCTGCTGCGGCGCTGGTTGAATCGACCGCTGCGTTCGCGCCAGCAACTCGGCTTGCGTCAGCAGGCGATCGGCGCGCTGATCGACAGTCGTCACCAGCACAGCCTGCGCGAGCACCTGCGTGGGATCGGCGATCTGGAACGCATCCTGGCGCGCGTCGCGCTGCGCTCGGCGCGCCCGCGCGACCTGACCACCCTGCGTGACGGCCTGGCCGCCGCGCCCGCCCTGCGCGTGGAGATCGCCGCGCTGGACAGCCCGCAGCTGCACGCGCTGGTGCAGCGCATCGGCGATCACGAAGCCACCGCCGAATTGCTCGCGCGCGCGCTGGTGGCGCAGCCGCCGGTGCTGCTGCGCGACGGCGGCGTGATCGGCGAAGGCTACGACGCCGAGCTGGACGAACTGCGCCGGCTGTCGACCAACGCCGATCAGTTTCTGGTCGAACTGGAAGAACGCGAGAAGGCCGTCAGCGGCATCAGCACGCTGAAGGTCGGCTACAACCGCGTGCACGGCTATTACATTGAAATCAGCCGTGGCCAATCCGATCGTGCGCCCACGCATTACACCCGCCGGCAGACCACCAAGAACGCCGAGCGTTACATCACCGAGGAATTGAAGAGCTTCGAGGACAAGGTGCTGTCGGCCAAGGAGCGCTCGCTGATGCGTGAGCGCGCCTTGTACGAAGCGCTGCTCGATCAGCTCATCGGCAGCCTCGAAGCGCTCAAGACCGCCGCCGCTGCCATCGCCGAACTGGACGTGCTGGCCAACCTGGCCGAACGCGCCGAGACGCTCAACTGGAGCGCGCCGCAGCTCAGCGAGGTGCCCGGCATCGCTATCGAGCGCGGCCGCCATCCGGTGGTCGAAAAGGTGCGCGCCGAGCCGTTCGAGCCCAACGACCTGATCCTCGACGACGCCACCCGCATGCTGGTGATCACCGGTCCCAACATGGGCGGTAAATCGACGTATATGCGGCAGAACGCGCTGATCGTTCTGCTGGCGCATATCGGCAGCTACGTGCCGGCCAGCCGCGCGGTGATCGGCCCGATCGATCGCATCTTCACCCGCATCGGCGCGGGCGACGACCTGTCGCGCGGGCAGTCCACCTTCATGGTCGAGATGAGCGAAACGGCCAATATCCTGCACAACGCCACCGATTGCAGCCTGGTGCTGATGGATGAGGTCGGCCGCGGCACCAGCACCTACGACGGCTTGGCACTGGCGCGCGCCGCCGCGGTGCACCTGGCCCGCGCCAGCCGCGCCTACACCTTATTCGCCACCCATTATTTCGAGTTGACCGAGCTGGCAGCGGAGTTTTCCTCGATCGCCAACGTGCATCTGGACGCGGTGGA
>JBEVMS010000151.1:0-3819 GCA_040508515.1 Dyella sp. | reverse complement strand
GGGCGCGGCTATCAGAACAGCCTGATCGTGTTGCTGTATCTGCCGACGTTGCTGCTGCTGGGTTTGCGTCGTGGCGCACTGTGGCGCGCGTTGTGGCCATTGCCGGCGTTTCGGGTGCTGCTGGTGCTGATCGCCTGGGCACTGCTGTCGTTGAGCTGGGCACGCTTGCCACGCCCCAGCGATGAAATCGGTCGGATCCTCAGCCCGCTGGTGTTCGTGCTGGCCTGGCAGGCGTGGGCCGGCTGGCGTCCACGGGAAGGCTTGCGCTTGTTGTATCTGGCCGGGCTGGCGGTGGCGGTTTGCGCGCTGGCCTATAGCATTCTGTTTGCCCTGCATCATCAACCGGGCGATCGGATCATCGGCCCGGGGGTGATCGGCACCTCCAATTACGCGGCGGCGGCGATGGGCGCGGTGGGCGTCTGGCTGGCGCAACTGCCGGCTCAGCGGCGTGTGCTGGAGTGGTTGCGCTGGCTGGCGGTGGCGGGTCTGCTGGTTTTCGTCGGATTGACCCAATCGCGCGGCATCTGGCTGGCCTTGCTGCTGTGCGTAGTGCTGGCGCCGTTATGGAATCCGGGTTGGACATCCCGTCTGCTGGCGATCGCCGTGGCGGTGCTGGCCCTGTTGGGGGGCCTCATCGTGCTGCCTTTGCTGACCGAGCGAGGGGCTTCCTTTCGGCCGCAGATCTTCGCCAAGTCAATGGAGATGATCGCGTTGCATCCTTGGCTGGGCATCGGCCAGGGCACCTCGTTTGTTATCGACCTCGGCACGCAGCAGTTGACGCATAGCCACAACCTGCTGACTCAGGCGGCGATCGAGCTTGGCCTGCCGGGCCTGCTGCTGGTGCTCGCAATGTGGCTGCTGGTGGCCTGGGAAGGCTGGCTTGGGCGCGCCGAAGCGAGTGGCCGGTTGGTGCTGGCGCTGTGGGTATTCTCCAGCGTGGTGGTGCAGTTTGACTTGCCGCAACTGCTGGACAGCCCACGTCCGGGCTGGTTGCTGATCTGGCTGCCGTTCGCGCTGGCGCTGGGGCTGGCGTACCGGCGCCGCGGTGCCTCGTGCGTCGCTCAGCCGGCCGCGCATCTCGCGTAAACTTCCCCTTCTCGGCCGCGACGGCCGATCTTGAGACCTTGCATCCGATGAGCAGAGTGTTGGTAACCGGCGGCGCCGGCTTTCTTGGCTCACACCTATGCGACCGCCTGCTGGAACAGGGGCACGACCTGCTCTGCGTGGACAACTTCTACACCGGCAGCAAGCGCAACATCGCGCACTTGATCGGCCACCCGTATTTCGAGTTGATGCGCCACGACGTCACTTTTCCGCTGTACGTGGAAACCGATCGCATCTTCAATCTGGCTTGCCCGGCCTCGCCGGTGCATTACCAGCACGACCCGGTGCAGACCACCAAGACCTCGGTGCATGGCGCGATCAATATGCTGGGTCTGGCCAAGCGGGTCGGCGCGCGCATCCTGCAGGCGTCCACCAGCGAGGTGTACGGCGACCCGGAAGTGCATCCGCAGGAAGAGAGCTACTGGGGCCGGGTCAATCCGATCGGCATCCGCAGTTGCTACGACGAGGGCAAGCGCTGCGCCGAGACGCTGTTCTTCGACTACCACCGGCAGCATCGGCTGGATATCAAAGTGGTACGCATCTTCAACACCTACGGGCCGCGCATGCACCCCAACGATGGCCGGGTGGTCAGCAACTTTATCGTGCAGGCGCTGCGCGGCGAGGACATCACCATCTACGGTGACGGCAGCCAGACGCGCAGCTTCTGCTACGTCGACGACCTGATCGAAGCGATGCTGCGCACGATGGAAACCGGCCCGGACTTCACGGGCCCGGTGAATATCGGCAACCCGCACGAGCACACCATCCGCGAGCTGGCCGAGAAAGTGATCGGTCTGGTCGGCGGGCAGTCCACGCTGGTGTTCAAGCCCTTGCCCTCGGACGACCCGCGCCAGCGCCAGCCGGACATCAGCTTGGCCAAGAGCACGCTGGACTGGCAGCCGAAGGTGTCGATCGACGATGGCCTCAAAGAAACCATCGCCTACTTCCGTCAACTGCTGAGCGCCTGAGATGGCGGCGCCGCTGACCTTTTCCGTAATCGTCACCAACTACAACTACCGCGAGTTCGTGCTCGAGGCGATCGATAGCGCGCTGGCGCAACGTCGGCAGCCGCATGAGGTGATCGTGGTCGACGACGGCTCCAGCGACGACTCGCCCGAACTGCTGCGCGAACACTACGGCAACCACGCGCGGGTGCGTCTGATCGATACGGTCAACGGTGGCCAGCTCAGCGCCTTCGTGCACGGCCTGGCTGCGGCGACGGGCGATGTGGTGTGTTTTCTTGACGCGGATGATCGCTGGGGCGCCGATTACTTGAGTCAGCTCGGCGCCCTGCTGGAAGCGCGCGCCGAGGTGGATTTCGTGTTCTCCGACGTGCGTTTGATCGGCACCGAAAGCGGCAGCCAGGGTTATGCGCCAGCGGCACTGGACCTGGGCTTCACCGCGCTGAGTACCTGGGTCACCGGGCGCTGGCACGGCGCGCCGACCTCAGCGTTGGCGTTGCGCCGCAAACTGGCCGTCCAGGTGCTGGACTTGCCGGCGGACTTCATCGCGCAGTGGCGCATCTCGGCGGACAACTGCCTGGTGTTTGGCGCCAGCCTGCTGGGCGCGCGCAAGTATTACCTGCCCACCGGCAACGTCGATTACCGCATCCACGGACGCAACGGTTGGTGGCACGAGCAGGCCAAGGCCGGCCAGTTCGCCGCCAAGTACCGCGGTCGGCGGCTGATCAACTACTACGCCCAGCGCATGCAGCTCGATGCGTTCGCGCTGGATCTGGTCAAACACGAATTTCTCTCGCGGCCGCAGGTCGATTGGGCCGAGGCGTGCCATTACGCCGGCATCGCGCTGCGCGGTTCGGCGCCCTGGCCCAAGCGCATCGAGCGCGCGCTGTCGATCCTGCTGCGCGGCTGGCGCGCACGGCGATCGCGCGGATGAGCGCCGCGATGAAAGTCTCGCTGATCGTATTGACCTACAACTGGCCACAGGCCTTGGCGCGGGTGCTGGCAGGGATCGCCGCGCAGACGCGGCTGCCGGATGAGGTGATCGTCGCCGACGACGGCTCGGACGAGCCGACCCGGCAGCTGATCGAAACCACGGCGCGCGATTTCCCCGTGCCGCTGCGGCATCTGTGGCAGGAAGACCGCGGCTTTCGCGCCGCGCGCGCGCGCAATCGCGGCATCGCCGCGGCCAGCGGCGACTATGTGATCCTGCTCGACGGCGACATGCTGTTGCATCCGGCCTTCATCGCCGATCACCTGATGCTGGCGGCGCCGGGGTTCTTTTTGCAGGGCGGCCGGATCAAGGCCAGCGAAGCGGAAACGCAGCGACTGTTGGCCGGCAAGGCGCCGGTGTTCGCGCCGTGGTCGGAGGCCGATTTCGACGTGTTCGACGGCATCCGTCGGCATTACGCGTTCCGCCAGCCCAGCCTGGCGCGCTGGAAGGCGCGTCAGCGCCGCGGCGGCCGGGTGATGAGCTGCAATATGAGTTTCTGGCGGCAGGATCTGCTGCGCGTCAACGGTTTCGACGAGCGCATGGAAGGCTACGGCGCCGAGGATCGCGAACTGGCTGCGCGCTTGGAAAATGCTGGCGTGCGCCGACGCCAACTGAAATGGGCGGCGCTGGCGGTGCATCTGGAACATCGCTCGCGCGCGCAGCCGGATGTGGACGATCTGAGCCTGCCCAACAACCGGCTGTTCCGCGCCACCATCGAGCAGAAGATCACCCGTTGTGAGCAGGGTGTCGACGCGCATCTGG
>JBEVMS010000139.1:0-6080 GCA_040508515.1 Dyella sp. | reverse complement strand
ATGAACGCGCCGATGCGCTGACGCACCGTAGCGGGCGAACCGGTCGCCGCTTGCGAGAGCGCGTGTTCGACACCCACGCGTTCCAGTTCCGACCAGCGCCCGTCCATCGTATCCACCGGCGGCGGCAACGGCCCCGTCTGGCCACGGCGCAAGTTGAGGAACTGCTGCTGCGCCGAGGTGGCCAGGCGCGCGCCGGCCGCGTCGGTGTCGGCGGCGAACACGTTGATCGCGGCCATCGCATAAGGCTTGGCCAGTTGCTCGGACGGCTGGAACAATTGCCGATACAGCCGCAGCGCGTTGTGCAACTGATCGGGCGCAAAGTGCGAGGCGAACGCGAACGGTAGTCCCAACTGCGCCGCCAGCTGCGCGCTGAAGGTGCTCGAACCGAGCAGCCACAGCGGCACCTGCAAACCGATCCCCGGTACCGCCTTGACTCGCTGTCCGGGCTTGAGCGGACCGAAGTAATCACGCAGTTCGATGACATCCTGCGGGAAATGATCGGCGCTGCCGGACAGATCGCGCCGCAACGCGTGCGCGGTGATTTGATCGCTGCCCGGCGCACGGCCCAGACCCAGATCGATGCGCCCCGGAAACAGGCTTTCCAGCGTGCCGAACTGCTCGGCGATGACCAGCGGGGCGTGGTTGGGCAGCATCACCCCACCGGAGCCGACGCGGATGGTTTTGGTGCCGCCAGCGATGTGCGCGATCACCACCGCGGTCGCCGCGCTGGCGATGCCGCTCATATTGTGATGTTCGGCCAACCAGTAGCGCGTGTAACCCCAGCGCTCGGCGTGCTGGGCAAGGTCCAACGAGTGACGGAACGCATCCGCGGCGCTGGCACCTTGCGGGATGGGAGCGAGATCGAGCAACGAGTAAACCGTCATGCGCAGACACTCTTGGCAAGGCGCCAAGGCGCCGGGGACAGACCTACCAAGATGGGATGTTCGGCGGCCAGTTCAAGCCGCCCATCGCTCGCTTTGTGCGGCCGCACTCAATCGGACAAACGCGGCACCCCGTGCTGGTCGCGCCGCTCCAAGGCGATCGGCCGCGTATCCAGCGGCGCACGTTGCTGGTCGCCGGTCAGCACCACCGCCTCGCCGCGGCTCATCGCCAACGCGTTTCGGTAGCAACGTTGCGCCGGCAGCGGCTCGCCCAGCCCGGCCATGGTGTCGCCCAGCGCTTCCCACGCGCCGCTCGTGGGATTCAGCGCCAGCGAGCGCTCCAGGTACTGGCGCGCCTTGCCCCACACCTGCAAACGCACGCACATCCGCCCCAGGGTGAGCAGCAAGGCGGCGTCATTGGGATGGGCGTCCAGCCAGGCTTCCGCCCGATGCAGACGCGCGTCCAGATCGTTCTCTCCCAGCGCGCCATAGGTTTCGATCAGCAGCGGCGACCACTCGCGGCGCAGCGCCGATTCCACTTCGTCCATCGCGGGCAGCACGGCACCGAAGCCGGCCGCGCGCCGCGCGTAGCTATCGATCGCCGCCGGCTGCCGCCGTTGTGCCTTGCTCAACTGCGACCACGCCGCGTTGAGTGCAACCGCATCGCTGGCGTTCACCAGCACGGCGGCCAGCACCCGCGCTTCCAACGCCGCGTACCCGCGGGTACCCAGCGCACCGCTTTTTTGCAGCGGCGCCAGCGCCTCGCGCGCGCGGCGTGGATTGCCGCTGGCCAGCGCGGCCAGCGCCAGCTCGCGCCAGCCACCCGGCGTCAGGCTGGCGTTGTCCGCTTCCGGCGCCAGTAGCGCCAGCGCTTCGGCCGGCTTGCCATCACGACGCAGCAGGCGCGCGCGCAACACCCGCGCCGCCTGCGGAGCGCTCTGGCTGGCCTGATCCAAGGCCTCCAGCGCACGCTTCAATTCCCCGCGACGCGCCGCCGCCTCGGCTGCCGCCAGCAAGGCCGGCGCATGCAAGACGCGCAGGCGCGCAGCACGGGTGAGATCGCGTTCGGCATCGCCGTTGCGGCCTTCGGTGAGGGCGATCAAACCATCGCCAAGGCGCCGCGAGCTGAGCCGCCGATGACGCCGCGAGAGCATGCCGAACGGCCATTGCGCCAGATACCACAGTCCACTCAACAGCGCCCAGGCCAGCGCAAGCAGCACCACTGCCGCCACCAGCGTGGTTTCCACGGTCCACCCGCGCATGCGTAGCAATACGTAGCCGGGATCCTCGGCCAGCCAGTGCCAGCCGAATGCCGTTAAGGCAGCCAGCAGCACCAGCACAAAAATCCAGCGCCATAGCTTCATGGCCGCACCGCGCTCGAACTCGCCGGGGCGGGTGCCGATGCCGACGCGCTCGGCATCAGCCCATGCACCGCACGCAGATTGCGCAGTTGGGTCAGCGTCGCGCCCAGGGTCACCGCCTCATGCGGTTGCTGGGTGGCCAACATCGTCAACTGCGCTGTGGCCTCCGCCACCGGCGCGGCGGCGGTATCGAACTGCGCCGCCAAGCCGGCTTGCGCGCGCGCGATGGCGGCGGCATAGCTGGTGTCATCGTGCGCCAGCAAGGCCGCCTGCGCTTGCGCCAGTTCCAGCGCGACCAATTCGCGCGCGAAGCGGGCATCGGCTACCGCCAGCGGCGCGCCATTGTCACGACGCACCGTGATCACCCCGGCCAGCGCCGCTTGGATGCGCGCCCCGATGCCTGGCGCGCCAGCGTCGACCGGTCGGTCCAACGGCTTCAGCGGCAGGCTGGAAAGCGCATCGCGCAGTTGGCTTAGTGTCGCCAGCGCGGTTTGTTCGCCCACCGGCTGGCTCTTGCTCAGTGCCGCGCGCTCGGCCTTGAGGCTCTGCCGCACCTGGGCATAGGCGTTGTCGTTCAACGCCGCCAGGGCCTGATCGGCCAACGCCAGCGCGCTGGCCGCGCCGGCCGCGTCGTGAAACAACTGATAGCGCTGCTGTCCCATGCGCAGCAGCGACTCGGCCTCATCCAGCAGCATCGCGTCGTGCGTGGACAAGGTCTGCTCGGACAGCTTGGCCACCGCGCCTTCCAGCGCGCGGCCGCGTAAGGCCAACCCTTGTACCTCTTCGCGCAATGAGCGTTCTTGCTGGATTGCATCGCCCAGGCGTTGAAGCTGGCCCGCGCGATCTTGTTGCAGAGCGGCCAATTGGCCCTGGACCTCGCTCAGCGTTTGACTGTCGGCACGCACCTGACGCTGTTGCTGCCATTGCTGCCAGCCGACGTAGCCGCTGGCACCGAGCGCCGCCAGCGCCAGCAGCACGGCGATCGCCAGCATGCCACCACCGCGTCGTGCAGTGGCCGGCGCCGGACGAAGGGGCGCCACCGGGTGGGCCGGGGCGGGCTCGGGACGCGCGCGCGCAGAGGCGTCGCTGTCGGGATGGATCGGCTCGGTGGTCATGCTGCGCATGCTAGCAGCCCATCCGCGGGCGTACGCACTACGGCGCGTGAAGGGAGGCGGCCACCCCGGCGACCGCATCGAGCATCGCGGCACTCAGCGCCGAGCGCGCCTGCACGACACGCGCAAAGCCGGCCGCCTGCGCCGCTTGGCGCAAACGCTCGCTGCTGACGACGACCACCGCGCCCAGCAACGCCTGCCACGCCGGCGCCGGCAGTTGTCGCGGCAGGTGACTCAGCGCCTCAGCGCTGGAAATCAGCAACACCAGCGGTGTGGATACGGTCAGTACGGCATCGCGGTGGCGCCGATCCAGCCGCGGCGGCAGACGTCGGTAGACGTACACCTCGCGCACGCATGCACCTCGCGCCGCCAGCGCCGGGCGCAACAGACCGCGCCCACCGGCCGCGCCAATCAACGCCACCCGCCGCCCGGCCAGTTGCTGCAACGTGGGTTCGTCCAGCAAACCTTCGCTGTCCTGCCGCGACGGCGCCAGCGCCTGGCTCAGACCCTGCCGACGCAGCGCCCGCGCGGTGCTCTGTCCCACCGCCAGCACGCGGGCGTGGCTGCGCAGTGGGCACAAGCGAGCGGCGTGATGCACCGCCGCCGGGCTGCTGAAGATCAGCACGTCGTCCTGCAAGGCTTGCTGCAACTGTTCCCGCGCGGTGGCCGGGTCCGCTGCCGCGCGCAGCGACAAGCCGGGCAGCAGCAGGGCCTGACCGCCGCGTGCGCGCACTTGTCGCGCCAAGGCGCCGGCGCTGCCGACCGGCCGGGTCAATGCCACGGTCAGCCCGGCGAGGTCACCGGATGCGGCGACGGCGCTTGGTCGGAGAGTCATGGCGTGGCGGCGAGGGGCATCGCGCGCAGTGTAACGGCCGCTTGCCGCTGCCGGCACCGGGCAGGCAGACTGCCGCGCCATGACACCCGCCGAACTTACCGCGCAGGCCCAGGCGCTGACCGATTCGATCCTGGCCGACATTCCGCTCAACCGCGCGATGCAGTTGCGCCTGCACCACTACGACGGCGAGCGGCTCAGTTTCGCGCTGCCGCTGGCGCCCAATATCAACGACAAGGGCTGCGCGTTCGGCGGCGCCCTGGTCAGCGCGCTGACGGTGGCTGGATGGGGCCTGGTGGTGCTGGCGCTGCGCCAGCGTGGCGAGCACTGCGAGGTGTTCGTAGGCGAATCGACGATCCGCTACCGGCGTCCGGTGTGGGACGACTTCCGCGCCGAGGCGACGCTGGCCGAGGGCGCCGACTGGGCCCGCTTTTTCACCGACTTGGACACGTGTGGCAAGGCGCGCATCGACGTGCAATGCCACGTCCCCGGCGACGACGGCGAACCGCTGGCCAGTCTGTCGGCGCGCTTCGTCGCCAAGCGGCATAGCCAATGAAGCACAAGCCGGGCACCATGCGCGGCAGCCACCTGGGAATCGACCTATGCGCATGACTCGTTTCGCCATCGCGCTCGCCACCCTCGCCGGGTTGACGCTGACCGGCTGCGCCACCCAGAAACGCAGCGATACGCTGACCACCACCCTGACCGCCTACGCCAGCGCGGTGCGCTGGGGCGACTTCCCGAGCGCGCTGGCCTTCGTCGATCCCAAGGTGCGCCAGGGGCATCCGCTCAGCGCACTGGACATGGCGCGCTTCAGCCAGGTGCGGGTGACCGGCTACGACGACGGCACCGGACCGATCCCGGCCGGCCCCGACCAGGTGCAGCAGGTCGTGCATCTGAACCTGATCAACAACAACACGCAGACCGAGCGCAGCCTGGTCGATCAGCAGACCTGGCGCTACGACGCCACCGAAAAACGCTGGTGGCTGGAAAGCGGGCTGCCGGATATCACTGAGCATTGAATCGGCGAGCTGAACCGCCGCGCTGGCGCCAGTGCGGCCGGCTGCCCCTATAATCGACGGTTTAACCGGACCGCGCGGGCCCTTCTGCGCGAAGTGGAATCACGATGAACGATGTTCTTAGCAAGCTGCCCGTCTTCCTGCACAACCACCTGGCGCTGGCCGCGCTGTTCGTCGTGCTGGTGCTGGCGATCATCGTGCTGCAAGTGTTGATCCTGCTGCGCAAGGACAAGGAACTGACGCCGGCCGGGCTGACCTTGCTGATCAATCGCGAAAGCCCGCTGATGATCGATCTGTCCGCCTATGCCGATTTCGAGAAAGGCCACATCCCCGGCGCGCGCCACGTGGCGATGAGCCAGTTCGACCCCGAGCAGAAAGACCTGGCCAAGGCCAAGGAGCTCGCGGTGGTGGTGATGGACAAGGACGGCCGCGGCGCCGCCGACAAGGCCGCGCTGCGCCTGGTCAAGGCCGGCTTCACCAAGGTGTACCGCCTGGGCGGCGGCGTGCTGGCCTGGCAGGCGGCGCAGTTGCCGCTGAGCAAGGGCAAGAACTAACGCGCGCCGAGGCGGCTTTCACCTGCCGCCAGCGTCACCCCGCGCGCCGTGTAATCCGCGCGCGGCGGTTGCGCTAGCGCCCCAGCAGTCCGGCACGGCGGCGCAGAATCTCCACCAGCACGTCTGGCGCGTACTCGAACGAGTCGTAGTAGAGCCGCTCCGGCGGCAATCCGGCTTCCACGAACAAGTGCCGGCCGGCATCGATCATCGCCGGCGGACCGCTCATGTAGACGTCGTAATCGTCCAGCCGCGGATGGTCGTGCAGTAGTGCTTCGTGTACCAGGCCTTCGCGCAACCCGGCCTGCGCCGCCTCGGCCGGAT
>JBEVMS010000126.1:0-10146 GCA_040508515.1 Dyella sp. | reverse complement strand
CGGTAATGCCCTTGGAGCCCATGCCCGCCTCGGTCAGCCCCAAATGCAGCGCGTAATCGCCGCGCATCGCCAGCTCGCGGTACACCGCGATCAGCTCCTGCACCCCGGAAACCTTGCACGACAGGATGATCCGCTCGCGCGCCAGGCCCAGCTGTTCGGCGCGTTGGGCCGAGTCGAGCGCCGAGCGGATCAGCGCTTCGCGCGCCACGTGCGCCGCATCCCACGGCTGCGCGCGCAAAGCGTTCTCGTCCATCAAGGTCGCCACCATCGACTGGTCCAGCGAGCCCCAGTTGGCGCCGATGCGCACCGGCTTGGCGTACTCGATGGCCTTTTCGATGATCGCCGCGAACTGGCTGTCTTTCTTCTTGCCGAAGCCGACGTTGCCCGGGTTGATGCGGTACTTGGCCAAGGCCTCGGCGCAGGCCGGTTCGTTTTCCAGCAACTGGTGGCCGTTGTAGTGGAAGTCCCCGATCAGCGGCACGTCCACTTTCATCATCGCCAGGCGATCGCGAATATGCGCCACCGCCGTGGCCGCGGCCGGCGTGTTGACGGTCAGGCGCACCAGTTCCGAACCGGCGCGGGCCAGCTCGGCGATCTGCTTGGCGGTGCTGACGGCGTCCTCGGTATCGGTATTGGTCATCGACTGCACCACGATCGGTGCGCCACCACCGACGATGACCTTGCCGATGGGCACTCCCACGCTGGGCCGGCGCGGCGCGGACTGGGTCAGATGCAGCTGCGAAACGGTGTTGTCGTTCATGCGGGTCAAAACTCGCTAAAGACTTAGGCCGCCATGCACGCGGCAAGACGCACAGAATAACCGATCCGCCGCGCACTCCGATCGCGCTCCAGGCGGCACGCGAGGGATCGGACTAAGGCAAGCGGCCGCTAAAGATAGGACCTGGCCCGATCCCGGCGCACTGATCCGCAGCCCATCCTGGCTGCACCGCGGATCGCTCCATGGCACCTCGTCCGAGGCAGCCGCGGCCCACCCACCGAGGACTTCGATATGCTCCTTTTCTACGGCAAGCCCGCTCAGGATCTCGCCAGCGACGAAAACGCCAGCCGCGCCGCCCGCCTGAAGGCGCTGCGCACACAGTTCTACGCCTGGAAACGCTGGGACGAGTTCGCCCCGGCGCAAAAAGACAATCAGACCCACGCCATGGCGCAGGCCATCCGCGAGGAAAAGCGGCTCGATCAACTCAAGGGCAGCGCCGAGATTCTGGTACTGAACGCCCATGGCAGCCCGGCCACCTTCGCCGGCGGCAACGGCAAGGCGGTCGCCGATAATCTGATCGGACTGGGCATCGCCCAAGCCGGTACCCGCGAAGTCTGGGTGGCCGCGTGCAGCGTGGGCCAGCAGGCGCAGGACAACAGCCAGCCGCCGACGTTGTTCATCAAAGAGCTGTACCGGACCCTGCGCGAACAGCCGGAGCTAGCTTCGATCAAGGTCTACGGCCCACGCGGCGTGTTGAGCTACGGCGACAAGCGCCAGGTCGATGTCGGCAGCGGTCAGTCGATCATCGAATACGGCCGTGTCTATATCCGCAGCCACGAGCGCGAGTATCCGTTCAACGAAGGCTGGGTGCTGGCGACCTTGCCCTGATCGGCATGCTCGTTCGCGCTCGACCAGGCAACGCGCCATGCCGTCCGCACCGACATGGCGCGCGATAGGATTTAGCCGCGCAGCAGCTTCAACGCGATTGCCCCCATGGTCAGCCCGACCAGGATTTCCAGCACCTTCCAAGCGACCGGCTTGGCGAAGATCGGACGCAACAGCGCGGCGCCGTAGCCGAGCGCGAAAAAGAACACCAGCGAGGCGCTCATTGCACCCAGCGCAAACGGCAGGTGCGCGCCCGGAAACTGCGTCGCAATCGAACCGAGCAACACCACGGTGTCCAGATAGACGTGCGGGTTGAGCCAGGTCAGCGCGGCGCAGGTCAACAGGGTCGGCAACAAGGCGCGCGGCGACGCCTCACCCGGCATCAAGCTGGCCGAGGAGCGCCAAGCCGCCCACAGACTACGCGCGCCATACCAGAGCAGGAACGCCGCACCGCCATAACGCATCAGCGGCGCCAGCCAGGGCGCGCTTTTCAGTAGCGCCGACAAACCGCTGACACCTAGCCCGATCAGCACCGCATCGGACAACGCGCAGAGCAGACAGACCCACAACACGTGCTCGCGTCGCAGCCCCTGGCGCAGCACGAAGGCATTCTGCGCCCCGATCGCCAAAATCAACGACAGCCCGAGGCTAAAACCGGCGAGTGCCGCATGCATGCGCTTTCCCCATTCAACGTAACCGGGGATTAAAACCCACGCGTGGCTGGTAGAACAATCGATGTGTGGCAGCCGCGCATGGCAGCGCGGCCACGCGGGCAATCGCAGAAGCCTGGATGCGACGACATGCCCTCGACCATCAATCGCCTACACTCGGCCGTATGTCAATCCAACCCCCTGCCTATTTCAACGCACAGCGCCGGCTCGCCGAACAGGCGCTGAGTCGCGCCGCCGGCGCGCCACTGCTGAGCGGTAACGCCATCGAATTGCTGATCGATGGACAAGCCCACTTCGATGCCTGGCTGCAAGCGATCCGCTCGGCGCGGCAACGCGTGCTGCTGGAAAACTACATCGTGCGCGATGACGAAGTGGGCCAGGCGTTTCGCGATGCCTTGGTCGAGCGTGCGCAGAGCGGCGTGTTCGTGGCGGTGATCGTCGATTGGATGGGTTGCCTGGGCCAATCGGGCACCCGCTTCTGGGCGCCGCTACGCCAGGCCGGCGGGCATGTGCGCGTTTTCAATCCGCCACAACTGGGCAAGCCCTTCGGCTGGCTCAGCCGCGACCACCGCAAATTGCTGGTAGTCGATGGCGCGCACGGCTTTCTCTCCGGCGTCTGCCTCAGTGCCAAATGGCTGGGCAAGCCGGCGCGCGACATCGCCCCTTGGCGCGATACCGGCGTGGCGCTGCGCGGGCCGGCGGTCGACGAACTGGAGCAGGCCTTCGCGCAGAGCTGGTCCAGCGTGGGCACGGCGCTGCCCAGCGCGCATTGGCCACCGGTCAGCGCAAGCACCGCCGGTGAGGTGTCGCTGCGAGTGATTGCCACCTTGCCCTCCACCGCCGGCATCTACCGGCTCGATCAGCAGATCGCCACCATGGCGCGCAAATCCCTGTGGCTGACCGACGCCTATTTCATCGGCGTGGCGCCCTATGTGCAGGCGCTGGCCGCGGCCGCGCGCGATGGCGTGGATGTGCGACTGCTGGTGCCCGGCAGCAGCGATATCCCGATGGTGGCGGGCATGTCGCGATCGGGCTACCGGCCGCTGCTCAAGGCCGGCATTCGGGTCTACGAATGGAACGGTTCGATGTTGCACGCCAAGACCGCGGTGGCCGACGAGCAATGGGCCCGGGTCGGCTCGTCCAACCTCAATGTCGCCAGTTGGTTGAACAACCACGAGCTGGACGTGGCGGTGGAAGACGCCGAGTTTGCCCGCCTGCTCGCCGCGCAATATCAGCGCGACCTGGAAAACGCCACTGAAATTGTATTGGCGCCGCATCGCCGACGCGCTCAAGCCGAACAGATTCGCCGCAGCGCACCCTTAACGGCGCCGCGACAACGCAGCGGCAGTTCGGGGCGCGCCGCCGCTGGCGCCTTACGACTTGCCAATACGGTCGGTGCCGCGTTGACCGACCGTCGTGTGCTGGGCGATACGGAAAGCGGCCCGCTGCTGATCGGCACGGTCGCGTTGACGGTGGTGGCGGTGGTGGCGATCTGCTGGCCGGCGATCCTGGGTTGGCCGATCGGTATCCTGGCCGCCTGGTTCGCCTTGAACCTGGGCGTGCGCAGTTGGCGCCTGCGTCATCGCTGGTGGCGGCGCTCGCGCGGCGCCCCTGACACCCCGCCCGAGGGTACACCGCCACCACCCTAAAGCTTTCCAAACAATAGGCTAGACCTTGCGCTTGATGTCCAATCTGCAAGAGCCAGCCAACACCCTGGTTTCACTGATCAATGCCAGCGTGAGGCATGCTAGTCTGCCTCCTCCATGTACGACTTCGACGACGCGCCCACGCCCGCCCGGCAGATCCTCACCCCCAGCACGCTCAACCGGCTGGTGCGCGACCTGCTGGAAGACACGCTGCCGATGGTGTGGATCGAGGGCGAGTTATCCAATCTGTCCCGCCCCGCTTCGGGCCATCTCTACTTCACGTTGAAAGATGCCGGCGCCCAAGTCCGCTGCGCGATGTTCAAGCCCAAGACCATCCGGCTGCGTTTCAAGCCAGCCGATGGCTTGAAGGTCTTGGTTCGGGCGCGGGTCGGCCTGTACGAGCCGCGCGGCGAGTTTCAGTTGGTCGCCGAGCAGATGGAGCCGGCGGGCGAAGGCGCGCTGCAACGGGAATTTGAGCAACTCAAAGCACGGCTCAGTGCCGAGGGTTTGTTCGACGCCGCCCGCAAACGCGCGCTGCCGCCCTACCCGCAGCGCATCGGCGTGATCACCTCGCCCAGCGGTGCAGCAATCCGCGACGTGCTGAGCGTGCTGGCGCGGCGTTGGCCATTGACCGAAGTGGAATTGCTACCGGTGCCAGTGCAAGGTCGCGAAGCCCCGCCCGCGATCGTCGCCATGCTGCGCAAAGCCTCGGCCAGCGCACGCTACGACGTGCTGCTGCTGACCCGCGGCGGTGGCTCACTGGAAGATCTTTGGGCGTTCAACGACGAAGCGGTGGCGCGCGCGATCCACGCCAGCGCGGTACCGGTGGTAAGTGCGGTCGGCCACGAAATCGATTTTTCCATCGCCGATTTCGTGGCTGATTTGCGCGCGCCGACGCCCTCGGCCGCCGCCGAGTTGCTGGTTCCCGACGCGACGGACGCGGCGCGGCATTTACGCCAACTCGGCCAGCGGCTGGCGATCTTGCAGCAACGGCGAGTGCAGGCCCTGACGCAACGTGGCGATCACCTGCTGGCACGTTTGCAGGCGCAACGCCCGCAGGCACGCCTGGCACGCGACCGCGAGCGCTTGAGCTATCTGCGCCGACATTTGCTGGCCGTGCTGCGCGAACACCGCCAGGCGCGGCAACAGCGTCTGCATCGCGCGCAAATGCGGCTGCTGGCGCAGCATCCCAAACAACAGTTGCGCCAGCTACGCCAACGTCTGCTGGAACAAGAGCGCCGCCTGCGCCGCGCCATCGACTTGCGCCTGCACAGCGAGACGGTACGCCATCAACATGCCGGCCGTGCGCTGCACGCGGTCAGTCCCCTGGCCACGCTCGATCGCGGCTACGCGATCCTGTTCGACGCCGATGGCAAAGTGCAGCGCAGCGCCAAAGGCTTGGTCGCCGGCACGCCGTTGCGTGCGCGCCTGGCCGATGGCGAACTGGCGTTGAAGGTCGACCGCGAGCACTGAGCGATGCGGTCACGCCGGCTCAACGCTCCGCATCGCATGCTCGCCCCCCGCCCGACCGGTCATTCGCGCAAACCTGAACTCGCAAGCTGCGCGCGCTGATGGAGATTCGCATGCTCAAGCCGACCTACCCGTATTATCTCGCCAACCGACCGCGACAGCCGAATGCCGCGTTGAAAGTGTTCGACAAATACTCCGGCAAGCAGGTCACTCAGGTGGCCGTGCCTGATGCAAAAGCCGTCGAAAAAGCGATCCTGGCCGCGGTGCAAGCCACCGTGCCGATGCGCAACTTCAAACCCTGGGCACGACAGCGCGTACTGCAACAGGCCGCCGACCGCTTCGAACAGCGCCACAAAGAGCTGGCACATGCCTTGTGCGTGGAAGCGGGCAAGCCGATCAAGGACGCCGAAGGCGAAGTCACCCGCTTGATCGAAACCTTTCGCATCGCTGCCGAAGAGGCTGTGCGATTGAATGGCGAAACGCTCAACCTGGAAATCGCCAGCCGTCTGGACGGCTATCACGGCTATACCCGGCGCGTTCCGATCGGCCCGGTATCGTTCATTACGCCGTTCAACTTCCCGCTCAACCTGGTCGCGCACAAAGTCGCGCCAGCGATCGCCGCTGGCTGCCCGTTCGTGCTCAAGCCCGCCGAGCGCACACCGATCGGCGCGTTGATCATCGGCGAGGTGCTGGCGCAAACCGATCTGCCGCGCGGCGCCTTCTCGATTCTTCCGCTGGACGGGCAACACGCCGATGCGCTGGTGCGCGATGAGCGTTTCAAGCTGCTCTCGTTTACCGGCGGTCAGATCGGCTGGGATTTAAAAGCCCGCGCCGGTCGCAAAAAAGTCACCCTCGAACTGGGCGGTAATGCCGCCTGCATCGTGGATGCCGATCAAGGCGAACAGTTGGACCGGGTGGTCGAGCGGCTGGTGTTCGGCGCCTATTACCAGTCCGGCCAGAGCTGCATCAGCGTGCAGCGCATCTACGCGCATGCGTCGATCTACGAGGCGCTGCGCAAGCGCTTGATCGCCGCGGTCAAGCGACTCAAAGCCGGCGATCCCAAGAAGAGGGACACCTTCCTCGGTCCGATGATCGATCAGGCTGCCGCCGAGCGCCTGCATGGCTGGATCGACGAAGCACGCGCGGCCGGCGGCACATTGCTGGCGGGTGGCAAACGCAGCGGCGCGATGCTGGAGGCGAGCCTGCTGGAAGACGTGCCGGCCGATGCCAAGCTCAATCGGCTGGAGGCGTTCGGCCCGGTCGCGGTGCTGGCGCGCTTCGAAGATTTCGACCAGGCGTTGGCCCAGGTCAACGATTCGGATTTCGGCTTGCAGGCCGGCGTATTCACCGACCGCTTGAGCCATGCGATGCGCGCCTGGGACGTGCTCGACCAGGGCGGCGTCATCATCAACGACGTGCCCAGTTTCCGCGTCGACAATATGCCCTACGGCGGCGTCAAGCTTTCGGGTGTCGGCAAGGAAGGCGTGCGTTACGCGATCGAAGACATGACCGAGGTCAAGCTGCTGGTAATGCGCGAAGGCTGATCGGGCACGCTGGATTCCGCGCATCGGCGAGCGATGCTGGAATCGCTGGAGCGAGCGCCGGACTGTTCACGGGCCGCGCCCGCCATCCTCCAACTTCCTCGCGCAAACGCACCCGTGCGCGCGAGAAAGTATCGGACGCGGCTCAGTGATTCAAGACGAAATCATCGGCATCCATCCACGCCGGAAAGCGTTCGCGATGCGCGTGCAGCGGTGCCGGATCCAAGCGCACGGTGACCACCTGTTCTTCGGAACCCAACTCCACCAACGCCTCACCCAAGGGATCGATCACCGCGCTGTCGCCGGCGTAGGGCAGGTCGTTGCCGTCCACGCCGACACGATTGACGCCGACCACATAGGCCAGATTCTCGATCGCCCGCGCGCGCAGCAAGGTGCGCCAGGGACCGCGCCGCGGCGCCGGCCAGTTCGCCACGAACAGCGCCAGGTCGTAATCCATCCCACCGGGCGCATCTTCGCGCCGACGATTGCGCAGCCATACCGGGAAGCGCAAGTCGTAGCAGACCTGCGGCAGAATCCGCCAGCCTTTCAGTTCGACGATCAGCCGCTGGTTGCCGCCCCCGTAGCGATGATGTTCGCCGGCCATGCGAAACAGGTGGCGTTTGTCGTATTGCAGGAAACTGCCATCCGGTTTCATCCAGATCAAGCGGTTGTAGACGGTGTCGCCCTCGCGGATCGCCAGGCTGCCGGTGATCACCGCGTTGGACTCGCCCGCCAGTTCGCGCAGCCAGGCCAAGCCGGGGCCGTCCATGCTTTCGGCGCTGACGCCAGTGTCGTTGCTGAAGCCGGACAAAAAGGTTTCCGGCAGCACGACCAAATCACTTTGCGCCGCGACTCGTCGCACCAACGCACCGTAGTAGGCGCGATTGGACGGCGCATCGTGCCAGCGCGTCGCACCCTGTATCAGGCTGATGTTCAGAGCTTGCATAGACGCTCCACGGCCGCTTCCATGGTGGCGTCGCTCTTGGCGAAGCAAAGGCGGATCAGTCGCGTAGCGGGCGCGGTCTCATAGAACGGCGTTAGCGGAATCGCCGCCACGCCGCCGTGCTCGACCAACCAACGACAGAACGCGACATCGTCCAAGTCGTCGCGAATGGCCGAGTAATCGACCAACTGGAAGTAACCGCCGGGAACGTCCAGCAATTTGAAGCGCGACGGCGCCAGCAACGCGCGGAAGCGATCGCGCTTGACCTGATAGAAATCCGGCAGCTCCAGATAATGCTCGGGCGCAGCGGCCATGAATTCGGCAAACGCCACCTGCGCCGGATGGAAACTGCAGAAGGTCAGGTACTGGTGCACCTTGCGAAACTCGGCCGACAGCGCCTGCGGCGCCACCGCGTAGCCAAGCTTCCAGCCGGTGCAGTGATAGGTCTTGCCGAAACTCGACACTACGATGCTTCGCGCGGCCAACTCGGCATGCCGCAACACGCTTTGGTGCGGCTGACCGTCATAAACGATGTGTTCGTAGACCTCATCGGAAAGCACCACGATTGAGGTGTCACGCACGATCTCGGCCAGCGCGTCCAGATCCGCCGGCGTGAATACCGCACCGGAAGGATTGTGCGGCGAGTTGATCAAAATCATGCGTGTGCGCGGCGTGATCGCCTCGCGCACGCGCTGCCAATCCACCGAAAAATCCGGCAGGTGCAGGGGAATGTGCACCGCGATGGCGCCCTGCAGTTCGATCGCCGGCTCGTAGCTGTCGTAGCACGGGTCGAACACGATGACTTCATCGCCCTGGCGCGCTACCGCGGCGATCGCCGAAAACAGCGCCTCAGTGGCACCGGAGGTGATCGTCACCTCGCTCTCGGCGTTTACCTTGTGGCCGTACAGGCGCTCGATCTTCAGCGCGATCTGCTGGCGCAGCGCGCCAATGCCGATACCCGGCGCGTATTGGTTGCGACCGTCGGTCATGGCGCGAGTAATGGCGTCGCGCAGCGGCTGCGGCGGCTCGAAATCGGGAAAGCCCTGCCCAAGATTGACGGCTTGGTGATCGAGCGCAAGCTGGCTCATCACGCTGAAAATGGTGGTTCCCACCTTAGGAAGCTTGGTCTGGATATCCATGGAGTTCCGGAAGTATGGACGGCTAATCGCGAAATGCTAGCACGTCAGATGAGCGTCTGAATCACATAGTCCCGACCGCCACGCTGGCATTCATCATGGCGCGAGCGCTGGGCATCGGGGAGCCGATCGGCCAGAAAATCGACGAAGCTGCGTACCGCCGGAAGCAGGCCACGGCGGCTGGGATAGACGAAATGCAAAGTGCCTTGCGCGGTACTCCACGTGGGCAGCACCACCTCCAGCGCGCCGCGCGCGACATAGCCGGCGCAATAATCCTCCGGCAACAAAGCCACCCCACTGCCCTGCACCGCCGCCTCGACCAAGGCGGGAAAGTCGCCGCTGATCAAGCGCGGCTGCACCTCGACGGCCCCGCGCTGGCCTTTGGCGTCCAGCAATTCCCACACTTGACCGCCCTCGTGCTCGAACATCGAGATTGCCGGCAAGCTGGACAACTGCTCGATCGAGCGAGGACGGCCATGCGCATCCAGAAACGCCGGGCTGGCCACCAGCAAGCTGCGCGACTGCCCGAAACTGCGTAATACAAGGGTGGCATCGCTATCGAGCTTTTCGCGCACGCGGATCGCCACGTCGTAGCCTTCGCCGATCAGATCGACCCGCCGGTTGGTGGACAGCAGACGAATCTGGACCTTGGGATTGTCCTTGAGAAAATCCGGCAGCATCGGCGCCAGCAGGGTCTGCACCAGCGAAACCGGGCAGCTCACTCGAACCACGCCGCGCGGCTCGGAGCGCAGCTCGTCGACCGCGTCTTGCGCGGCGCGCGCCTCTTCAAGCACGGCGCGGCAATGGCCGTAGAAGCGTTCACCGACCTCGGTCACCACGAAGCGCCGGGTCGTGCGCTGCAAAAGTCGCACGCCCAAACGATCTTCCAGTTGGGCAATCCGCTTGCTCAGGCGCGATTTGGGTATGCCCAGGGCGCGCCCCGCGGCCGAAAAACCCGCATGCTCAACGACGGCGGCAAAAAAATACAGGTCGTTGAGGTCTTGCAGAGCGCCATCCATCACTGCCATGAGTTCAGCCCTTGAGCAACAATGGCTGACTTTATACGCAAAATCGCACTTATTGTCCTAAATAAGTGCCACCGATGCGCTAAACCGCAACGTGGACACATCCTTGTC
>JBEVMS010000106.1:0-10549 GCA_040508515.1 Dyella sp. | reverse complement strand
GTAGGCGGATCGGGTTAGGGATAGCTCAGCGCAGGTGAAAAAGACATAGCGTAGCGCGTCGGGGCTGGCAGCGCGGCCGTTGACCACCGCGTTGCCTGGATCGGCGCAATAAGGCCCGTGGCGTGGCGAAGTTCGGTTGTTGCGGCGACTCGATCCATCGCTGAGGTGGCCGCGCGCCGGGTCGCGCCACCGGTGTGCCCAGTAGGGCGGCGCATCTGCGCAACTGCGATCGGTTCGCGCGGCGCGCGGCGAGCCATGCATCGGCGGTGCGTTTATCATGAGCTGCTTTACGCGAGACGATGCATGCCCATCCAGCACCTGAGCCTGCCCGAGACCACGCTCAGCTACGTCGAGTACGGCCAAGGTGCGCCGCTGCTGCTGGTGCACGGCTCGCTCTGCGATCAGCGCTACTGGGAGCCGCAGTTGGCCGCGCTGGCCGTGCACCACCGGGTGATCGCGTTGAGCTTGCGGCATTACTGGCCGCAGCGCTGGGATGGCGTGGGCGAGGATTTCAGCATCGAGCAGCATGCGGCTGACGTGGTGGCTTTTATCGAGGCGTTGCAGTTGGGGCCGGTGCATCTGTGCGGACATTCGCGCGGCGGTCTGGTGGCGCTGCGCGTCGCACAGCGCTCGCCGCAACGGCTGCGTGGATTGATCCTGGCCGAGCCGGGCGGACGCGCCGGCGCCCTGGCGACGTCGCCGCTGGCGCAAGCGATGCCACAGATCCTCGCGCAGATCCAGGCCGGGGCGATCGATGCCGCGCTGGAACATTTTCTGCGCATCATCGACGGGCCGCGCGGCTGGTCGCGCACGTCGGCAGCGTTCAAGCAGATGGCGCGGGACAATGCGATCACGTTGCTGGGGCAGGCGCGCGAGCCGCGTCCGCCACTCGCCTCCGCCGACCTGCACGGGCTGACCCTGCCGACGTTGTTGATCGGCGGCGAGCGCTCGCCACCGGCGTTCGTCGCACAGCTGGAATTTTTGCAGCAGGCGCTGCCGGCGGCGCATCGAGTGACCGTGCCGCGCGCCGCGCATCCGATGAATGTGGAAAACGCCACCGTGTTCAATCGCAGCGTGTTGGCGTTTTTAAGCACGCTGGCGTGAAGCGCGCCGATGCTTGCCTCCAACGCAACCGCGCGCCGCCACATGACGGCCCTTTCAAGCGGCTAAACTGCGCCTCCCTGATGGGTTCAAGGATCGATCCATGTACGCGAGGTTGAAGTTGATGCTGGGCACGTGGTTGACGCTGGCCGGCTGCATTGCGATCCCGGCGATGGCCGCTCCAGCCACGGTGAGCGCGACGCATAGCACGCTGCAAGAGCAATTGGAGCGCTTGGCCCAGCGCGCGCAGCCAGGCCGTCTGGGGATCGCGGTGCTTGATCTGCAAAGCGGTGCCACCTGGCAGGTCAACGCCGCGCAGGCCTACCCGATGATGAGCGTGTTCAAGGCACCGGTGGCCGCTGCGGTGCTCGATCAGGTCGATCACGGCACGCTGTCGCTGGAACAGATGGTCACCGTGACGCGGGCCGAACTGACCGCCGGCTCGGCGGTGCCCTCGATCGGTACGCATTTTCAGGGCGAGCGCATGCGTTTCAGCGTGCGGCAGTTGCTGGTCGCGGCGGTCAGCGAAAGCGACAACACTGCGGTGGATGCCTTGCTGCGTCTTCTCGGTGGCCCGGCGGTGGTCACGCGCTTTTTGCGCGGGCATGGCATCGAAGGCATGCGGGTGGATTTGGATGAGGCGGCGGTCGGGCGTCTCTTCGAGCAGATGGCACCTGGTCAATCGCCGCCGCTGGATGAAACCGAGCCGGTGCAGTTGGCACGCCTGCAGCGCGGCTACCAGGCTTATCTTACGGATCCGCGTAATCGCAGCACGCCGCAGGGAGCGGTGGATTTTCTGCGCAAGCTCTGGGACGGCCAATTGGTGTCGGCCACATCTAGCCGCTACCTGCTGGCTCTGATGAATGCGCAGACGGTGCCGCATCGGTTGCGCGATGGGTTGCCGACCGGCGCCGCGCTGGCCGACAAATGCGGCACCTCGTATAACCTGAAAGGGCGCACCGCCGCCTACAACGATATCGGCATCGTGCATTGGCCGGACGGCCGCGCGGTGATCGTGGCGGCGTTTCTCACCGATTCAACCGCCACGCTGGCGCAGCGCGATGCGTTGTTCGCCGAGCTGGCACGCGATGTGGTGCAAAGCCTGCATCCTTAGCGAGGCGGCAGCCTCACTCGCTGGTGGGGTGGTTGCTGTTAGTGGGTGATAGCGCGCGGCGCAAGGTCAGTGGATCGGATCGCGAGACAAGGTATCCGCTGGCACACGCGCTCAACCATTACGTCGAGACACGGGCGTACTTCCCGGTGATGTCGGTGACGCCGACAAGTTCCCGCACATAAGCATGGGGATGCGCTCTCGCGGTGGCGAAGCTGCGCCGTGGGGCGTGACGATTACGCCGACTCGGTTTGCAGCAGCCACGCCAATTTGCGTGCGCGCGGCAGTTGCTTGAGTTGCCATTCGGCACGCGAGGCGCTGGCGCGGTCGGGATAGGCGCGGCTGCCGAGCAGGCGCAGCGGTGGATTGGCGCGCGTGTAGCGTGCGCCGCGACCCGCCAGATGCGCGGCGTAACGTGCCAGTACATCGTTGCTGATGCCGGCGTAGTAGGCGCCGTTGCGGCATTCGATCAGATACAGCCACCAGCCGTTGGCGCCGTCGCTGGAGGCGCCGGGAACGGTCGCGCTCGCCTCATCGGCAACCAACGGCGTTTCGCCGGCTGTCGCTGAGGGCGCGGTTGTGGGTGACGAGGAACGTGCGCGTTCGCTCATTCGGCGCGGCTGGGGCGCTGTGCCGACTTGGGACGAAACGCCTGGCACACGGCCGGATCGGTTTCGATATAGGGACCGCCGATCAAGTCGATGCAGTAGGGCACCGCCGCGAAGATGCCGGCCACGCGTTGGCTGCCGTCATCGTGCTTGAGTCCTTCAAGGGTTTCGCGGATCGCCTTGGGCTGGCCGGGCAGGTTGAGGATCAGCGCGGCATGCTCAGCGGTTTCGCGGATCACCGCGACCTGGCGCGAGAGGATCGCGGTGGGCACGAAGGCTAGGCTGATCTGGCGCATCTGTTCGCCAAAGCCGGGCATGGTTTTGCTGGCCACCGCCAAGGTCGCCTCGGGGGTGAGGTCGCGCCGCGCCGGACCGGTACCGCCGGTGGTCAGCACCAGATCGCATCGGTGCTGGTCGACCAGTTCGATCAGGGTCTGTTCGATCAGCGCCTGCTCGTCGGCGATCAAGCGGGTTTCCATTTCCCATGGGCTGCGCAGTGCGCTCTCAAGCCAGGTGCGCAGGGCTGGCAGGCCTTGGTCTTGATAGACGCCGGTGCTGGCGCGGTCGGAGATCGAGACCAAGCCGATGCGTAATACATGGGGTGTGGAGGCGCGTGCTGTCATGGCGGCGGGGGAGTGGGCGAGGGCAGGGCGGTCATGGTCGAGCCGATGTGCCGCCATGGCAAGCGGATAACCCCATGGGCGCCAATACGGCGATGACATCAGGCGTAGCGGATTCTAAAAATGCGCTCATGTATGGCGTCGTGGGGACGGCGTATGATCGCCACGCGGCGCCGCCGCAATGGGGAATATCAAGGAATATCAGCATGGTAGATATGCATCGATCGAGCGCCGGACGCCATCGCAGGGCGTTGGGGCTTGGACTGGCCGTAAGCCTGTGGGCCGCCGCCGCGACAGGGCAGGAGGCGTCATCGCCACCTTCGTCGACACCGAGTGACGGCCAATTGGCGTCGGCGCGCTGCATCATCGGCGAAGAAAAGTTTTTGCCCGCCGATTACTTCTATTGCCTGGCCAGTCAGAGCTATGGCCAGCATCGCTACAGTTATGCGCAGAAATTTTTCCAGCAGGCCGCCGCCTGGGGCAGCAAGCCGGCGCAGTACGTGCTGGGTGTGATGGCGCTCAACGGCGATCAGCAGCCGGTGGATCGGCCGTTGGCCTTGGCTTGGTTGCGTCTGGCCGCCGAACGTCAGCGGGCGGATTACCAGCAGGCCTACCAGCAGCTCTACGCGGCTACCTCAGCGCGCGAGCACCAGGCGGCCGAGGCATTGCTGCGAAGCATGCGACCCACCTACGGCGACGCCGTCGCGGCGGTACGCGCCGAGTCGCGCTATCACGATGGCATGAAGCAGCTGACGCGCATGGGCAACGGCAGCACCTACTGCATGGAAGGCATGTTCGACACCGCTGCGCTGGCGGGCGACACGCCAGGCGGCGGTGTGCCGCCGAGTATCTCGCCGACGCAATGCCCCTCGGTGCAGGCCGTGGCGGCGACGGTGGACAAGCAGGCGGCCAGCGTCTTCGACGGCTGGCAGGGTCATGTCACGGTCGGTGCGTTGCAGGCGGTCACGCCGTCGCCGTAAGCGAAGCGATGGCGTTGTCGCCGTCGCCTCGTGTCGCTCAGGCTTTGCGCTGCGACGTACCCGCCGCGGGGCGAACCGTTTTGGATTTTCCTTTTGCTGGGCTGGGCGTCGGCTTGGCCTGCGGCAGCAAGGCGGCGCTGGCTTGCAGAATTTCCGTTGCCAGTGCCGGATCATCCACGGCGCGCGCGCAGATCTGCGCGCCGATCATGCCGGCATAGGCGGCCAACGCTTGCTGGCGCTGCTGTTGTGGCGTGGCGCCGGGCATATAGCCGGCCAATAGCGCAGCCATCGACGCAAAGCCGGTGGTAAGCGCTTGTCGCGTTGCCGGAGCCTGCCGCGCCAGCTCACTACCGAGTGCGGCAAGCAGGCAACCGGTCCCAGGCTTCTGGCGATGCTCCTCGGACAGGTAGCCGGCATAGATCGCCTGCCAAGGCTCGTCCGGTTGCTTTGCCGCCATGGCATGTACCGTTTCCATCGAGTCGCGCATGACCTGCGCGCAGGCCTCCCCCATCAGCGCGTCCTTGGAGGCGAATTGCCCATAGAAGCCGCCGTGGGTCAGGCCGGCCTGTTGCATCAATTCGGCGACGCCGATGCCGTCAAAGCCGCGCTCGCGAAAGCGTTGCGCGGCTAGGTCGAGCACGCGCTGGCGATTTTTCGAGGCCTGTTCTTTGCTCACTCGCATGGGAACTCCAGAGGGAAACGTGAAGACTTGACATCATACATGACATGTATCATATAATTTGATGACGGTCATCATTTATAAAAAGGCCGTACAAGCGCAAGCTCCCGTTGGCGACGCCAACGCCCCTGCTGTGACCCATGCCGAGGAACCCCCCATGAACCCCAATAACCTTCGCGGTACCGCCCTGATCACCGGTGCCTCCACCGGCATCGGCGCGACCTATGCCGATCGCCTGGCGCGGCGCGGCTACGACCTCATCCTGGTGGCGCGCGACCAGTCGCGCTTGCAGGTGTTGGCCGAGCGGTTGCGTGCCGAAACCGGCGTCAAGGTCGATGTGCTCAAAGCCGATCTGATCGACAAGGTCGAACTGGCGAGCGTCGAGCAGCGGCTGCGTGACGATGAAACCATCACCTTGCTGGTCAACAACGCCGGCATGGCGGCGGCCGGCGGTCTGCTGGGCGGCGATATCGAACAGCTCGATCGGATGATCCAGCTCAATACGGTCGCCCCGACCCGCTTGGCGCACGCACTGGCGCCTGGCTTGGTGGCGCGCGGCAAGGGCGGCATCATCAACATCGCCTCGGTGCTGGCCTTGGCGCCGGAGATGTTCGGCGGCACCTACAGTGGCACCAAGGCCTTCATGCTCAATTTCAGCCTGGCCCTGCATGGCGAACTGGCGCCGCACGGCGCATGGTCGCAGGCGGTGCTGCCCGGCGCGACCGCCACCGAAATCTGGGACCGCTCCGGCACCGGCATCGAAAACATTCCCGCCGAGATCATCATGTCGGTCGATGAAATGGTCGATGCCGCTCTGGCCGGCCTGGACATGGGGGAGCGGGTGACCATTCCCTCGCTGCCAGACATTGCCCAATGGGAGTCGTTCAACCAGGCGCGTCAGGCGCTGGGGCCGCACTTGTCGTTGAAGCACGCGGCGGCGCGCTATCGCAGGGCGACGGCCGAAGCGGTCTGACGTCAATCGCGATGCCTGTTGGGATAATGGTCGCGGTGAGCCAAGCTCGCCGCGATGTGCTGGCTTAAGCGATCATGGAAAATTCATAGGGATGTATAGATGGCTATCGTTTAGAGCGCGGGAGGTTGCCGTGGGTGGCAGGCGTTGGGCGTCGTAGCGGTGCAGGCGTCGCACTTTCAGGGCCGGATTCTTCAGGTGACTTCGCGCCACTGGTAGTAACGCTTGTGCGCCAGACCCAGCAGCGCCAGATCTTCCTTGGTGTCGCCATAGGCATACACCACCGGGTAGTGCGCCAGATCGTATTGCTGCCGCACGCGCCGGGATTTTTCCTCGCCGACGCATTGCTTGCCTTCAAAGCCACCGGTCAGTACGCCTTGCCGGCTTTGCAGTTGCGTGCAGATCAGCGCCAGGCCGTGTGCTTGGCACCAATGCGACAGGTACAGGTCCAGCGCGCCGGAGACCACGACGATGTGATCACCCTGCTCGCGATGCCATTGCAGCCGGGCCATCGCCTCGGGGCGCAGTACCGTGGGCAGGGTTTCGCGCGCGAAGGTATGGCCGATTTGGCGCACATGCGTTTCGCTGACGCCGCGCAGGCCCACGCCGACCACCGCAGCGCGGATCACATTACCGCTGACCAGGCCGAGCTTGTAGCCGGCGACCAGCGGCGCCAGCACCAGCATGCCGAGCAAGCGTCGCTTGGGCGGCACCGCGGCATGCATGAAGTCGGCATACATCTCGCGGGTGGTGAGGGTGCCGTCGAAATCAAACAGTGCCAAGTTCATACGCGTGGAATCCTTCCCTCGGTGGCGCCGGTTGCCGCCGCTTTGGACGCGACCTTAGTCGGCGCGTGCCGGCTTTTGCAACCGCTGCCGCTGCATGCTTGGCGGCTTGATCGGGGCGACAACAGCGGCGCATTGAGCCGTCCATCTACGCATCCGGGCTGAGTCCGGCTAAGGTGAGCGCTCTTCGTCGCCCAAGAGTTCCGCCAGGCATGACCGAATTGCCATCGAGCCCTTACCTGCGTCGCCTGGGTACGTGGGATGCCGCGGCGATCGTCATCGGCGGCGTGATCGGCGCGGGGATTTTTCGTACCCCGGCCACCGTGGCCGAACGTACCGGGGCCGGTTGGCAGGTGTTGCTGCTGTGGGTGGTCGGCGGTTTGCTGACCTTGGCCGGGGTGCTGTGCTACGCCGAACTGGGCGCGCGCCGGCCGCAAGCCGGCGGCACGTACATCTACCTGCGTGAAGCGTTCGGGCAACTGCCGGCGTTCCTGTTCGGCTGGACCATGGCGTTGATCAACTACCCCGGCAGCGTGGCGGCGGTGGCGACCACCTTCGCCGATTATTTTTGCGCGGCCAGCGGATTGCCGCTGTACTGGGTCAAGCCGCTGGCGGTGGGCGCGATCGGTTTTCTGGTGGCGGTCAATCTGTTCGGCATCGGTGCCGGCGCAGTGGTGCAGAACTTGTTCACCGTGTTGAAGCTGGCGGCGATTGCGCTGTTGGTAGTGGTCGGCATGGTGCTGGCGCGCGGCCATCTGGGCGGCGTGCTGGCGGCGGATACGGCGCATCCGGTATCCGCCGGCGCGTTCGTCGGCGCCTTGCTGCCGGTGCTGTTCGCGTATGGCGGTTTTCATTATTTGAACGATCTGGCCGGCGAAGTACGCTCGCCGCAGCGCACCTTGCCGCGCGCGCTGGGACTGGGTATGGCGGGCGTAGCGATCTGCTATCTGCTGGTCAACGTGGCCTACCTGGCGGGCTTGGGCCACGCCGGCCTGGCCGCCAGCAAGGCGCCGGCGGCGGATCTGATGAGCCGGCTGTTCGGGCCGGCCGGCGCCACGGTGATCGCGATAGGGATCGCCTGCTCGACTTTCGGTTACTGCAATATCGCCATCGCTGGCGGCGCGCGGGTGCTGCAGACGATGAGCGCCGACGGCATGTTCTTTCGCGCGGTGGGGCGCGTGGACATGCGCACGCGCGCGCCGCAGGTGGCGCTGCTGGCGCTGCTGGCGCTGGGCGCGTGGGCGATTGCATTGACCTTATCGGGCAGCTTCGGCGCGTTGCTGGACTACACCACGGTCGGCGAATGGTTGTCGCACGCGGCCGGCATCGCCACCTTGTTCTGGTATCGGCGCCACTTCATCGCGCAGCCGTCGCCGTATCGCGTGCCGGGCTATCCGCTGCTGCCGCTGCTGTTCGTCGGCACCGTGCTGGCGGTGATCATCGCCACCGCGATCCACGCGCCCGGCGATGCCGGCATGAGCTTGCTGATCATCGCGCTGGGCGTGCCGGTGCACTGGGCCTGGCAGCGCTGGGGCAAGCGCGAGCCGTCGCCATGAGCATTCGCGCATGATCTTCGGCGCGCACGGGCGACATTGGCTCGGTGGTCTGCTCGGCGTGCTGTTGGCCGGCGCGGGGTTGAACGGTGCCGCTTGTGCGGCCGATTTCGAACTGGTCGCGCTGGGCGTGCACGGTGGCCTCAGCGACGGCAATCTCTCGTCCTATCTGGTGCGCGCGCCGGGCCGGCCGCATTACCTGGCGCTGGATGCGGGCAGCGTGTTGCCCGGCATCGCTGCGGCGCGGGCACAAGGCGCGTTCGCCGATAGTCAGCCGCCGGCGGACGATCCGCTGACGCCCGCGGGATACGTATTCCGTCAGGCGATTCGCGCTTATTTCATCAGCCACGCGCATCTGGATCACGTCGAAGGTCTGCTGATCGGCGCCACCGCTGATGTCGGGCCCAAGCCGATCTACGGCTTAGCCAGCACGCTGGATGTGCTGAGCACGGATTACTTCAATTGGCAGGCCTGGCCCAATTTCGCCGATCGTGGCGCGCCGCCGACGCTGGGGCGCTACCTGCTGACCGCCGAGTCGCCGCGGCAGCCGTTCGCGGTGGCCGATACCGGGCTGAGTGGCGCGCTGTATCCGCTGACCCACGACCGAGTCACCTCCTCGATGATCCTGCTGCGGCACGGGGATGTCTACCTGGCCTATTTCGGCGACACCGGCGCCGACGCCGTGCAACACAGCGCACTGCTGGGCCAGGCGTGGCAGGCACTGGCGCCCTTGCTGCGCCGGCATGCGCTGCGCGCGATCGTAATCGAATGCTCCTATCCCGATGACGTACCCGACGCGCAACTTTTTGGCCATCTAAATCCGGCCTGGCTGCTGCGCGAACTGCATCGACTGGCGCAAGCCGCCGGTGGGCCTGAGTCCTTGCGCGGGCTCACCGTGCTGGTGACGCATATCAAGCCCAGCCTGCTCGCCGGGCGTGACCCGTCCGCCTTGATCGCCGCGCAACTGGCCGCTGGCAACGACTTGGGCGTGCGGTTTGTGTATCCACGCCAGGGCCAGCGCTTTCTGCTGCCGGCACCACGCTGAGGTTCAGTCGAACAGCTCGCCCTGACGTGCGCTGTGGTCGCGGTCGATAAACCCCGACAGGCCGACTCCGACCAATCGATAACGCGTGCTCGCCGGCAGCACCACGCGCTCGCGTAGCGCGCAGGCGATATCGGCCAATTCGCGCGCCGAGCCCGGCCGCTGCGGCGCGGTGAGGCTGCGGGTCAGCGTGCGAAAGTCGGAGGTTTTCAGTTTCAACACCACCGTGCGCGCGAGCCGATCTGGCTCGCGCAACTGACCGGCCCAGGTCTTTTCGGCCAGTCGGCGGATATGCGGTTCCAGCGCCTCCAGCACGATGTCCTCGGCGAAGGTGTCCTCGGCGGAGATTTGCATGGTCGGGCGCTCCGGCTGTACCGGGTGCTCGTCGATGCCCAGCGACAGCTCGTGCAGACGCAGCCCCCAGCGACCGAAGCGTTGTTCCAGCGCGGCCGCACCCAGCGCACGCAACTGGCCGACCGTGCCTACCTCAAGCTCGGCCAGCTTGGCCTGCATCACCTTGCCCACACCGGGTAATTTGCCGACGTCCAGCGGTCGAAGAAAATCTGCCACTTGCTGTGGACGGATCACGAACAGGCCGTCGGGTTTGCGCCAGTCCGAGGCGATCTTGGCCAGAAATTTGTTGGGCGCCACCCCGGCTGATGCGGTGAGGCCGGTTTCCTCGCGGATCGCGGCGCGGATCATCTGCGCCACCGCGGTGGCCGAGGGCAGCGCCAGCTTGGGCACGGTGACGTCCAGATAGGCCTCATCCAGCGACAGTGGTTCGATCACATCGGTATGCCGCGCAAAAATCTCACGCACGTGCGTCGACACCGCCTTGTAGCGCGTGAAGTCCGGCGGCACGAAAATCGCCTGCGGACACAGCCGCTCGGCGCGCACCGCCGGCATCGCCGAGCGCACGCCGAAGACGCGCGCCTCGTAGCTGGCCGCGCAGACCACGCTGCGCGCACCGCGCCAGGCCACCACCACCGGCTTGCCGCGCAGACTGGGGTCATCGCGCTGCTCCACCGACGCGTAGAACGCGTCCATGTCGACATGTAGAACCTTGCGGTTGGCGGCGGGCACGAGGGAATGATGCGGGG
>JBEVMS010000101.1:0-3496 GCA_040508515.1 Dyella sp. | reverse complement strand
ACGAAATCATCCGCATCATGCTCGATCACCTGCGCGCAGGACGCCGCGTCGCGCGTCTGAAGGGTGGCGATCCTTTCATTTTCGGCCGCGGCGGCGAGGAATTGCAGGCCCTGCGCGAAGCAGGCGTGCAGGCTCAGGTCATCAACGGGATTACCTCCGGCATCGCCGCCCCCTCGGCGATTGGCATCGCGTTGACCCAACGGGATTACGCGCAGGGCGTGATCTTCGTCACCGGGCACAGCGCGGGCGAGCAAAAGCCCGACTGGCGCCTGCTGGCCGCCACCGGCATGACGCTGGTGATCTACATGGGCATCACCCGGATCGAGGACATCGTGGCCGCCTTGCTCGATGCCGGCATGCCGGCGGACATGCCTTGCGCCGCGATCGAATCGGCAACACGCCCGGAACAGCGCCACGTGATCTGCCCGCTGGCAGCGCTGACGCAGGCGGTCGCCGATCACGGCCTGGGCTCACCAGCCATCGTGGTGATCGGTGCGGTGGTGGGCGCCAGTCACCAGGCGCTTGCATGGGATGCAGGCGCCATGGCATGAGCGCACGGTGGCTCACGCTGGGCATCGGCTGCCGGCGCGATGTGGGTATCGAGGCGATCGAGCAGGCCGTACATGTGGCGCTGGGGGAGCGCTCGCTCCATGACGTGCGCCAGATCGCCACGCTCGCCCGTAAAGCCCATGAGCCGGCCCTGGTCGCCTTCTGCCAGCGTCACGCCCTGCCCTTGCTCGGCATTGCGCCAGAACGCATCGCGGCGCTTGCGCCCGAGGCCTTTAACCCATCCGATGCGACACAGCGCGCATTCGGCATCCGCGGCGTCAGCGAGCCGTGCGCACTGCTCGGCGCAACGCATGGCGCGCTTGTCGCGGCCCGGGTTGCACATGCCGGCGTCACGGTGGCGATAGCCACGGATACGTTTCCCACCTCTCGTTCCCCGAAGGAATCACCGCGTGAAGACTGACGCTCAATCCCACCAGCGCATGACCGAACGCCGTCGCGAAGGCCATGAAAAGAAGCAGGCCGAAGCCACCGTGGAAAAAGGCCTACTCATCGTCAACACCGGCACCGGTAAGGGCAAGACCACCGCCGCTTTTGGTATGGCTGTGCGTACGCTGGGCCACGGGCTGAAATTGGGCGTGGTGCAGTTCATCAAGGGTGCGCTGCACACCGCCGAACGCGACTTCCTGGGCAGCCTGCCCGGCTGCGACTTCATCACCATGGGCGACGGCTACACCTGGAACACGCAAAACCGCGACGCGGACATCGCCACCGCTCGCAAGGGCTGGGACGAGGCGCACCGCATGATCCGCAGCGGCGACTACCACATGGTGATCCTGGACGAGCTCAACACCGTTTTGAAGTACGAATACCTGCCACTGGACGAAGTGCTCGAGGTGATTTCGGCACGTCCGCCGCAGGTGCATGTGGTCATCACCGGGCGGCATGCGCCCGAGGCGTTGATCGAACACGCCGACTTGGTGACCGACATGCGCGTGGTGAAACATCCCTACCGCGAGCAGCACGTGAAGGCGCAGCGCGGCGTGGAGTTTTAGACGGCTATTTGCCTGCCGCAAAACGCACAGGAAGCTCAGGGCGAGGCGTAGAGGCTGGACCGCTCAAACGCATCCATCGCCAGCACGCGCCCGACCAGGATCAGCGCCGTCCGCTCGATGAGTGCGCTTTGAATCTTGCCCACGATATCGGCGAGCGTGCCGACCACGCGACGCTCGTCCGGCCAGCTCGCCCGGTACACCACGGCCACCGGGCAATCCTTGCCGTAGTGCGGCCGCAGAAGATCGACAATCTCCGCGAGCTTGCGGATGCTCAAATGGATGGCCATCGTCGCGCGGTGACTTGCCAGATCGCCCAGCGATTCGCCCTCGGGCATCGATGTCTTGCTGGCGTAGCGGGTCAGGATCACGGTCTGCGATACACCCGGCAAGGTCAGCTCGCAACCCAAGCTGGCCGCGCTGGCCGCCGTCGCCGTGACGCCGGGGATAATCTCGTAGGGGATGCCGCGCTCACGCAAGGCGCGCATCTGTTCACCGATCGCGCCATAGAGCGAAGGATCGCCCGAATGCACGCGCGCGACATCCTGGCCGCGAGCGTGCGCCTGCGCCAGCAACTGCACAATTTCTTCCAGCGACAGTTCGGCCGTGTCGACGACACATTCAGCGCGATGGCCCTCCAAAATAGCGGGCGGCACCAGCGAACCGGCGTAGAGAATCACCGGGCAACCACGGATCAGGCGCTGACCTTTGACGGTGATCAGCTCCGGATCGCCCGGACCGGCGCCGATGAAGTAGACCGTCATGGCAAGGCCTCCAGCAGGCTTTCCACGCTCTCGAAGGTGCGATCGGCGTCGGGCAACCGCGGGCGGCGCAACATCACGACGGGCAATCCGCGTTCGCGGGCGACGATGAGCTTGGCATGGGTGGCGTCACCACCGCTGTTTTTGCTGACGATCACATCGAACCCTTCCCGGGCGAACAGCGCGCGCTCGGCGTCGAGCGCAAACGGCCCACGGTCGGCGATGATGCTGGCGCGCGCGCGCGCGGGCTGCGCTTCCAGGCAGCGGATCGTCCAATGCTGCGTCTCCGGAATGGTCTCCAGATGCGCCAACGGCTCGCGTCCCAGCGTGAACAACGGCCGCCGAAAACCGGCGATGGCCGCGAGGATGGCTTCCCAGTCCTCCACCATGCGCCAGTCATCGCCGATGCCGGGCAACCAAACGGGTCGTCGTATCGCCCAAAGCGGCAAGCCCAACGCGTGGGTCGCGGCGCGTGCGTGGGCGCTGATCTGCGCGGCGTAGGGATGCGTCGCATCGATCACGCGATCCATGCCGGTTTCTTCGAGATAGCGCCGCAGACCTTCCACGCCGCCAAAGCCACCGACGCGCAGCGCGCAGGACAGACCTTCCGGCATCATGCCCAGGCCAGCCACGCTGTAAACGTCATCCGCGCCCAAGCGCCGTGCCAGCCTCAATCCTTCGCCGGTGCCGCCCAGCACAAGCGTGCGGCTCATGCCGCCTGTCCTATGATTTGACCGGCGCGATCGATCGCCAGTACCTCTACCGCCACGTCCGCCGGCACGATGTTGCGCGCTACACGCTGCGCATGCGCGCAGACGATGTCACCCAGCGGCAGGCCTGTCGCATGGGCCAGTTGCAGCGCTTGCTGGCTGGTATTGCTGCTGCGGATCGCGTCGAGCAGATCGTCACCGGCCCCCGCCGAGCGCGCCCATTCGGCCAGCTGCAGCAAGTCGATGCTCGAATGGCGACTGTGCAGGTCCATATGGCCCGCCGCCAGCTTGCTCAGCTTGCCGAAGCCGCCGCACAGGCTGAGCTTGGGGATCGGCGCGCGCCGCAAGTGCTTGAGCACCGCGCCGACGAAATCGCCCATCTCGATCAGCGCCATATCCGGCAGCGCGTAACGCGCGCGGATCGCCGTCTCGCTGGCATTGCCGGTGCACGCGGCGATATGCGTAC
>JBEVMS010000066.1:0-3506 GCA_040508515.1 Dyella sp. | reverse complement strand
TCTCGCGGCAATGCTCACAACACCTTGAAGCGCGGCACTCTAGCCTGTGCGCTGATTTTTTCCGGAGCATGCGGATGGTTTACGCCCTGTACTACTGGACCGGCGTGCAAGGCCGTGGTGAATTTATCCGCCTGGCCCTGGAGGATGCCGGTGCGCCCTACATCGATGTGGCGCGCGAGCAAGGCGATGCCGTGATGGAACCGTTCCTGCGTGGCGAGCATGCGGGTCTGTCACCGTTCGCGCCGCCGTTCCTCAAGGCGGGTCGCACGTTGATCGCGCAGACGGCCAATATCCTGGCCTATCTGGGGCCGCGTCTGGCGCTGGTGCCGTCCGATGCCAACGTGCGCATGCGTGCGCTGGCGCTGCAACTGACCATCGCCGACCTGGTCACCGAAGTGCACGACACGCATCATCCGATCGCCGGGGAGCTGTACTACGAGGACCAGCGCGCCGAAGCCGAACGTCGTGCGGCCGATTTCCGGAAGCATCGACTACCGAAGTTTCTCGGTTACTTTGAACGGGTGCTGCAACACGCCGGCGGCCGGCATGCGCTGGGCGTGCATTCGTATGTCGATCTGTCGCTGTTCCAATTGATGCGCGGGCTGGAATACGCGTTCCCGCGCGCCATGCACAAACAACGCGCGCGCAGCGTGGGATTACGCGCGCTGGCCGAGCGGATCGAGCATCGTCCCGGCATCGCCGCCTACCTAGCGTCGCCGCGCCGGCTCGCCTTCAACGAAAACGGAATCTTCCGGCATTACCCGGAACTGGATGAGCCCGGCTGAGGCTCGATGCCCGGCACTATCAAAACAGCGCGATCACCAGCGCCCCCGCAACGATCAACGCGCCGCCGATCAACAGCGGCAGGCTGGGCCGCTCACCCAGGAACAGCAGCGCCAGCACGATCGCGATCGCCACGCTGAGCTTGTCGATCGGCGCCACCTTGCTCACCGGGCCCAGTTGCAGCGCGCGGTAATAGCACAGCCACGACAAGCCCGTGGCAATCCCCGACAGCACAAGGAACAGCCAGCTCGATGACGGCATAGCCCATGGTTTGGCCCACTCCTGGCGCAGGCTCAATAGGCCGGCAGTGACCGCCAGAATCACCAGCGTGCGGATGAACGTGGCCAGATTGGAATTGATGCCCGCCACACCCAGCTTGCCAAAGATCGCCGTCAGCGCGGCGAAGAACGCCGAACCCAGCGCGAACAGCAACCAGCTCTCACGCCATGGCGTCATCGCCGCTCAATTGCCGCCGTTATCGCCGCCGTCGCCGCCGTCGCTCGGACTGGCGTCGGTCTCGGCCGGCTTGCTCTTGCCCCATTCCAGCACCTTGTACATCACCGGCTGCACCGGCGGCTCGCCACTGGCGTGCCATTGGCCGTTGAGGTCAACGTTGTAGGTTTGTGGCACGCCGTTCTTGGGCGTGACCACCACCATAGTGACGCGGCCGCTTTGCCGGTATTCCTCGATGGTGTTGTCACCCTCCTGACGCACGCTCACCTGCGGCGGCGGCGGACGCTTGTCACCGGACCCATCGTTGATCACCGGCGCGCTGCCCATCTGGGTCGGCGTCTGCTCAGCCGGGGTTTCCTGCGGTGCGGGTGCCGGCGGCGTCTCGGGCGCCACCGCCTTGACCCCCGGATCGTTCATCCCCGGCGGCGGCGGCGCGGGCGCGAAGCTCGGCTTGGGCGGGGCGGATTGCGCGAAAGCCGGCAGCGCCAGCGTGGCGGAAAGAGCGAATACAAGCAGCGCGGATTTCATGGGGGCTGGCCTCGCAGGGGGACGGGCATCTTAGCGCAGCGCAGTTGAACCCCGCGCGATGAAAACCGCCGATAAGCCCATGCGACAATGCCGTATGGCCAAACTCATTCTTATCGACGGCTCGTCGTACCTCTACCGCGCCTTCCACGCGCTGCCCCCCTTAAGCAATGCCCACGGCGAACCGACCGGCGCGCTGTTCGGCGTGGTCAACATGCTGCGCGCCACCCTGGCCGCCAAACCCGAGTATCTGGCCTTCGTCGGCGACGCGCCGGGGCCGACCTTTCGCAACGTCATGTACGACCAGTACAAGGCCAACCGACCGCCGATGCCGGACGATCTGCGCGCGCAGATCGCGCCGATGCTGGCGATCGTCGGCGCGCTGGGTTTTCCTATCCTGCGCGTGGACGGCGTGGAGGCCGATGACGTCATCGGCACGCTGACTCAGCAGGCGCGCATGCAAGGCATCGAGGTGCTGATTTCCACTGGCGACAAGGATCTGGCCCAGCTGGTGACGCCGGGAGTCACCCTGATCAACACGATGACCAATTCGCTCACCGATGTCGACGGCGTGATGGCCAAGTTTGGCGTGCGCCCGGAACAGATCGTCGATTTCCTCAGCCTCACCGGCGACAGCGTGGACAACGTGCCCGGCGTGGCCAAGTGCGGCCCCAAGACCGCCGCCAAGTGGCTGGCCGAATACGGCACGCTGGATGCGCTGATCGCCAACGCCGGCAAGATCGGCGGCAAGATCGGCGAGAACCTGCGCGAGGCCTTGCCCAGCCTGCCGCTGTCGCGCGCGCTGGTGACCATCAAGACCGACGTGCCGCTGGCGCTGGCGGTGACCGAACTGGCGCAGCGCCCGCGCGATATCGACGCGCTGCGCCAACTCTACGCGCGCTACGAGTTCAAGGCCGCGCTGAAAGACCTGGATGCATCGGCCAGCGTCGGCTCGCCGCCGGCTGCCGCCCTTGATGAGGCGCCATCCGCGCCCAACCTCGAAGCCAGCCGGGACCAGGCACCGCTGGCCGCGCTGGCCGTGCCAGGCCAGTATGAACTCATCACCACGCCGGCTCAGCTTGAAACCTGGCTGGCGCGGTTGCACGCCGCGCCGCTGATCGCCTTCGACACCGAGACCAGCAGCGTCGACGCGATGCGCGCGGACATCGTCGGCATCAGCCTCGCGGTGGAGGCCGGCCAAGCTTGCTATATCCCGCTGGCGCACGATTACCCCGGCGCGCCCGCGCAACTCGATCGCGCCGCCGTGCTCGACGCGCTCAGGCCGATCTTCGAAGACCCGGCCAAGCCCAAGCTCGGCCAGCACGCCAAGTACGATATCAACGTGCTGTCGCACTACGGCATCGCGGTGCAGGGCCTTAAGTACGACTCGATGCTGGAGTCCTACGTGTGGAACGCCACCGCCACCCGCCACGACATGGATTCGCTGGCGCAGAAATACCTCGGCTACGAGACGATCAAATACGAACAGGTCGCCGGCAAGGGCGCCAAGCAGATCAGCTTCTCGCAGGTGGACCTCGATACCGCCTGTCGCTACGCCGCCGAGGACGCCGACATCACCTTGCGCCTGCACCAGACGTTGTGGCCCAAGCTGGAGAACGCACCCAAGCTGCGCCAGGTGCTGGAAGACATCGAGATGCCGCTGGTGCCCGTGCTGGCGCAGATGGAACGGCGCGGCGTGCTGATCGATATCTCCGAGCTGCGCCTGCAAAGCCAGCAACTGGGTA
>JBEVMS010000056.1:0-17021 GCA_040508515.1 Dyella sp. | reverse complement strand
TTTTGCGGGACACGTCGATCAGCACGGCCAGCACGATGATCAGGCCCTTGGCGACCTGCTGGTAATACGACGACACGCCGAGCAGATTCAGGCCGTTGTTGATCACGCCGATCAGCAACGCGCCGAACAAGGTACCGATCATGCTGCCCTGGCCGCCGGACAGGCTGGTGCCGCCGATGACCACCGCGGCGATCGCATCCAGTTCGTAGGACATGCCTGCCTGCGGCAGCGAGGAGGTGGTGCGCGCGGACAGGATCATCCCGGCCAATCCGGACAGCGCGCCGGACACTACGTACACCGAGAAGGTCACCTTGCGCACGCCGATGCCCGAGGTCTTGGCGCTCTTCTCGTTGCCGCCCACCGCATAGATGTAACGGCCGTACGTCGTGTAGCGCAGGATCAGCCAGAACACGAGCGCGACCACCGCGAAGATCAGCACCGGCATGCTGATCGGCCCCAGGCTGCCGTTGCCCAGCGCCAGGTAGGCATCGGACAGGTCGGTCACCGGGCTGCCGTCGTTGACGATATACGTAAGCCCGCGCGCCACGCTGAGCATGCCCAGCGTCGCCACGAACGGCGGCACGTTGAGCTGCGCCACCGCCACGCCGTTGAGCGCGCCCAGCACCGTGCCGCAAAGCAGGCCGGCGCCAAGTCCCAGCAGCAGACCGTGGCCGGCCGCTACCACCAAGCCGCTGACGATGCCGGCGAAGGCCAGGATCGAACCCACCGACAGATCGATCCCGCGGGTCAGGATCACGTAGGTCATGCCGACCGCCAGGATCCCGTTGATCGAGGTCTGCCGCAGGATGTCACCCCAGTTGCGCCAGGTCAGGAAATACGGACTGGCGAAAGTGAGAACCACGCATAGCACCACAAAGATCAACGGGATACCAAAGCGTCCCAGGATCTCGGCAAAGGGAAGTCGGCGCGGTGCGGTATCGATGTTGGGTAGGGTTTGGGCGTTCATGGGGCCTGAGTCAGGAAGCGAGGTGCAGGAGGTTTTCCTGGGTGGCGCGATCACCAGGACACACGGTGGCCAGCCGGCCACCCTTGAAGACCGCGATGCGGTCGCTGAGGTAAAGCAGTTCCGGTGCCTCGGACGAGACCACGATCACCGCGCCGCCGGCGCGCGCGAATTGGTCCAGTAGCCGATAGATTTCCTGCTTGGCGCCCTCGTCGATGCCGCGCGTGGGCTCGTCGCACAGCAGCAGCACCGGCTCGGTGGAAAGGCATTTGGCCAGCACCACCTTTTGCTGGTTGCCGCCGCTCATCGAAGCCACCGGCGCCTGCAGCGAGGCCGTTTTGACGTGCATCCGGGCCACCATCGCCTCGGCCAGCTCGCGCTCTTTACTGACGCTGATCACGGCCAAGTGCGAGAGCCGCTCGTAAGCGGCCATCGCGATGTTGTCCTTGACGCTGCCGGTCAGCACCAGACCGGTGTCCTTGCGATCCTCGGTGACCAGCGAGATGCCCGCCTTGATCGTGGCCGCCGGGTCGCCTTGCGGCAGCGGCTGCGCCAGCAGTTCTACGTGGCCGGCATCGGGCCGGGTCAAGCCGTAGATGCAATTGAGATATTCACTGCGGCCCGAACCCATCAGGCCGTAGATGCCCAGAATTTCGCCGCGCCGCACTTGCAAGCTGATGTCGTCGAATTCACCGCGCCGGCTCAAGCCCTGCGTGCTGAGACAAACCTCACCATTCGCCGGCCGACGTTGCTTGTCGACCACTTGCAGCTCCCGCCCGACGATGCCGCGCACCAGATGGGCGCGATCGATCTCGGCCATCAGCCCGCTCTCGACGTAGGCACCGTCGCGGAAGATGGTGTAGTCATCGGCGATCTCGAACAGTTCGCTGAGCCGGTGCGAGACGTAGATGATCCCGGTGCCCTGCGCGGTGACATTGCGGATCGCTGCGAACAGCGTCTCCGTCTCGCGCTCGCCGATCGCCGAGGTCGGCTCATCCATGATCATCACCTGGCAGTCATGGCTGAACGCTTTGGCGATCTCGACCAACTGAACCTGGGCCAGGCTCAAGCGGTGCATCGGCGCGTCGGCGTCGATCGCAAAACCCAGCCGGTCCAGCAGCGCCTGCGCCTGCCGACGTAGCGCGCGGTAATCGACGATCACCCCGGCCACCGTCGGCTCTCGCCCGAGGTAGAGGTTTTCGGCCACCGTCATCCCGGGGATCGGCGATAGCTCCTGCGTGATGATCGCCATCCGGTGTGCCAGCGCCTCGGCCGGGGTGGCGAAATCCACCTCTTGGTCGTTACGCCGGATGCTGCCGCCATCGCGCCGCAGCATGCCCATCAGAATGCTCAGAAACGTCGACTTGCCGGCACCGTTGCCACCGCACAAGGCATGCACCCGGCCCGCCTGCAAGGTCAGCCGGCCATCGCGCAAGGCGCTGACCCCGTTGAAGCTCTTGGCGACGTTTTGCGCTTCCAATAACACGGCTTGCACGGCTTGCCTCCGGTGATTGTGACTTTTGATCAGTGATGATCAATTGACAGCATGGGGACGGATGGTAATCACAGCAAATTTGGACTGTCAACACGCAAACGACGATTTCGTAACGCGCAAGAAATCACACGCAAGTGGTTGTTGCAAAGCAACAATTTCGCAAGGCACATCTATACGCACCCCGAAGAAGGTCTTCACCGCCCCCGCGAGGCGGGCTTGACACTTTGCGCACGATCAGCCTATAAACCGGCTGAAGTAATCAATCAAATGATCAGTAATGATCTTTTGATCAATCGACGAGGGCATCACATGAAAGTGGCGATCGGCTGCGACGAAGCCGCCTTTGCGCTGAAGGAATCGCTCAAGCGTCACCTGGCGGTGAATCATCCGCAGGTGGAGTTGACCGACTTCGGTACCCACAGCGCCGAGCAGACCGCGCTGTACGCGGACGTGGCGGTGGACGTAGCGCAGCGCGTGGCTAGCGGCGAATTTCCGCGGGCGATCCTGGCCTGCGGTACCGGCATCGGCGTGGCGATTGCCGCCAACAAAGTGCCTGGCGTGCGCGCTGCGCAATGCCACGACACCTACTCGGCCGAACGCGCGCGGCGCAGCAACGATGCGCAGATCATCACTCTGGGCGCGCGGGTGATCGGCAGCGAACTGGCCAACAGCATCATCGACGCCTGGCTGCGCGCCGAATTCGATGGCGGCCGTTCGCAGCCCAAGGTGCAGCGCATCACCGACTACGAAGCCCAGTTGGCCGGCAGCCCGCCACCTGCCCGGTAACCGGTGCGGTCGGCAAAATTGCTGCGCGGTAGCTGCTCGGGGACAATGCGTTCCTAATGCCTGACGCCGCCACCGGCGCACGGCCCGAACTGGCCGTCCCCTCCTCCGCCTGCACGCCGACCGAGCGCCTTGATGTCCACCGATGAGCTGACCCAACTGGCCAAACTCTATTACGTCGACGGCCTCACCCAGGAAGACCTGGCCAAGAAGTTCTCGATCTCGCGCGCCAAAGTCGGCCGGCTGCTCAAGCGCGCCGAGCAGGAAGGCATCGTGGAAATCCGCGTACGCCACCACCCACGCGCCACCCAAGCGCTGGAGCAGGAACTGGTCAGCCGCTTCGGGATACAGCGCGCGATCATCTCGGTCGATCATAAGGATCAGGACAGCCAGCGCGAATTGCTGGCCGGACTGGTTGCCAGTTACCTGGACCGCGTCCTCACCGACGGCAGCCTGGTCGCAGTCGGCATGGGTCGCAATGTCAGCGCGGTGTCGCACCACGCCGTGTCCACCACGCAGCGCGCCAGCTCCTTCGTCTGCGCCATCGGCGGCTCGTACCGCGGCGGGGAAGCAATGAACGCCGACCATATCTGCCGACGGCTGGCCGCACGCTTCGGCGGCGACAGCGAAACGCTCTACGCGCCCGCACTGGTCAACGACAAGCAAGTACTGGATGCGCTGCTGAGCAACGACACCGTACGCCAGTCACTCAGCAAGGCGCAGCGCGCGGACATCGCCCTGGTCGGCATCGGCGACATTCTCGAAGACAGCAACATGGTCCGCATGGGCTGGTTCACGCCCGAGGAAATCAGCGCCGCCAAACAGCTCGGCGCGGTCGGCGACATCATGGGCTACGACTTCATCGACATCCACGGACGCCCCACCACCACCTTGCTGCGCGGGCGCGTGATCGGCCTGACCCTGGACGACCTCAAGCGCATCCCCAACGTCATCGCCATGGCCAGCGAACCGACCAAAGTCACCGGCATCCTGGGCGCGCTGCGCACCGGCGCGATCGACACCCTGGCCACCACCCAATCGATCGCGCAAACCGTATTGAGTCTGGCGCAGGCCACCGACACCGCCGATTGACGCGTCGGGGCCGCACTTAAACAACAAGCGCTCACAGCCTGCGCCGCAGCCGCTTCCTCGACGCGGGCCGCACTCGCGGTTGCCGTCAGAAAGTGATTTTTTCAAAGCACATGCACCGCTCCGACTGATGCCACCGCGTCCTTGCACAACGCTGGGCAGACCGCTTCGCGAACGATGCGTACGCAGCCCGTTTGGAGCCGAGTGGCTATTCGTTGGCGATGGCGGCCGGCTCCACCACCGCCCGATGTGAGCGGAGCGTTGGCTTTGATCTTGGCATCCGCTTTCGGGTCGCCGATGCACGGTCGTGATCGTGCCGGCGAGCTGTTCCCGGGCAATCGGTAAGTGCGCTTCTCAGCATGCGGTGGGTGCGCTTTGCGCGTGACGGCATAAGCCATGGTGCGCCAGTGCTGGCACGCGGCTTTGCGTCGCCAGGTCGAGGTGCCGCGCTTCGCCGACGTGTGCGCTCATGGTCTCGGCATGCCCTCGGGCGTCACCCAACTCTGGCCTGTGCCATCACGGCTTCTGCGTTCGTGCAGAGGGTAGTTAGCCGCCTAACTTACGCACGCCAGACATCACCCCATCGACTCGGCGGTACATATCCAGGCGCTGAGAAAAAGCATAAAAAATGCTGCAGTTGCAGCATGCCTGCATGGTGTGGCGCGACGTGTTCTTGCTTGAACAATCAACCAAAGCAGCACATCATCGTTTGCTAATTGATCCCCTGACCAAAGGATGTCTGGGCGACGCCTACAACTTGCCAAGCCGTCAGTGCGATGCACCGCGCACCCGCGACAATGCGATGCTTTTTGATGGCGCCAGGTCAGTGTGATGGTGATCGAGGGCACGACGATCCGGCCATGGGGCGCATCAAAATCAAACACGGCGGCCAAGGTCGCCACAAAGGAGCGACACACGTGATAATGAAACCCTTGCTTTTCGTTGCCGGAATGGGCGTTGCCTCGATGGCCGCCGCGCAAACCTCGATCACTGTGGCGGTGGTCAACAACCCCGACATGATCACCATGCAGAAGTTGGCCGGTGACTTCGGCAAGAGCCATCCCAACGTCAAGGTCAACTTTGTCACCTTGCCGGAAAATGAGCTGCGCCAAAAAGTCACCACGGATATCGCCAGCGGCGCTGGGCAATACGACGTGGTGATGCTGAGCAACTACGAGACACCGATCTGGGCCAAGAACGGCTGGCTGGTGCCGATGACGCCCGCCGCCGATTACGACGTCAACGACTTGCTCAAGTCGGTCCGCCAGGGGTTGTCCTACAGCAACAAGATTTACGCACTGCCGTTCTATGCCGAGTCGTCGATGACGTACTACCGCAAGGATTTGTTTGCCCAGGCCGGTCTGACCATGCCCGCCGAACCCACCTGGACCCAGATCGGCGAGTTCGCCGCCAAGCTGCACAATCCAGGCAAGGGCACCTACGGCATCTGCCTTCGCGGCCTGCCGGGCTGGGGCGAGAACATGGCGCTGTTCGACACCATGGTCAACGCCTACGGCGGTCGCTGGTTCGACATGAATTGGAAGCCGGAGCTGACCTCGGCACCGTGGAACAAGGCCGCCAACCAGTACAAGACCCTGCTGACCAAGTACGGCCCACCCGGCGCGACCTCCAACGGCTTCACCGAGTCCGAGACGTTGTTCGCCAATGGCCAGTGCGCGATGTGGGTCGATGCCACGGTAGCGGCCGGCTACCTCTCCGATCCTGCCACCTCCAAGGTCGCCAGCAATGTGGGCTTTGCGCAGTCCCCGCACGAGGTGACCAAGAACGGTTCGGCCTGGCTGTACATCTGGGCGCTGGCCATTCCCAAGTCGTCCAAGCATCAGCCGGATGCGCAAGCGTTTATCGACTGGGCGACCTCCAAGGGTTATATCGCCGACGTGGCGAAGGCCAAGGGCTGGATCGCGGTTCCGCCTGGCACGCGCTATTCCACCTACGCCAACGCCGACTACCTGAAGGTGGCGCCGTTCGCCAAGCTGGTGCAGCAGGCGATCGATTCGGCCGACGTGACCAAGCCCTCGGCGCAGCAAGTGCCTTACACCGGCATCCAGTTCGTCGACATTCCGGAGTTCCAGGCCATCGGCACCCGCGTGGGTCAGATCATGGCGGGCATCGTGGCCGGCCAGACCACGGTCGAACAGGGCTTGCAGCAGGGCCAGGTGTTCACCCAGCGCCTGATGATGCAGTCGGGTAAAACCAAGTAAGCGCACGCTCGCCGGGTCGCTCAAGCGGCCCGGCGCATGGGCGTCATTGCGCGCCCATCTCGTCGTTAGCTGTTCACGGGTGCTGGCGCCCGATCCAACGGAATCTCCCTCACATGACATCTCCTACGGTCGCCCTGCCACCCCGCGTGGAGCGTGCCAAGCCTAAAGCACGGCTGTCATCAGCACCGGTCCGGCGCTTGCTCGCCCCGGCGGTGATCTTCCTGTTTGTCTGGATGATCGTGCCGTTGGTGATGACGCTGTACTACGCGTTTCGCAATTACAACCTGATGATGCCGGATATACGCGGCTTCGCCGGGATCATGAATTTCAAGCTGCTGTTCACCGATCCCACCTTCTGGGATGCGCTGCTGAACACCTTGATCCTGGTCGGTGCCAGCCTGCTCATCACGGTCAGCCTGGGGCTGGCGTTGGCACTGCTGTTCAATCGAACCTTCATCGGTCGCGGGGTGGCCCGCACCCTGGCGATCGCGCCCTTCTTCGTCATGCCGGTGGTGACGGGGCTGATCTGGAAGAATATGTTGTTCCATCCGGTCTACGGCCTGCTGTCGTGGGTATTCCGCCACTTCGGGCTCAACCCTATCGACTGGCTGGCGCATTACCCGATGCTCTCGATCATCATCATGGTGTCGTGGGAATGGATTCCATTCGCCCTGCTGATTTTGCTCACCGGCCTGCAATCGCTGCCGGAAGACCAAATCGAGGCAGTACGCCTGGATGGCGCCAACAAGTGGCAGGAGTTTCGCCACATCGTCGTGCCGCACCTTGGCCAGGTGCTCTACGTGGTGGTGATGCTGGAGAGCATTTTTTTCCTGACCTCGTTCGCCGAGATCTACACCACCACCTCGGGCGGCCCGGGTACGGCAACCACCAACCTGCCTTACTACATCTACCAGGCGGCGTTCTTCCAGTACGACATCGGCGTGTCTTCCGCCGCGGCGATCGGCGCGGTGATCCTGGCCAATCTCTTCTCGATTTTTCTGATCCGCTTCGTGGCCGGTAACTTGAATGCAGGGAGCGCGCGATGAATCACCGACGCTATGTGGACTTCTTGCTTACCGCGCTGGCCTACCTGGTGGCGCTGGTCATGTTCTTCCCGATCCTGTGGATGCTGCTGACGGCATTCAAGACCGAGCAGAACGCATTCACCATGACCCCGCATTTCCTGTTCGTGCCCACGCTGGAAAGCTTCAAGGTGGCCTTCGAGCAAGGCAGCGGGTACATGCATTACGCGCTCAATTCGGCGATCTCGGCGGTAGTCTCGACCCTGGTCGGGCTGCTGTTGGCGATTCCAGCCGCCTACGCGATGGCGTTTTATCCGACCAAACGCACCGACTTCACCCTGGTCTGGATGGTCTCGACCAAGTTCATTCCCGCGGTCGGTGTACTGATCCCCATCTACTTGGTCTACAAGAACCTGGGGCTGCTGGACAACATCTGGGGACTGACCGCGCTCTTCACCACGATGAACCTGCCCCTGCTGGTGTGGATGGTCTATTCCTACTTCAAGGATATTCCCAAGGACATCGTCGAGGCGGCCGACATCGACGGCGCCAACACGCTGCAAACCATGCTCCGCGTGATCCTGCCGCTGGCCTTGCCGGGGCTTGCCTCGTCGGGCCTGCTGGCCTTGATCCTGGCCTGGAACGAGTCCTTCTGGAGCCTGACCATGACCGACCACAGCGCCGCCACCCTGGCCGTCTACATCGCATCGTTCAAGAGTGCCGAAGGCCTGTTTTGGGCCAAGATGTCGGCCGCCTCGGTGCTTACCGTAGCGCCGATCATCGTGCTGGGCTGGTTCGCCCAACGGCAGATGGTCCGCGGCCTGACCTTCGGCGCCGTCAAGTGATGCGCCACTCCTTACATCGAAGAGGTTTCTCCATCCATGGCCATCGTTGAACTGAAGCATGTCGTCAAGAATTACAGTGGCAAGGCAAGCGACGCCACGGCCAACGCGGTGGACGACTTCAACCTGACCACAAAGGACGGCGAGTTCATCGTGCTGGTCGGCCCTTCGGGTTGCGGCAAGACCACCACCATGCGCATGATCGCCGGGCTGGAAAGCATCAGCGGCGGCAGCATCGCAATCGGCGGACGCGATGTCAGCCACGTGGCGCCGAAGGATCGCGACATCGCGATGGTGTTCCAGAGCTACGCGCTCTATCCGCACATGAGCGTGTTCGAGAACATGGCCTTCGCACTGCGCCTGAAAAAGATGCCTGACGCCGAAATCAGGACCCGGGTGGAAGATGCGGCCAAGGTGCTGGACATCGCCCACCTGCTGGAACGCAAGCCGCGCGCCCTGTCCGGCGGTCAGCGCCAGCGCGTGGCGCTGGGCCGCGCGATCGTGCGCCAGCCGCAGGTGTTCCTGATGGACGAGCCGCTGTCCAACCTCGACGCCAAACTGCGCGTGGACACCCGCGCCGAGATCGTCAAGCTGCATCGCAAGCTGGGCGTTACCACGTTCTATGTCACCCACGACCAAGTCGAAGCGATGACCATGGGGCAGCGCATCGTGGTCATGCTCAACGGCAAGGTGCAGCAGATCGATACCCCGCAGCGGCTCTACGAATGGCCCGCCAACATGTTCGTCGCCGGGTTCATCGGCACGCCATCGATGAATTTTCTGCGCGGCCAGATCGGCACGGACAAACGCACCGTCGCCGACGCGCATTTCTCGCTCGATCTGCGCGGTCCGCGTGGTGATGTGCTGGCGGCCCATGGCGCCGCCGAAGCGGTGGTCGGTATCCGTCCGGAACACCTCAGCTACCTGGCGCCGGAAGACGCCTACAACGACAACGTGCTCAACGGCACGGTCGAGGTGGTCGAACCGCTCGGTTCGGTCACCATGATCCAGGTACTGGTCGGCCCGCACCGGGTCACCGCGCAGATCGACAGCCACGTTTCGGTGGCGATGGGTGATCCGATCCGACTGCGCTGCCAGACCGAGAAGCTGCACGTCTTCGACGCGAGCAGCGAGCGCTCACTGCTGCAACCGCCCGCGGCCTGACTGCGCGCGACGGCGGCTCATGCTCATGGCGTACCGCCGCGGTGCGCCGAGGCATCGCCGTCACGCGCGAGCGGCCGACGCGCCGCTCCGCTTTTTCCTCACTCCCCCTCGTCGCCATTTCAAGGAAATTGCCTCCATGCCGCCGCTGAATGCCTCCACCCTGCATCGACTCGACCCAGCCGTCACCGTCCCCAGCTACGACCGCAGCCAGGTGCGCATCGGCATCGTGCATTTCGGCGTCGGCGGTTTTCACCGCGCCCACCAGGCGATGTACGTCGATCGATTGATGAATGAGGGCAAGGCATCGGACTGGGGCATTTGCGGGGTGGGCGTGATGCCGGCCGATCAGCGCATGAAAAAGGTGATGGACGCGCAGGATGGCCTCTACACCTTGATCATCAAGCATGCCGACGGCGTTTATGAGCCGCGGGTGATCGGCTCGATCGTCGATTACCGGTATGCACCGGACGATGTCGAGGGCGTGCTGGCGATGATGGCCAGCCCCGAGGTGCGCATCGTCTCGCTCACCGTGACCGAGGGCGGCTATAACTTCCATCACGTCAGCGGCCAGTTCAATTTCGACAACCCCGACGTGCAGCACGACTTGGTCGAGGGCGCGCGCCCCAAGACCAGCTTCGGCCTGTTGACCGAAGCGCTCGCCTTACGCCGCGCCCGCGGCGTGGCGCCGTTCACGGTGATGTCCTGCGACAACATCCAGGGCAACGGCGACGTCGCCAAGGCCATGTTCACCGCCTACGCACGGCGCAAGGATGCCGATCTGGGCGAATGGATCGCCACCCATGTCCCGTTTCCCAATTCCATGGTCGACCGGATCACCCCCGTGACCACCGATGCCGATCGCGCCGAAGTGAAACAGCGCTTCGGCATTGACGACGCCTGGCCCGTGGTATGCGAGCCATTTACCCAATGGGTACTGGAAGACCATTTTGCCCAGGGTCGCCCGGCCTTCGAGGACGTGGGTGTGCAGATCGTGGAGGACGTGGTGCCCTACGAGTTGATGAAGCTGCGCCTGCTCAACGCCAGCCATCAAGCCTTGACCTATTTCGGCTACCTGGCCGGCTACCGCTATGCGCACGAGGTCTGCCAAGACCCCTTGTTTGTCCAGTTCCTGCTCGGCTACATGGTCGAGGAAGGCTCGCCCACGCTGGCACCGGTGCCGGGTGTCAACCTGGACCAGTACCGCCATACCTTGATCGAACGCTTCGCCAACCCGCAGATTCGCGACACGCTGGCACGGCTGTGCGCCGAAAGCTCCGACCGCATACCCAAGTGGTTGGTCCCGGTGATTCGGCATCAATTGGCCCATGGTGGCCAGATCAAGCGCAGCGCGGCGGTGGTGGCTAGCTGGGCGCGCTACGACGAGGGCAGCGACGAGCAGGGCCAGCCGATCGAGGTGGTCGACCGGCTCAAGGGCCAGTTACAAGCCATCGCGCAGCACAACCGCAGCCACCCGGTGGCTTTCATCGAGAACCGTGAATTGTTCGGCGATCTGGCCGAACATCCCCGCTTCGTCCAGGCCTATACCTGGGCACTGCAGCAGTTGCATACCGTCGGTGCCCGCGCCACGCTGGAAGCGCTGCGCTAGATTCCCAATGCACGGTTGCGTTTCATCGCCGGCATATGCGGTGAAGCGCAGCTACCGTCGCGATTGCCACCGGCGACGGTGCAGGCAGCCATCAATCGCGATCGCGCCCGCTGCGGCGTGGTGGCTTGATCGGCGGACGACCGGCGGCTTGGCGACGCAGGCGCGCTTCCAGCGTTTGCGCCTGCTGCTCGCGTTCATCGCGCAGCTTCAGAAAATTGCGCCAGCGCTGCATGCTGAGCGCGCCGCTTTCCAGCGCCCGTTGCACCGCGCAACCCGGTTCGCTGCCGTGTCCGCAATCGGCGAAGCGGCATTGCTCGGCCAGTTCCTCGATGTCGGCGAACAGGTCGAGGTTTTCCTCGCCGGTGAGTTTCAGTTCGCGCATGCCGGGTGTGTCGATTAGGCAGCCGCCGGAAGGCAGTTGCAGCAGCGCGCGATGGGTAGTGGTGTGGCGACCGCGGCTGTCGTGCTCGCGCACTTCGTTGGTGGCCATGCGCTCGCTGCCGAGCAAGGAATTGGTCAGGGTCGATTTGCCGGCGCCGGAGGACCCCACCAGCACCGCGCTGTCGCCCAGTTGCAGATACGGCAGCAACACCTCCAGCGAAGCCGGATCGCGCCCGTTGACCGCGTGCACCGGAGTGCCCTCGGGCAGGCGCGCGCGCAAGGCCTGGATCAGTTCGGGCGCGTCGCTGCGGGTATCGACCTTGGACAGCAGCACCACCGGCTGCGCGCCAGAGCCTTCGGTCAGCGACAGGTAGCGCTCGATGCGCGCCGGGTTGAAATCGCCGTCCAGACCGGTCAGCACCAGCACGTAGTCGATGTTGGTGGCGATCAGCTGACGCTCGTAACGCTCACCCGCAGCCGCGCGCGACAGCACGGTGCGCCGCGGCGTCACGCTGACGATGTGCGGCGGCGAGCCGCTTTGCAGCTCGACGAAATCGCCCACCGCCGGACGCACCGACGGGTCCAATCCGCGCTTGAGGAAATGCCCGTCCGGCTGCGCGCCGAACAGATGCTCGCCGTCGTGCAGTTCGTAGCCGGCGCGATGCTGCGCCACCACGCGGGCCAGACGCAGACCGCCTTGCGGCAGGCTGTCGCCGCGCCAGCCGATGCGGCGCAGCCGCTGGATCGTTTCGTGATCGCTCATGGCTGGGATTATGCCTTGCGCATGCAACCACCGCGCGTGCCATGCGGCGACGCCGTCCGCCCCCGCTCGCCCGTGCCGCGGTGCGGGCTGTTAGCATGCGAATGAACCTTAAGGCGGCACAGCCGCTCTCAGCCAAGGAACCCGGGCGGTGTCTTCGATCAAACCCAGCGCGCAACTGGCCGACGTACGCTACGAGATTCGCGGCGCGCTAACTCGGCGCTCGCGCGAGCTGGAAGCCGCCGGCCGGCCGATCATCAAGCTCAATATCGGCAATCCCGGCCGCTACGGCTTCGAAACGCCGGCGCACCTGCGCGAAGCCATCGCCAGCCATCTACGCGACAGCGAAGCGTACGGGCTGGAGCAGGGCCTGGAGGAAGCGCGCGAGGCAATCGCCGCGCAGCAGCGCGCACGTGGCGCGCGGGGCGTGGACATCGAACGGATCTTTGTCGGCAACGGGGTCAGCGAGCTGATCGATCTTTCACTGCGCGCGCTGCTGCAAAGCGGCGATGAGGTCTTGCTGCCCAGCCCCGATTACCCGCTGTGGAGCGCTGCGACCATCTTGAACGGTGGCACGCCGCGCTATTACCGCTGCCTGGCCGAGCACGGCCATCTGCCGGACCCGGTCGAGGTCGAGGCGCTGATCACCCCGCGCACCCGCGCGCTGGTGCTGATCAATCCCAACAATCCCACCGGCGCGGTCTACCCGCGTGAGCTGCTGGCGCAGTTGGTGGCGGTCGCCGAGCGGCATCATCTCCTGCTGCTCAGCGATGAAATCTACGACGAGATTACCTACGACGGTGTGCCCTTCCAGCCCTTGGCCGCGGTGGCAGGCGACTTGCCCTGCCTGAGCTTTGGCGGGTTGTCCAAGGTGCATCGCGCTTGCGGCTACCGGGTGGGCTGGATGAGTTTGTCCGGCGATGCACGGCGCAGCACCGACTACCGCGACGCGTTGCAACTGCTCGCCGCGCTGCGGCTGTGCGCCAATGTCACCGCGCAATGGGCAGTACAGCCGGCGTTGGAAAGCGCGCCCACCATCAACGCGCTGACGGTTCCGGGCGGACGCCTGCACGAGGCGCGCCGCGTCGTCATCGAAGGGGTCGCCGCCAGCCAATACCTCAGCATGGTGCGGCCGGATGGCGCGCTGTATGCCTTTCCCCAGGTTCGCGCCGACCGCATCCCGGTGTTCGACGACAACGTATTCGCGCTGCGCCTGCTGGAGCAGGAGGACGTGCTGGTAGTGCCGGGCAGCAGCTTCAACGTGATCGACAGCCGCCATCTGCGGCTAACCCTGCTGCCGCCGGCCGCCGAGCTGGCCGAGGTCTTCGTGCGCATCGAGCGCGTGCTGGCCGCCATGGCCGCCGGCGCGCCCACGCACGGCGCGGTAGCCGCGTGAGTCAGCCACCTTTGCTGACCTATTTGGCGTTGGGCGATTCGTACAGCATCGGCGAAGGGGTCGACGAAGCCGCGCGCTGGCCGGTGCAACTGACGCGTCTGCTCGGCCAACACGGCCATGCGCTGGCGCCGCCGCAGATCGTCGCATGCACCGGCTGGAGTACCGACGAACTGGCCGACGCCATCGAGCAGCAAACGCTGACCCCGCCGTATGACCTGGTCAGCCTGCTGATCGGGGTCAACAACCAGTATCGCGGCCGTGCGCTGGATAATTACCGCGAAGAGTTTCGCGCACTGCTCGCGCGAGCCATCAATCTGGCGGGCGGGCGATCCCAGCGGGTGCTGGTGTTGTCGATACCCGACTGGGGGGTGACCCCGTTTGCCCGGCGCGAGGCCCGCGATCCGCAAGCCATCGGCCAGGCGATTGACCGTTTCAACGCCTGCGCCCGCGAGGAAACCATCCGCCAAGGCGCGCAATGGGTGGATATCACCGCCCTGTCACGCGCCCAGCCGGATCTGCTCACCGCTGACGGCCTGCACCCCGCCCCCCATCAATACGCACACTGGGCGCTGACCGCGCTGCCGGTGGCGCTGGCCGCGCTGGGCTGAGCGCCTACAGATATCACGGGACACGCAAGCGCAAGACTCATCGAAAGCCGCTTTCACGCGCAGAACGCGCCGAAGGTTCCGCGTAGCGGACTTCAAAAGGGGCTCGACATCCTGACGCAGGCTGGCAAGGTCGGCCGCGGCGAGCGCCATCATCGCGCGCGCTGGCAGCGTTGCGTTCCACGCCATCTTTGATCAGACGCCGGCGGCGGATCACAAAGCCTCCGCGCCCGTGGAGCATTGCCGGCTCAATGCGCTGCCGGCGCTCCGGGCTGACGCAGCGGCAGTGCCGCGGCGAAGGCATCGATCGCCAGACATGCCTCCACAATGCGTTCGATGGTCGGCATCTCGGCGGTGCTGACGTTGAAGCCGCGCGCGCCCATCACCTGGCTGATCAAGCACAGATCCGCCATGCCCGGCTGGTCGCCGTGGCAGAACGTGCCCGTCTCAGGCTCATTCGCCAGCCGCGTCTCGGCCTGGACCAGCCCTTCGCGGAACCAGTGCCGGATCCATTGCGTGCGCCGCTCCTCCTCGATACCCAGCGTATCGGCCAGATAACGCCGAATACGCGGCACGATCAGCGGATGGTGATCGGCGGCGAAGATCAGCGCCAGCGAGCGGACCCGGGCGCGACCGCGCGCATCGCGCGGAAGCAAGGCCGGCTCGGGATATGTCTCTTCGAGGTATTCGAGGATCGCCATCGACTGGGTCAGCGGCGCCCCGTCATCGATGAACAGGGCCGGCACCGCCGCTTGCGGATTAATGCTCAGGAACGCCGGCGTGCGTTGATCGCCCGCATCCAGGTCGATCATCGTCTCCTCGTAAGGCAGGCCCTTGAGGTTGAGGGCGATCCGCACCCGGAACGCGGCGGCCGAGCGCCAGAAGCCGTACATTTTCATCGCAGCACGTCCCGCAAAGAAAACGATGATACGCGAGCGTTGCGCATCGCTTCAAAGGGCGTCAGCTCGCGGTGGAGACACACCCGGATGTAATCGCCGCAAGCCCTGCTCCGGCCGCCATCGCGCCGGTCATCCACAACACGCCCAGTCGCTTTGAAGGCGCATGAGAAGGCGCCCGCCATCTCTTCGCCCATCTTTAGCGCCTGCCGTCCGCCGTCTGCAGATGACTGTCGGCTGGCTCACGCCCTGCGGCCGAGCCGCCGGTGTGGGACCGGGCACACCGCAACCGCTTTGCCATCTGACTGCCACACCACTGATACGCGGCAGGCCGACACTGTGCTCCCGGGTCGACAACCGGGACGCGCCTCATGAACAGCTACTGCTGCCGCAGCGCCTTCATCTCCGATCTGCACCTGGGCACGGCCGACTGCAAGGCCGACTACCTGCTCGACTTCCTGCGCCGACTGGACTGCCGCACGCTCTATCTGGTCGGCGACGTGATCGACCTGCAAGCACTGGCGCGGCGCGCCTGGTGGCATCCCAGCCACAGCGCGGTGATCGCCGAACTGCTGGCGATGCCTGGGCGCGGGATCGAGGTGATCTACATCCCCGGCAACCACGATGCGCCGCTGCGCGCACTGGCCGGCCAGCGCATCGGCGGCATTCGGATCGAACTCGACGCCATCCACGAAGGCGCCGACGGGCGTCGCTACCGGGTCAGCCATGGCGACGAATACGACCCCGAACACCTGAGTTCGAATTGGCTGCTGGTGTTAGGTGAGACGCTGCATCGGCTGATCTGCGCCGGCAATCGCAGCCTCAACGGGCTGCGTCGACGCTTCAAACTGCCTTATCTGCCGCTTTCGATCATCGTCAAATCGCATATTGGGCGGGCGCTGGCGTACATCCGCGCTTACGAACAGCGTGTCGCGCGCGCAGCCGGCGAACAGGGGCTGGACGGGCATATCTGCGGGCACATCCACTACGGCCACGTGCGTCAGCTCGAAGGCGTGCTGTACATGAACGATGGCGACTGGGTGGAACACTGCACCGCGCTGATCGAGGATGCGGCCGGGGTGATGGAACTGCTGCATTGGAGCGAGCAAACCACCGCTCTGGGACGGGCCAGCCGCGACCTGGTGATGCCCTCGCCGGCCGGCGCGCTGGCGTTCGCGCCGCTGGCCGTCGACGCGCGCAACGTGGGCCGTGGCATCTGGTCAACCGCCCAACCTTGAACCGCCAACCCGGCGTCGGCATATCGGGCGTATTATGACCGTCCTTACCGGAGCCCCTGCATGTCCCTCGACACCGCCACCCGCGAACGCATCGAATCCCTGCTCAAAGCCCACCGCGTGGTGCTGTTCATGAAGGGCAACCGCCAGCAGCCAATGTGCGGATTTTCCGCCACCACTACCAATACGCTCAACGAGCTGCTGCCCGAGTACCACACGGTCAACGTGCTGGAAGACCCGGAAATCCGCGAGGGCATCAAGCTCTACGGCCAGTGGCCGACCATTCCGCAGCTCTACGTCGACGGCGAGCTGATCGGCGGCGCGGACATCGTGCGCCAGCTCTATGGCAGCGGCGAACTGCACCAGTTGTTCGGCGTCAGCCTGCCCGACCGCACGCCGCCGCAGATCACCATCACCGACAAGGCCGCCGAGGCGATCCGCCAGGGCACCGCCGACGCCAAGGGCGTGGTGCTGCATCTGGAAATCGGTCCGGACCACAGCGCCGGCTTTCAGCTGGCACCGGCCAGCGAGCACGACATCGTGGTCAGCTCCAACGGCATC
>JBEVMS010000053.1:0-9256 GCA_040508515.1 Dyella sp. | reverse complement strand
AGCCTCGACCAGCAGCGCGTTGGCGGCGGTCGAGCCGCTGACTCCGGCCGGTCCCAGTTGCAGCGGGTGATCCCAAGCCAGCGCGCCCTTGCCGGCTTGGGTTTCGGCCACCGGCACGCGATGGCGCTCGGCGAAGTGGCGCAGTGCCGCACTGGCCTGGCCGTAGAGAACGCCGCCGCCGGCGATCAATACCGGCCGCTGGGCCTGGCGCAGCGCGTTGGCGACCGCCGCAATTTCCTCGGCCAGCGGCGGCGGCGCGCGGAAGGTATGCAGCCGCGGCGCGAAGAAGCTCAGCGGCCAGTCGTAAGCCTCGGCCTGGACGTCCTGCGGCAAGGCCAGGGTGACCGGGCCGCACAGCGCCGGATCGGTCAGCACGCGCAGTGCGCGCGGCAGCGCGCTGAGCAATTGCTCGGGCCGCACGATGCGATCGAAGTAGCGCGACACCGGACGCAGGCAGTCGTTGACGCTGACCGTGCCGTCGCCGAAATCCTCCAACTGCTGCAACACCGGATCGGGTGCACGCGAGACAAACACATCGCCAGGCAGCAGCAATACGGGCAGGCGGTTGACGTGGGCCAGCGCGGCGGAGGTGACCAGGTTGGTGGCGCCGGGCCCGATCGAGCTGGTCACCGCCATCATGCGTCGCCGCATGTGCGCCTTGGCGTAGGCGATCGCGGCATTGGCCATGCCTTGCTCGCTGTGCGCGCGGTAGGTCGGCAGGCGCTCGCGCTCGTGATAAAGCGCCTCGCCCAGGCCCGCCACGTTGCCGTGACCGAAGATCGCGAACACACCGCCGAACAGCGGCACGATCTTGCCATCGTCGTCGCGCACCTGCTGCACCGCGAGGTAGCGCACCAGCGCCTGCGCCATGGTCAGCCGCACGCGGGATGCGTCGGTTGGCGTGATCTGCACCGTATCGGCGCGCGCTGCGGGTGTGTTGTGCGGTGCCGTCGGAGGCGCTGCGCTCATGCGGGCGTCGGACGGCAAAGTGTCATGCGGCATAGCCGACGGCCTCGTGAGAATGGGGGTGACGCTCGCCGCGGGCCTGACGCCACAGCGCGGCCAGTTCGGCGAAGCCATCGCTGGTGCGGGCGATCAGTCCGGCGTCGTCGATCTCGCCGCGCAGCCAGGCGCGCGCCGGCTCCATGAAGATGCTGCGCCCGACCGCGAAACCGCGGCAGCTGGCGCTGTGCGCGGCGGCGGCGAAACCGGACGCCAATTCGGCGAACGGCGCATTGAGGCCCAGCAGCAGCACGCCGCGGCAATACGGATCGCGCTCGGCGAGCAGCGCGTCCAGCGCGGCCCAATCTGCTGACGGCAGCGGCGCAAGCTTCCACCATTCGGGGCGGATACCCAAGTTGTAGATGCGCTTGAGCGCGCGCAGCACGCGTTCGCCCTGGCTCGCCTGCGTCGCCGGGTTGGGCGGCGGAATCACTTCCAACAGCAGCTCGTGCCCGCTGGCGCGGGTGGCCTGGTACAACGCCAGCAACTGGGTTTCCTGTTCCAGCCGCGCGTCGGGGTTGCCATCGGGATCGAATGGCACCAGGCATTTGACCACCTGCTCGATCGGCCAGCGCAGCAGCTCGCTGCCGACCGTGCGACCGGCCTCAAATTCCAGCGGGTTGGCGCCGGGCAGTTCGACCGGCCGACCGATCCACCAGCCGCGCCCGCTGGCGTCGTTGAGCGCGTCTTGGCCGTACTCGCCATCGCACAATAAGCCGATGCGTTGTTGTAGCCCCAGGCGCTGCTCGGCCTGCGCCACCGTTTGCACCAGCAGTTGCTTGAGTTTGGGCAAGCGCGCCTCGTCGGCGCCGACTTCGCGCGCCAGGTCATACAGTTGGCGTCGGTGGTCGAAGGCGAAGATGTGCAGATCGTCCCAATGCCGGCGCGGCACGCTGACCCGGTGCAGATGCGCCAGCTCGCCGTCGCGATCGGGCCGTTGCAGCCGTTCGGCGTGGGCGAGGAAGTAATCCAGCTCGGCGCGACTGGGCATCGCCGGCGCGCAGCCGTGCCGCGACACCACCATCGCGCCACACGCGTTGGCGTAGGCGCAGGCGCGCTCGATCGGCTGGTCGCGCAGCCAGCCATAGAGAAAGCCGGCCATGAAGGCGTCGCCCGCACCCAGCACGTTGAGAACCTCCACCCGCGTGCCGCGATAGGTCGCCGCCTGCTCGATATGGTGGGGGATCGCCCCTTCGATCACGCTGCAACCGGCGGCGCCGCGCTTGATCACCAGCGTCGCCGCGCTGACCGCGCGCACCGCTTGCAGCGCGGCGATCAGTTCGGTGCTGCCGCCGGCGATGTGGAATTCTTCCTCGGTGCCGACGATCAGCTCGAACAGCCCCAGTTGCGCTTGCAGATGCGCGCTGACCGCGTGGTCGGCGATAAAGCGCGTTTCGCCATCGGCGCGGCCGGCCAGCCCCCACAGCACGGGGCGGTAGTCGATATCCAGCACGGTGCGCACGGCGTGCTGCCGCGCAAAGCCAAGCGCCTTGCGGCTGGCGGCCAGGGTGGTGGGCGTGGACAGATGCGTGCCGGTGATCGCCAGCGCCTTGGACGAGGCGATGAAGGCTTCATCAATGTCTTCTTCGCACAGCGCCATGTCGGCGCAGTTCTCGCGATAGAAGATCAGCGGAAAGGTATCGCGATCCTTGATCCCCAGCAGCACCATGCCGGTCAACCGTTGGCCATCGACCACCACATGGCTGGTGTCGCAGCCTTCCTTATGCAGGGTTTCGGTGAGGAAGCGGCCCATATGATCATCGCCCACGCGGGTCAGCATGGCCGACTTCAAGCCCAGCCGCGCGGTGCCGAACGCGGCGTTGCCGGAGGAGCCGCCCAGGTACTTGGCGAAGCTGGAGGCGTCTTCCAGTCGCGCGCCGGGTTGTTGCGCATACAGATCGACGGCGAGTCGACCCAGGCAGATCAGATCGTAGTGGCGTTCGGTCATGGCGTAGGCTCAAGAAGATAGGAAAGAGTGGTTAGCAATGAGCGGTGAGAGCGCGGCGTCGGCGCGGAGTGTCGCGCCGGAGTGCAGGCGCGGCTGGCTCGTCCTTTCGAGTCGCCGCTGGCGACGAAAACACGGCGAGCGCGCCGGGCCGGGTTGAGTGCGTGAAGGCGAGATCGGGTTCTCTCGCGGCTCACTTCTCCCAACGCACGACCCATCGTCACGCCGCGGCGCGGCCTTCCAATTCATCCACCAGCGACTGGATCTCGGTGCCGCCGGCCATCATGTCCAGCACTTCTTCCTTGCTCACCGCGCTCTTGGCGAAAGTGCCCATCGAGTGGCCGCGATTGAGCAGGGTGAAGCTGTCGCCGATCGGGTAGGCGTGGTGCACGTTGTGGGTGATGAAGATCACCGAGATGCCACGCTCGCGCGCCTTGTGAATCAGCTTGAGCACGTTGCAGCTCTGCTTGACGCCCAGCGCCGCAGTCGGCTCGTCCAGGATCAGCACCTTGGCGCCGAAGTGGATCGCCCGCGCGATCGCCAGGCACTGCCGCTCGCCGCCGGACATGGTGCCGACCGGCTGGTGCGGCGAGCGCACGTGGATGCCCATCTCGGCCAGCTTCTCCACCGACACCGCGGCGGCCTGCTGCATATCCATGATCGGGATCACCCCGAACAGCTTGCGCTTGGGCTCGCGGCCGGCGAAAAAATTGCGCGCCACGCTCATCAGCGGCACCAGCGCCAGATCCTGGTAGACCGTGGCGATACCTTGATCCAGCGCCTCGCGCGGCGACTTGAAATGCACCGGCTGGCCTTCAATCAGGTATTGCCCTTCGCTGGGCGTGTGCACCCCGGCCAGGGTCTTGATCAGGGTCGACTTGCCGGCGCCGTTGTCGCCCAGCAGGCAATGCACTTCGCCGCGCTTGAGGCGCAGGGTGACGTCCTTGAGCGAGATCACCGTGCCGAAGAACTTGCTGACGCCTTCGAGTTGCAGGATGTAATCGTCGTTGACTTGCGCATTCATGGATCGATCCTCATTTGCCAGTGGTGGCGCGGCTGCGGATGTAATGGTTGAACAGCACCGCCAACAGCAACATCGCGCCCAGCACCACGCGGTACCAATCGGAATTGACGTTGGTGTAGGAGATGCCGATCTGCACCACGCCGAAGATCAACGCGCCGAAGCACGCGCCCAGCACCGAGCCGTAGCCGCCGGTCAGCAGCGCGCCGCCGATCACCGCGGCGATGATCGCCTCGAACTCTTTTTGCAGGCCGCGATCCGAAGCGGCCGAACCGACATCGGACACCTGCAGCACAGCAAACAAACAGGCGCAGAAGGCGGTGAACACGAACAAGGTGATCTTCACCCGCCGCACCGGCACGCCAACGTTCTTGGCCGCGTTGGCATCGCCGCCGACGGTGTAGATCCAGTTGCCAAAACGCGTTTTGGCCAACACGAAGCCGGCGGCGCAGGCCACGAATAACCACCACAGCAACACCTTGGGCAGACCGGCCACCACCGGCTGACCGCTGGGCAGGCGATCAATCGCACCGATCGCGGCCAGCCAGTTGAACAGGCCATGGAAAGCGGTGCCCTGGAACAGCGCATGCGTCACCGGATCGGCGGCGATCTTGTCGCCGACGCCGCTGACGATGGTGCTGCCGGCGAACTGCGTCGACAGCACGATGGTCATCCCACGCAGGATGAACATGAAAGCCAACGTGACGATGAAACTGGGCAGCTTGGTGCGCACCACCAGATACCCGTTGAGCCAGCCCAGCGCCATGGAGCCTGCGAAGGCGAACAGCATCGCGGCCCACATCGGCCAGCCCATAAACATGGAGGGCACCGCCAGCATCATGCCGGCGAAGCCGATCATCGAACCCAGCGACAAATCAAATTCGCCGGCGATCATCAGCACGCAGGCACCGACCGCGATGATGCCCAGGTACGCGGCCACCTGCGACCAGTTCATGACGCCATCGAGATTGAACATGCCCGAGTCGCCGGCGAACGCGCCGAACAATACGAACACCAGCACAGTGGCGGCGATGGAACCGAACTCGGGCCGATGCAGCAGGGCTCGCCACGGGGGGATGCGCCGCACGCGTTCGTCGCCCGGAACGATCGGTGCCGGTGCGGTCTTGCCGAGTGGCATGGCCATGTGAGGGGTGGTGCTCATGAAAACTCCCGCGCTTGCGCTTTGGTGGTTCACCACGCGGGCGGCCGGCCGGCGCGCCGGTCGCCCACGCGTCTTTTAGCGGTACTGGCCGGCGTACTTCTCGACGGTGGCCACGTTGTCCTTGGTCACGAAGGCCGGGCCGGAGCTGACCCCCGCCTCGTTGTAAACCGGCTGCAATCCATACTGCTTGAGCCGTTCCTGGAACTTCGGGTTGGCCTTGAGCTTGGCAATGATGGTCGCCTTGTCGGTGGTCTTGTCCTGGTGCGCGATCACCAGCGCGGCGATCGACATATAGCCTTGCAGGTAGGGCTGCTGATCGATCGCGAAATTGATCGTGCCGTCCTTGATGCCGTTGATGATTCCCGGCGACAGATCGAAGGTGCCGAAGTAGATCTTGCCGTTGAGGTGCATCTGCTTGAGCGCGTTGATGGTCGGCTCGGCGGCGTTGGGTCCCAGCGCCAGAATCGCCTGCGTCTTGGGATGGTTGCGCAGGTAGGCGGTGACCTTGCTCTGCACCACGGTGGGGTCCATGCCGCTGTCGATCATCGAACTTTTGAAGTCCACCTTGATCGCATCGGCGAAGCCCTTGCAGCGCTGGAACGAGGCTTGGTTGGTGGCGTAATGGTTGACGCAGACGAACGAGGTGATGCCGGCCGCCTTGGCGCGCTCGCCCGCCGCCTTGCCCGCGTCGTACTCGGGCTGGCCGATGTGCATGATCGCGCCCAGCTTCTTGCTTTCCTCGGCGGTACCGGAGTTGAAGGTGACGGTGGGAATGCCCTTGGCGGTGACGCGCGCGGCCGGCTTGGCCAGCACGTCGTAATCGGCGATGTCATAGGCGACGCCGTCGTAGTTGCGCGCGGCGGCCTGTTCCAGCAAGCGGGCCATGTCGGCCAGATCGCCGTTGGGTGGGTTGCGATAATCCACCTGCACGCCGAAATCGTCGCTGGCCTGCTTGACCGAGTTCTTGATGGTGTTCCACCACGAGTCGGAATCGGCGCCGTGGGTCACCATCACATACCGCTCGCCTTCGCCTTGCGCCATCGCCGCGGGCGTCAGCACCGCACCCGCCATCATCATCGTCAAGCACAAGGAAATCTTCCGAATACGCATACCACCCTCCAGTCGTATCGCCGGGCCGGCCGGCCTTGTCTGTCGTCGGGCCACGTCCATTGCAGCCGTGGCGGTTTGATTCCAGCGCCAGAATGGGCCGCTGCTGCAGGCTTTGCAATTTGCATTGCAGCATTGAAAAAAGTGGAATAAAGATTCCATCTGATGCATAACTGCGGCATTTCCCGCCACCCATGGAAGAACCATGACTAAACGCAGCGAAGTGGACGAGCTGCTGCGGCGGATCGCCGAGCAGTTCGACGCCTTGCCCCGCCAGCAGCAAAGCGTGGCGCGCTACGTCGAGCAGCAGCGCACGACCTTGATGGTTCAGCGCATCAACGAAGTGGCCGAAGGTGCCGGCGTGCATGGTTCGGCGGTGGTGCGCTTTGCCCAGCGCCTGGGTTTCAGCGGCTACAGCGAAATGCAGGCGTTGTTTCGCAGCGAGCACACCGCCCAGGCCACTCCCGCGCGCAGCTACCAGCAGCGCATCCGCCGGGTGATCGAAGGCGAGCCTGAGCGCATGGCGCCAGCGCAAATGGCGCTGCGTTTCATCGATGCCAGCCGGGTCGGCCTGGATGAGCTGGCCGGCGAGTTCGATGGAAAAAGTTTCGAGGTGGCAGTGGAGATGCTGGCCAAGGCCGACACCATCTACGTGGTGGCGGTGCGGCGCGCGTTTTCGATCGCCAGCTATATCGCCTACGCGCTGCAGCACACGCAAAAACGCGTGCAGTTGGTCAATGGGCTGGGTGGCATGTACCGCGAGCAGATGCGTTCGATCGGCAAGAACGACGTGCTGATCGCGATCAGCTTTCCGCCCTACGGCAAGGAAACGTTGTACTGCGCGCGGCTGGCCAGCCAGCACAAGGCCAAGGTGCTGGCGATCACCGAAAGCGCGTTAGGTCCGCTGGCGCGCCACGCCAGCGTCCTGCTGAAAGTGCGCGAAGGCAGCGCGTTCGCGTTCCGCGCGCTGACCAGCACCATCTGCCTGTGCCAGGCGCTGTTCGTCGCGCTGGCCTACAAGCTCGAATTGACCGTCGAAGAAACCAGTCCCCCCGGAGAATACGATGATTGAAGTAGCGGTTTTTGGCGCCGGCCGTATCGGCAAGATCCACGCCGCCAATGTGGCCCGCCATGCGCAGGCCCGCCTGCGCTATGTGGTCGACACGCACGCGCCATCCGCCGAAGCATTGGCCGCCGCGCATGGCGCTACGGTAGTTTCGGCGGAGCAGGCGCTGGCCGATCCGGCGGTTGGCGCGGTAGTGATCGGCTCGTCCACCGACACCCACGCCGACCTGATCCAGCGCGCCGCCGCCGCGGGCAAGGCGATCTTCTGCGAGAAGCCGGTGGATCTTGACCTAGCCCGCGCACGCGAATGCGAATTGGCGGTAAAGACGTCCGGCGTGGTCTGCATGATTGGCTTTCAGCGTCGCTTCGATCCCACCTTCGCCGCGCTCAAGGCACGCCTGGACGCCGGCGAGATCGGCACGCCCGAAATGCTGATCGTCACCAGCCGCGATCCCGCGCCGCCGCCGGTGGCCTACATCGAGCGCTCCGGCGGCGTGTTCAAGGACATGCTTATCCACGACTTCGACATCTTCCGCTGGATTCTCGGCGACGAAGCGGTGAGCGTCTACGCCACCGGCGGCAGTCTGGGTTTTCCCGAGGTGGCGCAAGCCGGCGACATCACCCAGGCCACGGTGACCTTGCGCACGCGTGGTGGCGCGCTGTGCCAGATCAATACCTCGCGCCGCGCCGCCTACGGCTACGACCAGCGCTTCGAAGTGCTCGGCAGCGGTGGCCTGTTGCAGGCCGGCAACGTGCGCCCGACGCAAGTGGTGGTTTGGACCGAGGCATCGATCAGCGCCGACAAACCCGAGCACTTTTTCCTGGAGCGTTACCGCGAGGCTTATGCGCTGGAAATCGCGCATTTCTTCGATGCGCTGACCAACGGCACGCCGGTACGCACCACCATCGCCGACGGCATCAAGGCGCTGGAGCTGGCCGAGTTGGCCACGCGCTCGTGGCACGAGGGCCGCGTGTTGGCGGTCGAGGGGTGAGTGTGTTTAGGCGTGTGTGCATGGAAGTGAGTGCATGGGATTGAGTGCATAGAAATGGAATGAGTGCGGAGTGGATCGCTGCGCGCTCGGCGCTCATGCCAGGCGACGCTTACGCCTCAATGCTCACGTCTCAGCGCTCACGATCAGGACTGAGGCGTCAACACTCACGCCTCAGTTAAACCTTCTGCCATCGCTGTTCTCCCATCCCACTTGGATCGCTCGCATGACCCAAAAACATCTCTCCATCGGCCTGGCTGGCTTGGGTCGCCTGGGCCGACGTTACGCCGAACATCTGGCGCGCAGCGTGCCGCGCGCGCACCTGGCCGCGGTGTGCAGCCCGCTTGAGGACGAACGCGCCTGGGCGCGCGACAGTTTAGGTATCGAGCGCAGCTACGCCGATTACACCGCGATGCTGGCCGATCCCAGCCTGGACGCGATTTTTCTGATCACGCCCACCTCGCTGCATGCTGAGCAGATTGAGCAAGCGCTGGACGCGGGCAAGCACGTGTTCTGCGAAAAGCCGCTGTCGCTGGAACTGGACGCCTGCCAACGCACGGTGGCGCATGCGGCCCAATATCCGCAGTTACGCGCGATGGTCGGCTTCGTGCGCCATTTCGACGCGAGCTACCGCGATGCGATCACCCAGATTGCCGCCGGCACCATCGGCAAGCCCTTCATGGTCTATTCGCAGACGGCGGACCTTACCGATCCCAGCGGCGCCTTCGTCAAATTCGCGCCGACCAGTGGCGGGCTATTCCTTGACTGCAGCGTGCACGACGTCGACTTGGCGCGATGGCTGCTTGGACGTCCAAAAGCCAAGCGGGTATACGCGATGGGCACCGTGGCGGTGTTCGATGAGTTAAAAGCCATTGGCGATATCGACAACGGCATGGCGGTGTGCGAGTTCGAAGGCGGCGCGATGGCGATGTTCTATGCCTCGCGCACCCAGGCGCACGGCCACG
>JBEVMS010000034.1:0-19048 GCA_040508515.1 Dyella sp. | reverse complement strand
ACCACCGGCTCATCGGTGCCCAATTGGTTGTAAGGCAGCAGGCCGGTCAACACCGCGGCCATCGCGATATACAGCACCGTGCACAGCGCCAGCGAACCGAGCGTGGCAATCGGCATGTCGCGCTGCGGATTTTTGCTTTCCTGCGCGGCCGTGGAGGTGGCCTCAAAGCCGATATAGGCGAAGAACACCAGCGCCGCGCCGCGCAGTACGCCGGACCAGCCGTATTTGTCGCCGCCTTGATTGGCCGGAATGAACGGGTGCCAATTGGCGGTGTTGACGTAGCGCGCGCCGACCACGATGACGATCACGATCAGCGCCACCTTAAGCAGCACCATCGCCATGTTGGCGCCAGCCGATTCCCGGATGCCGACATAGCATACGGCGGTCAGCGCCAGTACGATCGCCACCGCCGGCAAATTGAGCAGGGCGCCGGTGGTGACCAGGTGCCCATGCACGTAATCCAGTGGGGCGTTGGTCAGCGCCGGCGGAATATGCAGGCCCACATGATCGAGCAGGCTGACGAAGTAGCCGGTCCAACTGACCGCCACCGCCGAGGCCGAGACGCCGTACTCCAACACCAGATTCCAGCCGATGAACCAGGCCGCGCCTTCGCCCAAGGTGGCGTAGGCGTAGGAATAAGCGCTACCGGAGACCGGAATCAGCGAGGCGAATTCGGCATAGCACAGCGCGGTAAAGGTGCTACAAATCGCCGCCAGCACGAACGAGAGGATGATCGCCGGCCCCGCATGCTCGGCGGCAGCCACGCCAGTGATCACGAAAATGCCGCCACCGATTACCGCGCCGATGCCGATCGCGGTCAGACCCCATGGCCCCAGCGTGCGGCGCAAAGTTGGGCCGTGCCCTTGTTCGATGTCGCTGAAATCGGTTTTACGGGCGAGCAGCTGTCTGAGCATGGAACTACCTGAAGTATGCGGCGTTACGAAGCCGCAGGCTGGCAAGGTCGGGGCGGGTATCCGCCGCCCCGAAGTGGCATCGAATCAGGCGCGTTTGGCTGCCGGACGCAGCTTGCTGTGCCAGTGGCCATATCCGAAATAGATCACCATGCCGATCGCGGTCCAGCCGACAATCAGTGGCCAGTTGGCTTGAAACGACTGCCAGAACAGGTACAGGCACACGGCCGCCCCCAGTCCGCTGACCAGCCAGATGCCGATCATGCCTCCCGGTACGCGGAAGGCGCGCGGCAACTCCGGTCGGGTATGACGCAGCAGCAGCACGCCGATGCACACCGTGGCGAAGGCCAGCAAGGTGCCCATCGACACCAATTCGCCCAGGATGCTGACCGGGAACAAGCCAGCGGTAACCGCGGCGACCACACCGGAAACCACGGTGGCGACCGAGGGCGAGCGGCGCGTGGGATGCACGCGGCCCATCGCCGTCGGCAGCAGGCCGTCTTTGGACATCGAGAAGAAAATGCGCGACGTGCCCAGCAGCATCACCAGGATCACCGAGGACAACCCGGCCAGCGCGCCGAACGACACTATCGCCTTGAGCCAGTTGAGCTGCGGATAGAAGCTCAGCGCGGTGGCGACCGGCTCGGGCGTGCCCAACTTGTAGTAGGGCGCGATGCCGGTCAGGGTCAGTGCCATCGCGATATACAGCACCGTGCAGATCGCCAGCGAACCCAGAATGCCGATCGGCATGTCGCGCTGCGGATTCTTGGCCTCGCCGGCGGCCGTGGACACCGCGTCGAAACCGACGTAGGAGAAAAACACCAACACCGCCGCGCGGAAGATGCCGCTGGTGCCGAACTGGCCCGGGCCCTGCTCCGGCGGAATGAAGGGGTGCCAGTTGGCCGGGTTGATGTAGCGGAAGGCGAAGATCAGGAACAAAAAGATCACGATCAACTTGATCGACACGATGATCGCGTTGACGAAAGACGACTGGGTGATGCCGACATAGCACAAGCAGGTCAGCGCGCCGACGATGGCAACCGCCGGCAGATTGATGAGTGTGCCGGTGGCGACAATGCTATGGCCGGCGAACTTCAGCGGTGCCGATGCCAGGTAGTCGGGCAGCGCCAGTGACATGCCGGTCCAGTGCCCGAGGATCGACAGGCATTCGTTGAAGTAGCCCGACCAGCCGGCGGCCACCGTCGCCACCGCGAAAAGGTATTCCAGCACCAGATTCCAACCGATGAACCAGGCGACGATTTCACCGAGTGTCGCGTAGGAATAAGCGTAGGCGCTACCGGACACCGGAATCATCGCGGCGAATTCGGCGTAGCACAGGCCCGCCAGCGCGCACGCGATGCCAGCGACGATGAAGCTGATCACCAGGGCAGGCCCCGCATGGTCGGCGGCGGCCTGGCCGGTGATCACGAAAATGCCCGCGCCAATGACCGCGCCAATACCCAGCGTGACCAGGTGGCGAGCGGTCAGTACGCGTTTGAGGGCGGGTTGGCCATCGATGCCGTCCTGGGGGGCGAGACCGGCATCGACATGCGACGACGACACGATCGGGTGCGTCGCGAAAAGTTGTTTCAGCATGAATCTCCCCCTTCGGGACAAGACGACTTGGATTGGGCGCGGCGTATGGCGTCGTGCGTTACGCGCTTATGACACAAGCCTTAAACCATAGCCGAGCGTCCGCGGGGGTACAAGCTGCGCCGCGGCTACAATGGGCATTGTTTTGCACCGCCATGTCATAAGTCATGTCCGAACAAATCCTGATCTTGTCGGAGGCCCTTCGTGCCTATGCACGGCTTTACCCGGCCCATCAACCGTTGGCAGAGCAATTTCTCGACGTCGCAGTCACTGTGCCGCACGCATTCGAGCGCGCGCAGGGAGCGGGTCACTTCAGCGGTTCGGCATGGCTGGTAAGCGCGGATGGACGGCGCGTGCTGCTGACCCATCACCGCAAGTTGGACCGCTGGTTGCAACTGGGCGGGCATGCCGATGGCGATCGTGATCTTGCCGCGGTGGCCTTGCGCGAGGCGCAGGAGGAGTCGGGGCTCGGGCAATTGCATTTGGAGCCTGGCATCTTCGACCTGGATCAGCATCTGATCCCCGCGCGTGGCGACGAGCCGGCGCACTGGCATTACGACGTGCGTTACGTGGTGCGCGCCCATGGCAGCGAGGCCTTTGCCATCAACGAAGAATCGCTGGCGCTGGCGTGGCGATCGATCGAGGCAATCGCTGCCGATCCCCGATCAGACGAGTCGCTGCAGCGGATGGCGAGGCGCTGGTTGGCACGCGGCGATCGGTGAAGACGCAGTTTGAGGTGTTTCATCACCGCGCGAACCGCAGGCATGCCACGCTTGCCCGCCGTGGCGTGCGGCGCCGAAATTAGGCTTTCACCGGCGGCGCTGCCGGGTTTTCGCTGCCGCAAGCGCTGCAACGGCGCGACTGCGGCGAGTCGTAGAAGCGCTGGAATACCGGGGGGAAATCACGCTCGATGCTCTCCAGCACGAAGTATTCCTCGAACAACGTGTGGTTGCAGACCTTGCAGAACCACAGCAGACCGTCGCGTTCGCCGGCGACCCGGCGCCGCTCCACCACCAGTCCGATCGAGTCGGCCATGCGCTGAGGCGAGTGTGGAACCTTGGCCGGCAGGTAGAACATCTCACCGGCGCGAATGGGGATGTCGCGGGCGGAGCCCTCCTCTTGCACCTTCAGCACCATCTCGCCTTCGAGCTGATAGAACAACTCCGGGCCCTCGTCATAGTGGTAGTCGCTGCGTGCATTCGGGCCGCCGACGATCATCACGATGAAGTCGCCATCGACGATGCATTTATTGCCGACCGGTGGCTTCAGCAGATGGCGATGCTGCTCGATCCATTGCTGCAAGTTGAAAGGGGGGGGCAATGGCATTGGCATCTCCAAAGATAAGCAGGTGCCTACCTTATGCCGCCGCCGCGCCGGCGTACAGTTGCGGAACCGGCCGCCCCGACAAGTCGAGGCGGCCGTCAGCGAGAGAGATCAAACGATCAGGGCATCAAAACCTTGTCGATCACAAAAATTACGCCATTGGATTGCATGACATCCGCGATGGTGATGGTGGCCGCATGGCCTTTGGCATCGGTGACTGTCCATTGGCTGCCGCTCTTGCCGATGGTGATCGGCTCACCTTGCACGGTTTTCAGTTCGGCCTTGCCGCCACTACGTTCGGCGAGCGCGGCCAACTCTTTGGACGTGTATTTGCCGGCCACCACGTGATAGGTGAGGATTTTCGTAAGGTCCGCTTTATTCTCTGGCTTGAGCAAGGTGTCGACCGTTCCCGCCGGCAGCGCAGCGAACGCTTCGTTGGTGGGGGCGAATACGGCGAACGGGCCGGTGCCGGACAAGGTATCGACAAGGCCGGCTGCCTTTACTGCGGCGACCAGAGTGGTGTGATCCTTGGAATTGATGGCGTTCTCTACGATGTTGCGCGAAGGGAGCATGGCGGCTCCGCCGACCATGCTGGTTTTCTGCGCGTCCATGGATGTTGCATAGAGCGCCGGTACGGCCGTCAGCGAGGCGGCGGCGCAAACCAGTGCGGTGGCGAGCAGGCGGGTGGGGCGTTTGATCATCTTCATGAAGAGATCTCCATCAGGTCAGTGGCTTCGCAATAGAAGCTCTGATGGATACGTCGTCCGGGCCGGGGTAGATGCCTCGCCATTAAAAATCGCCGCGCTTGTGCGATAAGTGTTCAGGCGCCGCTTAGATTGCCCTTGGCGATGACCGGCCCCGTCGGCAGGCCGGTTGGCGAGCCGCCGCGTGGCTCGACCGACACCGCCAGCAACGCTTTGGCGCTGAGCTTTGCCAGCAGGGCGGGCGACAGGTTCAAGGTGGTCGGCTTGTTGGCGACGATCACGCCAATGGAAATCGGTTGCTGGCCGGGTGTGATCAGCCAAAGCTCGGGCGAGTGCGCGCTGGCCATTGCTTCGGGCGAGGCGGGCACAATCAGTATCCGCGAGCGTTGCAAATCCATGGTGGCCGTCCAGCTGGCCACGCCGTTGTCGCGCGAGAGCGTTGCTACCATATAGCTGGCAGCTTCATTCTGGGTGGGCGGTGACAGTGCTGCGCGTTGCGGATTGATCACCAGTAAGGCAAGGCAGGCCGCCGCGACGACGCTGGCGCCGATGCCCAGCCAGCGCCACAGTGGCAAATTGTTCCACCAGCCCAGGCGGGTCGGGTTGGTGCGCGCCAAGGGCGTGTGCAATAGCGGTGATGCAAAGCCCAGCTCACTTTCGATCCGCGCGATCACATACGCCGGTGGCGTGACGGCAGGGATATCCTCGGCCAGGGTGGTGAGCTGCCCTTGCCACCATGCGACTGCGGCCGCCGCAGTCGGGTTGCTCTCGATCTCGCGCTCGATCTCGGCGCGCTCAGCCGAATCCAGCGCGCCGAGTACGTATTCGGCGTAGCGTGGGTTGTCGCTGGGTCGTTCGGGCGTTGTGATCATTGTTCCAGGCACATCCGCAGGCGGATCAGGCTGCGCCGGATCCAGCTTTTCATCGTCCCTAGCGGCACATTGCAGCGGGCCGCCAATTGGTTATACGTTGCGCCGGAGAAAAAGGCCGCACGCAGAGCGGATTTTTGTTGCGGTTCCAGTGCCTCGATGCATTGTTGCAGGCGCGCGCGCTCCTGAGAGCACTCGGCATCGGCGGCCGGAGTGAGCGCATCGTCTTCGATTTCAAAGACCTGGTCGGTCGGCTCTTCGCGATGCTGGCGCAGCCGGTCGATCACCTTGTTGCGGGTCAAGGTGACCAGCCAAGTGTTCGCGCTGGCCTTGGCCGGATCGAAACTTGCCGCGCGCCGCCAGACCGTGGTGAACACCTCTTGCAGCATGTCTTCCGCTTCGGTGCGATCACGTAGCATGCGCACGCAAATGCCGAACAGGCGCGAGGAAGTGCGGCGATAGAGTTCGCCAAAGGCTTGCTGATCGCCAGCGGCAACGCTGCGCAGCAGATGCGTCAGTTGCTCGCGTTCGGCTTCAACAATCACCGTCATGTGCTGGGCCTTCCATTTTGGCTGGTGCATGGCACCCGCCGCGGAGTCGGCGGGTGAGTAGTGTGCACCCTAGCATTGAAGGTGCACGCCGTGGGGCAAGCTGGCGCTCTATGCCGGTTGTGTTCAGACGTCCAGCGTGGCCAGGTCGCCCTTTTCTTCCAGCCAGCTCTTGCGGTCGCCCGCACGCTTCTTGGCGAGCAGCATGTCCATCAGTTTGCTGGTGCCGTCGTCGCCCTCGCTGGACACGGTCAACTGGACCAGCCGACGGGTGTCCGGATAGATCGCCGATTCGCGCAACTGTGACGGATTCATTTCGCCCAGGCCCTTGAAGCGGGTCACCGAGACCTGGCCCTTGAGCTTTTCGCGCTCGATTTTTTCCAGCATCGCGCGCTTTTCGTTTTCGTCCAGGCAATAGAACACCTGCTTGCCCACGTCAACGCGGAACAGCGGCGGCATCGCCACGAACACGTGGCCCTGGCTGACCAGGGTCGGGAAATGCTTGAGGAACAGCGCCGACAGCAAGGTGGCGATGTGCAGGCCGTCCGAATCGGCGTCGGCGAGGATGATCACCTTGCCGTAGCGCAGGCCGGACAGATCGTCCTTGCCCGGATCGCAACCGATCGCGATGGCCAGGTTGTGCACTTCTTCGGAGGCCAGCACCGAACCGGATTCGACCTCCCAGGTGTTGAGGATCTTGCCACGCAACGGCAGGATCGCTTGGAAGTCCTTGTCGCGCGCCTGCTTGGCGCTGCCGCCGGCGGAGTCGCCCTCGACCAGGAACAGCTCGGTGCGGGTCAGGTCGGTGGCGCTGCAATCGGCCAGCTTGCCGGGCAGGGCGGGGCCCTGGGTGATCTTTTTGCGCACCACCTGCTTGGCGGCTTTCAGGCGCGCGCTGGCGCGCTCGATCGCCAACTGGGCGATCCGTTCGCCCAGTTCGGTGTGCTGATTGAGCCACAGGCTGAAGGCGTCGTGGATGACGTTTTCGACCAGGCCGGCGGCGTTGCGCGAGGACAAACGCTCCTTGGTCTGGCCGGCGAACTGCGGGTCTTGCAGCTTGGCCGAGAGCACGAATGACAGGCGTTCCCACACATCCTCTGGCGCCAGTTTGACGCCGCGTGGCAGCAGGTTGCGGATGTCGCAGAACTCGCGGATCGCGTTGGTCAGGCCGGTGCGCAGGCCATTGACGTGGGTACCGCCCTGCGCGGTGGGAATCAGATTGACGTAGCTCTCCTGCACCAGCTCGCCTTCCGGCAACCAAGTAAGCGCCACGTCCATGCCTTCGGTGTTGCGTGCCACGTGATGGACGAACAGGTCGGCCGGGATCGCCTCGGCGCCGTCCAGTTCACCGCGCAGGTAGTCGCGCAGGCCGTCTTCGTAATACCACTGGCTGACCTCGTCGCTGGCCGCGTCGGTCAGCTTGACGCTCAGGCCCGCGCACAGCACTGCCTTGGCGCGCAGCAGGTGCTTGAGTTTGCTCAGCAGGATCTTGGGGCTGTCGAAATACTTCGGGTCCGGCCAGAAGTGCACCGTGGTGCCGGTCTTCTTTTTCGGCACCGAGCCGATGATTTCCAACTCGCTGACGCGGTCGCCGTGCTCGAACGCCATGCGGTATTCGCTGCCGTCGCGGCGGATGGTCACCTCGACCCGCTGCGACAGCGCATTGACCACCGACACACCGACGCCGTGCAGGCCACCGGAGAAGTTGTAGTTCTTGCCGTTGAATTTGCCGCCGGCATGCAGCCGGGTGAGGATCAACTCGACACCGGGGATGCCTTCCTCGGGATGGATATCCACCGGCATGCCGCGGCCGTCGTCGCTGACCTCGACCGATCCATCGGCATGCACCACCACCTCGATCGCGCGGGCATGCCCGGCCAGCGCCTCGTCCACCGAGTTGTCCACCACCTCCTGAACCAGATGGTTGGGTCGGCTGGTGTCCGTATACATGCCCGGCCGGCGCTTGACCGGGTCAAGGCCGGAGAGAACTTCAATGTCGGCGGCGTTGTAGCGGCTGCTCATGCGGGAAATCAAACCTGCGAAGACGAAACGAGAGAGTAGTGAGGCGAAGCCGTGCGCTACCCGGTTGTGCAGCATGGCGGCGGCGTGTGGGGCGGTCAAGCCGACGGGCTGGGCCCGTGTTGCAGGCTAAAGGTGGCCCCTCAGCCATCGCGCAGCGGGGCGCAATGGGTTTCAAGCCATGCGCGGTCGTCGCCTTCGAGCAGCGGTGACAGCGCGGCGCGCACCGATGCGTGGTAGTCGTCCAGCCAGGCGCGTTCTTCCCCGTTGAGCAGGCGCAAATCCAGCGCGCGGCGATCGAACGGGCACAGGGTGAGCGTCTCGAAGGCCAGGAAATCGCCGAACTCGCTTTGGTCGGCCTCGATCACCACGACCAGATTTTCATGGCGGATGCCGTGCCGACCCGGTTTGTACAGGCCGGGCTCGATCGAGCTGATCATGCCGGGCTCCAGCGCTACCAGCGTTGCGCCTCCGGTTGGTGGGCGGATCGAATGCGGGCCTTCGTGCACGTTGAGAAAGTAGCCGACGCCATGACCGGTGCCGTGGCCGTAATCCATCGCCGCCGCCCACAGCGGCGCACGCGCCAAGGCATCGAGCTGCTGTCCGCTGGCGCCAGCCGGGAAGCGCGCGCGTGAAAGCGCGATCAGGCCTTTCATCACCAGGCTGGCATCGCGCCGCTGCTCGTCGCTGACCGGTCCCAGCGCCAGCACGCGGGTGATGTCGGTGGTGCCGCCCAGGTATTGACCACCCGAATCGACCAGCAACAGGCCTTCGGGTTTGAGTGTGCTGTGTTGCTCCGGCGTGGCGCGGTAATGCGGCAACGCGCCGTTGGCCTGATAGCCGGCGATGGTGTCAAAACTTACCCCGACGAAGTGCGGGTGGCGCGCGCGCGACTGCCGTAAAAGGTGATCGACATCCAACTCAGTCACGGCTTGGCCCTGGGCCAATTGCTGTTCAAGCTGCCGGAACGCGCGCACCAGCGCGGCGCCGTCGTGACGCATCGCTTCGCGGATGTGATCCAGTTCCTGGTGGCTCTTGCGCGCCTTGAAGGCGGTGCTGGGATTGGCCGCCTGGATGGTTTCCACGCCGGCGGGAATCGCCGCCGCAATCGCTTCGACCACCTTGGCGCCATCCAGCAGCAAGCGGCTACCTGAGGGCAGTGCGGCCAGCGCGTCGGTGACCGTGGCATAAGGCGCCAGCGTCACGCTATCGGTGGCCAGAGTGGCGATCAGTGCGTCATCGAGCTTGCCCGGTTCGACGAACAGCGTGGCATCGCCGCTGGTGCTGATTAGCAGATGCGCCAGGAACACAGGGTTGCATTCCACGTCGCTGCCGCGCAGGTTGCCGAGCCAGGCGATGTCATCCAGGCTGGACAGCAGGTGGTGGCTGGCGCCGTGCTGGCGCATGGCGGTGCGCAGCCGGGCCAATTTGTCGGCGCGCGTGATGCAGGCGAATTCGGCCGCGTGCTCGTACACCAGCGCCAGCGGCAGGCCGGGACGGTCGCGCCAGATCAGGCCCGGCAGATCGATATCGCAGCGCAATTGCACGCCTGGCCCGGCCAAGCGTTGCTCCAGTTGGCGCTTGGCGGTGACCGACAGGCTGTCTCCAGCCACTGCCAGCACCTGACCGGTAGTGAGCTGTGCAGCCAGCCAGTCGATGTGTTCGGCGTTCTGCGACCCGCGCAGCTTCATCAGCGCTATGCCGCTGCCGGCCAATTGTTGCTCGGCTTGGGCGAAGTAGCGCGAGTCGGTCCACACCCCAGCCTCGGTTGCGGTGACCACCAAGGTGCCGGCCGAGCCGGTGAATCCGGATAACCAGGCGCGCGCCTGCCAGTGCGCGGGCAGGTATTCGGACAGGTGCGGATCGGCGCTGGGGACGATGCAGGCGTCGACGCCATGCTGTTGCATGGCCTGACGCAGGGCGGCGAGACGGGAGGCGGCGGAATCAGTCATCTGTTCATGCTAGCAGCCGGCGTTGGGGCCTGGCAGCGGCACGGAGGGGCGCCAGATGAATTGTTTCGGGAATATTGCCTTGATGACTCGCGAGACGGGCCAACTGCGGCTAAAATACCAATTTCCAGTACGGCTGCATCCCATGACCCCCCTGATTTTCGTCACCGGCGGTGTGGTGTCCTCGCTTGGCAAGGGCATCGCCGCGGCGTCGCTCGCGTCCATTCTGGAAGCTCGCGGGCTCTCGGTCACCATGATGAAGCTCGATCCCTATATCAATGTGGATCCGGGCACCATGAGTCCGTTCCAGCACGGCGAGGTCTACGTGACCGACGACGGTGCGGAAACCGACCTGGATCTGGGCCATTACGAGCGCTTCGTCAACACGCGCCTGGCCGGCAAGAATTCGATCACCACCGGCAAGATCTACGAGAGCGTGATCCGCAAGGAGCGCCGGGGCGATTACCTGGGCGCGACCGTGCAGGTGATTCCGCACATCACCGACGAGATCAAGCATTGCATCCACGAGGCTACTCGTGGTTTCGACGTGGCGCTGGTGGAAATCGGCGGCACCGTGGGCGATATCGAATCGCTGCCGTTTCTTGAGGCGATCCGCCAGCTGCGCATCGAGCATGGCCCGGAGAAGGTGCTGTTCATCCACCTGACCCTGGTGCCTTACATCAAGGCTGCGGGTGAGATCAAAACCAAGCCGACCCAGCACTCGGTGAAGGAACTGCGCACCATCGGCATCCAGCCGGACGTGCTGCTGTGCCGCTGCGAGCAGCCGCTGCCCGAGGGCGAGCGGCGCAAGATCGCGCTGTTCACCAACGTGCCCGAAAAGGCGGTGATCAGCGCTGCTGACGTGGACATCATCTACAAGCAGCCGTTGTGGCTGCACCAGCAGGGCCTGGACGAGATCGTGGTCAAGCGCCTCGGTCTTAATGCCGGCCCGGCCGATCTGTCCGGCTGGCAGCGCACGGTGGACGCGGTGGAGCATCCCAAGGATGAAATCACCGTGGCGATCGTCGGCAAATACGTCGAGCACAAGGACGCCTACAAATCCCTGGGCGAAGCGTTGCGGCATGGCGGCATCAAGCAGCAGACGCGGGTCAATCTGCGCTGGATCGACTCCGAGCAGGTCGAGGCCGAGGGCGCCGGCAAGGTGCTGGGCGATGTGGATGCGATCCTGGTGCCGGGTGGCTTCGGCAAGCGTGGTTTCGAAGGCAAGGTGTTGACCGCCAAATACGCCCGCGAAAACGGCGTGCCGTACTTCGGCATCTGCTACGGCATGCATGCGGCAGTAGTCGATTTTGCGCGCAACGTGGCCGGTTTGGCCGACGCCGATTCCAGCGAAAACGATCGCAATACGGCCAATCCGGTGATCGGCCTGATCACCGAGTGGACCACCGCCACCGGCGACGTCGAGCAGCGCAGCGAGCGCTCGGACCTGGGCGGCACCATGCGCCTGGGCGCGCAGGAATGCCGCCTCAAGAGCGGCACCCTGGCGCGCGAGCTGTACGGTCATGACGTGGTGCGCGAGCGTCATCGTCACCGTTACGAGTTCAACAATCGCTATCGGCAGGCGTTCGAGGATCTGGGTCTGGTGATCTCGGGCAAGTCGATGGACGACTTGCTGGTGGAGATGATCGAGTTGCCGCCCAAGCAGCATCCGTGGTTTCTCGCCTGCCAGGCGCATCCGGAATTCACCTCGACCCCGCGCGACGGCCATCCGCTGTTCATCGGTTTCGTGCACGCGGCGCGGCAATTTCGCGCGGTGCAGGAAGGCGTGCGTTTGGCCCAGCACAGTGGCAGCGTCGCCTGAAACGGGCGGCACGGTCCCAACTAAACCTTGGCGTCGCGGTCGCTGAACCCGACGCCGCATGGGAGTGGCAACGATGAAGCTTTGTGGTTTCGAGGTAGGACTGGAGCAGCCGCTGTTCCTGATCGCCGGTCCGTGCGTGGTGGAGTCCGAGCAATTGCAGGTGGACACCGCCGGCGCACTGAAAGAAATGACCGCGCGGCTGGGGATCAACTTCATCTTCAAGTCCAGCTTCGACAAAGCCAACCGTTCCTCCGGCCAGAGTTTTCGCGGGCTCGGCATGGAAGAAGGCCTGCGCATTCTGGCCGAGGTCAAGCGCCAGGTCGGCGTGCCGCTGCTGACTGACGTGCACGAGTACACCCCGTTCAACGAAGTGGCCGAAGTGGTCGATGTGCTGCAGACGCCGGCGTTTCTGTGCCGACAGACCGACTTCATCCAGGCGGTGGCGCGCGTGGGCAAGCCCGTCAACATCAAGAAAGGCCAGTTTCTGGCGCCGTGGGACATGAAAAACGTGGTCGACAAGGCCAAGGCGGTCGGCAATAACGACATCATGGTCTGCGAGCGCGGCGTCAGCTTCGGCTACAACAATCTGGTGTCGGACATGCGCGCGTTGAGCGTGATGCGCGACACCGGCTGTCCGGTGGTGTTCGACGCCACCCATTCGGTGCAACTACCCGGCGGCCAGGGCACCAGCTCCGGTGGCCAGCGCGAGTTCGTGCCGGTGCTGGCGCGCGCGGCGGTCGCGGTGGGGATTGCCGGCTTGTTCGCCGAGACGCATCCGGATCCGTCCAAGGCCTTGTCCGATGGCCCCAATGCCTGGCCGCTGGGCAAGATGGAAGCGCTGCTGGAAACCCTGATGGAGCTGGATCAGGTCACCAAGCGTCGCGGCTTTCTGGAGCACGCATGAGGCTGGCACGGGCGGGTCGCTACGCCCTGTTGATATTGCCGCTGGGATTGGCCGCCTGCTCGTGGCTGCCTTGGCATAAGAAGCATGCTGCCGTGGACGGCGCTGTCCCGGCGATGGCGGCGAGCAGTGTATCTTCGCCTGCTGCGGCTTTGCCACCCGCGCCGGCAGTATCGATGCCGGCAGCGCCGACTTCGACGCCGGCGAATGCCGAAGTCACCCTCGCGTCCGTCGCCGACCCCGCTTCTGATTCGACAGCGGCGCCTTCTCCTAACGAGGTGGCAGCGCGGATCGCACCGATCGCCCCGAGCCGTATCAATGCGACGTCCCGTGGCCAGTACGCTCCGTTGAGTGAGAGCGAATGGCGCGATCTGTTCGGCAAATACCAGCAGCTGGCGCAGTGCGAGGATCGCTACATGAACAGCGCCGGCCTCAATAGCGAAGATGTGGCGCAGCGGCTGGTGCTGATGAACACCGCCGGCGCGTTGCGCGCTGATGCGCTACGCCTGCTCGCAGCCGATTCGCCGCTACGCGCGCAGTGGACCGCTGCCACCGCCGTCCAAGCCTCGCAGCAGGCGGTGCTGATCAATCAAACCCTGACGGTACTGATGGGCGACGATGGCACGCAGGCCAGCCTCGGCCGTACGCTGGCGCGCAAGGCGGTGGCACGCTTCTACGTGTCGCTGATCACTGGCCCGGTTTGTCGGGTCGATCCCACCTATCAGGTCTTGATGCGCAAGGCCGCTTCATGACTATCATCGCCTGTCGGCGCGCGGCATAAGCTTGCACAGGTTGATGCTGCCGGAGTGCTGAGGGGCATTCGGGCGCTGGGGAGATTCAAGGCGCGGCCGCCTAGGTCGCTATGGCTTTCACGAAGACGGACAGAACGGAAACTCATGAGCACTCAGATCACCCAAATTCACGCCCGAGAAATCCTCGACTCGCGCGGCAATCCCACGTTGGAAGCGGAGGTCACGCTGGCCGGCGGCGGCTTCGGTCGCGCCGCGGTGCCCAGCGGCGCCTCCACTGGTTCGCGTGAGGCCGTTGAGCTGCGCGATGGCGACAAGAGCCGTTACCTGGGCAAGGGCGTCACCAAGGCGGTAGCCAACGTCAACACCGCCATCGCCGATGCCTTGAAGGGCCTCGATGCGGCCGATCAGAAAGGCCTGGATGGCAAGCTGATCGCGCTGGACGGTACGCCCAACAAGAGCAAGCTGGGCGCCAATGCGCTGCTTGGTGTTTCCATGGCCGCTGCGCATGCGGTCGCCGCGCAGCACGGCCAGCCGCTGTGGCAGTACCTGTCCGGTATCAATCGCACCACTGGCAAGCCGGGCATGCTGCCGCTGCCAATGATGAACATCATCAACGGTGGCGCGCATGCCGACAACAACATCGACGTGCAGGAGTTCATGGTGTTGCCGGTCGGCCTGCCCAGCTTCGCCGAGGCGCTGCGCGCCGGCACCGAGATTTTCCACGCGCTGAAAAGCGTGCTGAAGAAGCGTGGCCTCAACACCGCGGTGGGTGACGAAGGCGGCTTTGCGCCGGACCTGCGCTCCAACGTCGAAGCGATCGATACCATTCTGGAAGCGGTTAACCAGTCCGGTTTCAAGATGGGCAAAGACATCCTGCTGGGCCTGGACGCGGCCAGCTCGGAGTTCTTTAAGGACGGCCAGTACCATCTCGAAGGCGAGGGCAAGGTTTATAGCTCCGAGCAGTTCGTCGATCTGCTGGCCGGCTGGGCCAAGCAATACCCGATCGTTAGCATCGAGGACGGCATGGCTGAGGGCGACTGGGCCGGCTGGAAGCTGTTGACCGATCGCATCGGCAACGCGGTGCAGGTGGTCGGCGACGATCTGTTCGTCACCAACCCGGCGATCTTCCGCGAAGGCATCGAGAAAAAAGTCGCCAATTCGATCCTGATCAAGGTCAACCAGATCGGCACCTTGTCCGAGACTCTGGAGGCGATCGCGATGGCCGATGCGGCCAAGTATTCGGCGATTATCTCGCACCGTTCGGGCGAAACCGAGGACACCACCATCGCCGATATCGCGGTGGCCACCACGGCGACGCAGATCAAGACCGGTTCGCTCAGCCGTTCGGACCGCATCGCCAAGTACAACCAGTTGCTGCGCATTGAAGAGGCGTTGGGTTCGGCGGCACGTTTCGCCGGTCGTGACGCGTTCCCCAACCTGACCAGCCTGCCGGGCTGAGTTACCGGAGCGCGCCTCGTCCATGCTGCGTTGGGTCGCCCTGATCCTGTTGCTTGTGCTGATCGGCCTGCAGTTCAAACTGTGGGGCGGGCACGGCGGCATGCGCGAGGTGGAAGCCTTGCGTGCCGCCGTGAAAAAGCAGAGTGACGAAAACGACAAGCTCACCCAGCGCAATCAAGCGTTGGGCGCTGACGTGGAAGATTTGAAAGGCGGCGAGCAGGCGATCGAGGCGCGCGCCCGTTCCGAGCTGGGGTTGATCAAGCCGGGCGAGGTGTTCTATCAGGTGGTCGACCAACCGTCGCCACCGTTGAGCGCGTTGCCGCCGCCGGCACCACCCGGCGGCAGCGGCGGCAAGTAAGCGCGTGCTCGCAGGCTGCGCGCCTGCGTTTTTTCTTCGGCTTTTGAAGAGTCGGCATCTATGAAACTGTTCTGGTGCGTGGTGCCGGCAGCCGGTCGCGGAACGCGGGTCGGTGGCGATATCCCCAAGCAATACCTGCCGCTGGTGGGGCAGCCGTTGATCGCGCATACCTTGCGGCGCCTGGCCGGGCATCCGTCGATCGCCGGTTTGGTGGTGACCTTGTCGGGCAGCGATAACTTGTGGCCCGGTTGGTCGTCGATCGAGAGCAAGCCAGTGCTTACCGCCATCGGCGGCGCCGAGCGCTGCGACTCGGTGCTGGCCGGGCTGGACGCGTTGCCGGCCAGCGTTGGCGCGGATGATTTCGTGCTGGTCCACGACGCGGCGCGGCCGTGCGTGCGCCTGGCCGATATCGATGCCTTGATCGCGCAGGCGACAGCCAACGATGGCGGGCTGCTCGGCGCGCCGCTACGCGATACCTTGAAGCGCGCCAACGCGAGCGGCCGCAGCTTGGCGACCGAGCCACGCGAGGCACGCTGGCGTGCCTTCACGCCGCAGATGTTTCGCCGTGCGCAACTGGCCGCGGCGCTGCGCGAGGCTCGTGCGCAAGGCTTGCAGGTCAGCGACGAGGCGATGGCGATGGAGCGCGCCGGGTTCGCCCCGTGCCTGGTCGAGGGCGCCGAGGACAATCTCAAGGTGACCACCGCGGCGGACTTCGCCCTGGCCGAGTTTCTGTTGACCCGAACGTGAGCCGCGCCAAGCGAATACGTCCGTCGATGCGGACCATGGTTGTGTTGGACCTACACTGGTATGGATTTTTTCTTTGAGGGGCAGTTTCAGCATGCGTATCGGCACCGGCTTCGACGTCCATATCTTTGGCGACGGCGATTACGTCACGCTGGGCGGGGTGCGCGTGCCGCACAGCCGCGGCGTGGTGGCGCATTCGGACGGTGACGTGGTGATTCACGCTTTATGCGATGCAATCTTTGGTGCGCTGGCGACGGGGGACATCGGCACGCACTTTCCACCCAGCGATCCGCAATGGCGGCATGCCGACAGCCGACTTTTCTTGCGTCATGCGGCCGGCTTGATGGCCGAACGCGGCTACCGGCTTGGCAATGCCGACATCACCGTGATCGCCGAAGCGCCCAAGGTCGGTCCGCACGCGCAGGCCATGCGCGAGTGCCTGGCCGCCGATTTGGGTTGCGAACTGGATCGAGTCAGCGTCAAGGCCACCACGACTGAAAAGCTCGGCTTCACTGGCCGGGGCGAAGGCATCGCGGCGCAGGCGGTGGTATTGCTGGAGTGGGTGTGACCGAGGTTCGCGCCCGCAGTTCGTCGGCACGACTGCACGAGCAGTTGGAGGCGATCGTCGAACTGCTGCGTCGTCAGCGGCTGGTCGAGCAGTTGGTGCACAACCAGCAGGGCGCGCATCAGGATCTGGTCGACGCGTTGGTCCATCGGCAGAGCCAGGTCGAGCTGCAGCGCCGGCTGGAAGGGCTGCACGAGGCCGACATCGCCTACATCCTCGAAGCGCTGCCGCTGAACGAGCGGTTGGAGCTCTGGCAGCGGATCAAGGCCGAGCGCGATGGCGAGATTTTGTTGGAAGTCTCCGACGCGGTGCGCGAATCGCTGATCGCGGACATGGATCAGGGCGAGATTCTGGCCGCGATCGGACCGCTGGACGCCGATGAGCTGGCTGATCTGGTCGAGGATCTGCCCAGCGAGGTGCTGCCGGAGCTGATGGCCAGCCTGGACACGCAGCAGCGTGAACGGGTGCAGTCGGCGCTGTCCTACCCGGACGACCAGATCGGCGCGCTGATGGATTTCGAGATGGTCACCATCCGCGAAGATGTCAGCCTGGAAACCGTGCTGCGCTACCTGCGCCGCTTCGACGAGCTGCCGGCGCAGACCGACAAATTGTTCGTGCTCAACCACGACAACCTGCTCACCGGCGTGTTGCCGTTGCACTGGCTGCTGGTCAATTCGCCGGACAAGATGGTCAGTCAGGTGATGGCGCCGGACGTCAACACCTTCCACCCCACCGACGACGCGTATGAAACCGCGCAGGCCTTCGAGCGCTACGATCTGGTCACCGCGCCGGTGGTCGACGATGCCGGGCAGCTGATCGGGCGCATCACCATCGATGCGATGGTCGACGTGATCCGCGAGGAGAGCGAGAGCGAAGCGTTTGGCCGCGTCGGTCTGCGCGAGGAAGAAGATATCTTCGCCTCGGTGTGGAAGTCGCTGCGCAACCGCTGGGCGTGGCTCGCGATCAATCTGGTCACCGCCTTCATCGCCTCGCGCGTGATCGGCTTATTCGAAGGTTCGATTCGCCAACTGGTAGCGCTGGCCGCCTTGATGCCGATCGTCGCCGGTATCGGCGGCAACTCGGGCAATCAGACCATCACCATGATCGTGCGCGCGCTGGCGTTGGATCAGATCACCCCGGAAGGCGCCACGCGGCTGTGGCGCAAGGAGCTGGCGGTGGCGGTGGTCAACGGCCTGGTTTGGGGCGGCGTGATTGGCGTGGTCGCGTGGCTGCTCTACCGCAATCCCGCGCTGGGGATGGTGATGACCGCGGCGATGACCTTGAACCTGCTGCTGGCGGCGTTTTGCGGGGTCGGCATTCCGATCCTGATGGCCAAACTGGGCCGCGATCCGGCGCTTGGCTCCAGTGTGCTGATCACCGCGATGACCGACAGCGGCGGCTTTTTTATTTTCCTGGGCTTGGCCACGTTGTTTCTGATGTAACGTCGGCGCCCGCTTTCTTTTTGCATGACCCGGCGCTGATGCCGCGGGAGAACGACGTGTCCCATTCCGAACTGCCTTTCGCCTACGGCACGCCGCCGCTCACCGCTCGCTTGCGTAGCACCCCGGAGGACTTCGTGGTCGAGGAAATCCTTGGCTACGACGCCGACGGTAAGGGCGAGCACGCCTTGCTGTGGGTGGAAAAACGCGGCCAGACCACCGATTGGCTGGCGCGCGAATTGGCCCGCTACGCCGGTGCGGCGCCGATGAATGTCGGCTACGCCGGCATGAAGGATCGCCACGCGGTGACCCGACAGACTTTTTCGATCCAATTGCCCGGCAAGAGCGACCCGGATTGGTCCGCGCTGCCGATCGAAGGCGTTAAGGTGCTGGCCGCCACCCGTCACGGTCGCAAGCTCAAGCGCGGCGCGCTCAAGGGCAACCGCTTCGTGCTGACCTTGCGTGAAGTGAGCGGTAGCGGTGAGCGTACGGCCGCCGAGCAGGTGCTGACGCAGATTGCCGCACAGGGCGTGCCCAATTATTTCGGCGAGCAGCGCTTCGGCCGCGAGGGCGCCAACGTCGCCCAGGCGCGTGCGATGTTCGGTGGACGGCGGGTCGATCGCGACAAACGCTCGTTTCTGCTCTCGGCGGCACGCTCGCATATTTTCAACGCGGTGTTGGCCGAGCGCATCGAGCGCGCGGCTTGGGCTACGCCGCTGGACGGGGAGATTTGGTCGCTGGCCGGGTCGCGCTCGTGGTTTGGTCCGGAGCCGTTCGACGCCATCCTGGCCGAGCGATTGGCACGCGGCGATATCCATCCCTCCGGCCCGTTGTGGGGCCAGGGCGAATTGCCCAGTCGCGGTGAGGTGGCCCAATTGGAGCAAGCGGTCGCAGATGCCCATCGCGATCTGGCCGAGGGACTGGCCGGCGCGCGCATGGATCAGGAGCGCCGACCGTTGCGCTTGATCCCCAAGCAATTCCAGTGGCGTTGGCTGGCCGATGACGCGCTGGAGCTGAGCTTTGAACTACCCGCCGGCGCCTACGCCACCACGGTGGTGCGCGAGTTGGCGGTTGCCGTTGCGGCGAGGAATGA
>JBEVMS010000024.1:0-8391 GCA_040508515.1 Dyella sp. | reverse complement strand
GAGGTGGTGGTCGATCGCTTCCGTCCGCGCGAAGACATCAAGCAACGCCTGGCCGAGTCGTTCGAGACCGCGCTGCGCCTGGGCGACGGCCTGGTGATTTTGGCCGACATGGACGCCACGCCCACCGCCGCAGCCTCCACCGGGGGCGTGATCGCTGCGCCGCACGAGCAACTGCTGTCGTCGCGCTTCTCTTGCCCGCTGTGCGATTACTCGCTGCCGGAGCTGGAGCCACGGCTGTTTTCGTTCAATTCGCCGGTCGGCGCCTGCCCCAGCTGCGACGGCCTGGGCGTGACTCAGGTGTTCGACCCGGCTCGCGTGGTCGGTCATCCGGAACTCTCGCTGGCCGGCGGCGCGGTGCGCGGCTGGGATCGACGCAACGCGCACTTTTTTCAGCTGATCCTGTCGCTGGCCGCGCATTACGACTTCGATGTCGATGCGCCCTGGGAGTCGCTGTCCAAGAACGTGCAACAGGCGGTGATGTACGGCAGCGGCAAGGAGAAGATCGCCTTTCGCTACCTCACCGAGCGCGGCGGCAAGGTCACCCGCGAGCATCCGTTCGAGGGCATCTTGCCCAACCTGGATCGACGCTATAAGGAAACCGAGTCGGCCGCCGTACGCGAAGAATTGGCCAAGTACATCGCCGACCATCCCTGCCCCGAGTGCCAGGGCCAGCGGCTCAATCGTTCGGCGCGCAACGTGTTCGTCGCCGACCAGGCACTGCCCTCGCTGACTCACCGATCGATCGACGACGCGCTGGCGTTCTTCGGCACCTTGACCTTGCCCGGCTGGCGCGGCGAGATCGCGATCAAGATCATCAAGGAAATTCGCGAGCGGCTGACCTTCTTGAACGACGTCGGCCTCAATTACCTGACCCTGGATCGCCAGGCCGATACGCTTTCCGGCGGCGAAGCGCAACGCATCCGCCTGGCCAGCCAGATCGGCGCCGGCTTGGTCGGCGTGATGTACGTGCTGGACGAGCCGTCTATCGGCCTGCACCAGCGCGACAACGAACGCCTGCTCGGCACGCTGACCCGCCTGCGCGATCTGGGCAACACCGTGATCGTGGTCGAGCACGACGAGGACGCCATCCGCGCCGCCGACTACGTGCTCGACATCGGCCCCGGCGCCGGCGTGCATGGCGGCGAAGTGGTGGCCGAGGGCACGCTGGCGGATCTGCTCAAATCGCCACGCTCGGTCACCGGACAGTTCCTCTCCGGCCGGCGCGCGATCGAAGTGCCCGAGCAGCGCCGCGAGCAGGCCGACCCCGATTCGTGGCTGCGCATCCACGGCGCCACCGGCAACAATTTGAAGGGTGTCGACCTGGACATTCCGGCCGGCCTGTTCACCTGCGTCACCGGCGTGTCCGGCTCAGGCAAATCGACCTTGGTCAACGACACGCTGTTTCGTCTCGCCGCCGCCGAGTTGAACGGCGCCAGCGTGCAGGCCGCGCCGCATCGCTCGGTCCAGGGCATGGAGCTGTTCGACAAGGTGGTCGATATCGATCAATCGCCGATCGGCCGCACGCCGCGCTCCAACCCAGCCACTTACACCGGACTGTTCACGCCGCTGCGCGAGCTTTACGCCCAGGTGCCGGAGGCGCGGGCGCGTGGCTACACGCCGGGACGCTTCAGCTTCAACGTGCGCGGCGGCCGCTGCGAGGCCTGCGAGGGCGATGGCCTGATCAAGGTGGAAATGCACTTTCTGCCGGACGTCTACGTACCCTGCGACGTTTGCCACGGCAAGCGCTACAACCGCGAAACGCTGGAAGTGCTCTACAAGGGCCACACCATCGCCGACGTGCTGGAAATGACGGTGGAAGACGCCTTCAAACTGTTCGAGAACGTGCCGACCATCGCGCGCAAGCTCGAAACGCTGCGCTCCGTCGGTCTGGATTACATCAAGCTGGGCCAGAGCGCCACTACGCTTTCCGGCGGCGAGGCGCAGCGCGTCAAGCTGTCCAAGGAACTATCCAAGCGTGACACCGGCCGCACGCTCTATATCCTGGACGAACCAACCACCGGCCTGCACTTCCATGACATCGAACAGTTGCTGGACGTGTTGCATCAGCTCGTCGATCAGGGCAACACCGTGGTGGTGATCGAGCACAACCTGGACGTGATCAAAACCGCCGACTGGATCGTCGACCTCGGCCCGGAAGGGGGCGCCGGCGGCGGCCGCGTGCTGGTTACCGGCACACCGGAAAAAGTCGCCGCGACCGCCGCCTCGCACACCGGCCACTTTTTGGCGCCGGTACTCAAACCAGCCACCGCCCGCACGGCCAGCAAGCCGAGCCCAAAAAAGAAGAAGCCAGCATGAGCCCGACTGAAAATGCCAACGTGGCCACCGCCTTGTTCATCGCTCAGATGGACGTCCGCTGGCGCGATCTGGATGCGTTCAACCATGTCAACAACGCCAACTATCTGACCTACCTGGAAGAGTCGCGGCTGCAATGGTTGCAACAGATTCCCGAACCGTGGCTCAGCAAGCAGGCCGTGCCGGTGATGGCCTCCAGCGAAGTCAATTACCGACGCCCGATCGAATGGCCGGCACAACTGCAGATCGAACTGTATTGCGAGCGCATGGGCAACAGCTCGATGACCGTGGGACATCGCATCGTGGATGCCAACGACACCGCGCGCCTCTACAGCGACGGCCGCGTAGTGGTGGTCTGGATGGACCCGACGACCGGCCGCTCGGTGCCGCTACCTGATGCGATCCGTCGCGCCGCCGAGCCCATAGCGGCGGGCTGAAAGCAGCGCCTGGCGGGTCTCTCGTGTGCAGCGACCCGCCCCCGCCTCGCGGGGAGGGGGCCGACACCCAGTTGGAACGCCGTCAGTTGCGGCAAATTTCATCGCAATCGTGAGCTTATCCGACGCCGGGAGGCGGTATTTTTGTGCGCGGTCTCATCGAACTTACCGCCATTTCGTCGCAGTAATCCAAGAACGATCCCAACGCCCTCGGGAGGCCCGAGCGCCGCAACTTCCTGCTGGACCGGTAAGATCACCGGGTTCCCCGCCCCCGTGAGGAGTTGTCCCGTGCGCATGACCGCTCTGCCCTTGTTGATCGCCGCCTCGCTCAGCCTTGCTCATGCTCAGGCCACCCATCTGACGATTTACCACAGCGATGACGGCGCGTTGTTCAGCGCCGGCGATGGCGCCAGCGTCAATGCCGGTTACGCGGTGGTGCATGAGCCTCGTCAGTTGACCCTGCAACATGGCGCCCAGACGCTGACCCTGGACGGCCTGCCGCTGTATGCCGACAGCGAGGCGCTTTCGCTCAATTTTCCCGGCCAGGCGGCCCAGGTGTTGTGGCAGCGACTGTTGCTGCCGCAAGGCCAGAACGCGGCGCTGGCGAGCCTGGTCGGTCAGCAGGTTGAAGTGGTCGGTGATGGCGGCCAGCCCTTGGCCGCTGGCCGCTTGCAGCAGGCCTCCGACAACGGTTTGCAGATCGTTGGCGCGCAAGGTCAAACCACGCTGGTCCGCAACTACGCCGCGGTGCGCAGTGCGGTACCGCTGCATGCCGGTGCGCAATTGCAAGTGCACCTGGATGCCAAGCGCGCCGGCGCGGCCGATGCCACGCTGAGTTATCCCACGGCGGGGCTGGGCTGGCATGTCGCTTATATCGGCACACTGCAACAGGGCTCGGCCTGCCGATTGCAGCTGGAATCGCGCGCCAGCGTCGCCAACCGCAGCGGTCGCGACTGGCAAGGCGTCACGCTCAAGCTGATTGCCGGCCAGCCCAACATGCATCGCAACGGTGTGTTACAGCCGATGATGATGATGGCGCGAAAGGGGAGCGGCGAGGCCGATGTCGCCAGCCAATCGACCCTGGGCGATTACCGCAGTTTCAGCGTGCCGGGCACGGTCGATCTGCCCGATGGCAGCGTCAGTCAGAGCCCGCTCTACGCCAACCGCAGCATCAATTGCCAGCGCACCACCCTGGTCGAGAGCGGCAACATCTGGAATTCGTCCAAACCCAACTTAGCCGATTACGCCGCCGGCGAAGAACACCTCAATGCGATCAGCACGTTGCGCTTTACCGCGTTCGACAGCCTGCCCGCCGGCAACCTGCGCGTGCTCAGCATCGACCGTGATGGCAACGCCGAATTCATTGGCGAAGGCCAACTGCCGGACACGCCCAAGACGCAACCGGTGCAGATCACCCTGGGCCAGGTTTTCGACCTTAGCGCCACACGCGAACGCAGCGCGTTCAAGGTCGATCGCGCGGCACGTCAGATGGACGAGGCGTTCAAGCTGCAATTGAGCAACGCCGGCGACAGCACCCGCACGGTGACCGTGCGCGAACATCCCAGCCGCTGGCGGCAGTGGACCGTGGTTTCTTCCAGCGTGCCGCCATCGCGTCAGAGCACCGATATACTGGAATTCACCATCGACGTGCCGGCGCATGGCCAGGCCACGCTGGACTACGCCTTGCGCTACCAGTGGAGCGCCGCCGACGAATGATCCCTGACGTGCTGGATTCCGGCGCGTCTTGAAGATCCCCCTCCACGCACCGCCGAAGGATTACCGCATGCTCGACATCATCCCCCACGAGGCCATCACCGAGATCCGCCTGGCTCGCCCGCCGGTCAACGCGCTGGATCGCAGCCTGTTGCTGGCGTTGACCGAGGCGATCGAACAGGCGCCACTCAACGGCACGCGCGGCATCGTGCTGTCGGGCGCGCAAGGCATGTTTTCTGCCGGCGTCGATGTGCCCGCGCTGCTGGGTAAGGATCGCGCCACCGTGCGTGACTACTGGCGCGATTTCTTTGGCACCTGCGCGGCGCTGGCACGCTCACCGATACCGGTAGTCGCCGCGATTACCGGCCACAGTCCGGCCGGCGGCGCGGTGCTGGCCTTGTTCTGCGATTACCGGGTGATGGCGCAGGGACCGTTCCGGATTGGCCTCAACGAAGTCCAGGTCGGCTTGTGGGTGCCCGACTGCATCCAGTTGGCGCTGCGCCGCGTGGTCGGCGCCTACCGCGCCGAACGCCTGCTGGTGTCCGGCGCGATGATCGATGCCGAACAGGCGCTGGCCTGCGGCTTCGTCGATGAAACCACCGGCGTCGAACAGGTCACCACGCGCGCGCTGCACTGGCTACGCGAATTGCTGGCGCTGCCGGCGCACGCCATGTTGACCACCCGCCGACTGGCCCGCGCCGACCTGATCGCGGCCTACGCCGATATCGACGCGCTGCCGATCGACGATTTTCTGGATGGCTTTTTCGACCCGAAAACTCAGGCAACGCTACAGGCGCTGGTGGCGCGCCTGAAGTCAAAAGCCAGCTAATCGCGGGCCAGCGGGCGCGCCGGATCGCTGATCCAGCCGCTCCAGGAGGGCGGATACAGGCGCGAACCATGCAGGCCGGCGTATTCCATCGCCAACAGGTTGTGGCAGGCGGTAACGCCCGAGCCGCACATATGCACCACCTGATCCGGCGACTGACCCTGCAGCAGATTTTCAAACTCAGCGCGCAATTGGCTGGCCGGTTTGAAACGCCCATCCGCTTGCAGGTTGTCGGCAAAGGGCCGATTGCGCGCGCCGGGCACGTGCCCGCCCACGCGGTCGATGGGCTCGACCTCGCCGCGATAACGCGGCGGCGCCCGCGCATCCAGCAGTGTCTGCCCCGACTGCAAGGCGTGCTGCAATTGCGTGTGATCGAGCATCTGCGCGCTCGCGTAATCACGTTGCACCGTGGATGGCGAGCGTGCGCTAGCGTCTCCGCTTTCGACCGCCAACCCTGCCGCCAACCATGCGGGGTAACCGCCATCGAGCACCGTCGCCTCGCCGATGCCGGCCAAGCGCAGCAACCACCACAGGCGTGCGGCGGCCAACGCGCCGCTGGTGCTGTCGTAGGCCACCACGGTCATGCCCGGCTGCCAGCCCCAGCGCGCCAGCGTGGCGGAGAACGCCGCCGCGCTGGGTAGCGGATGGCGCCCCAGCCCTTGGCTTTGAAGGGACAGATCGGACAGGTCGCGATCCAGGTGCGCGTAGCGCGCGCCGGGAAGGTGACCCTGCACATAGTCGCGCTCGCCACGCGCTGGATCGGACAGGTCGAAACGGCAGTCGACGATCAACCTTTGCGGCGACGGCAGCGCCGCCAGCGCGGCCACGGTGATCAAGGTACCGGACGAATTCACGCCGCGCCCATCCGCTGCAACAGGTTTAGCAACATGGCCGCGGTGGCGCCCCAGATGCGGTGGCCACCGTGCACGAATTCGACCATCGCGCGCGGATGGCCGCGATAGTCCATCTGATAGCGGCGCAGGTTGGCCGGATCGAAAAAGAACGCCAGCGGCACCTCGAATACCTCAGCCACCTCGCCCGGCGCTGGAAACAGGCGCGCCTGGGCGTCGATGCGCGCCACTACCGGAGTGATCGAATAACCGCTGATCGTCTCGAAACAATCCAGATAACCCAGCGGCGTGACCAGGCGGCGATCCAGCCCGATTTCCTCCTCACTCTCCCGCAGCGCGGCGGCCAGCGCATCGGCATCGTGCGGCTCGATCCCGCCGCCGGGAAACGCTACCTGACCGGCGTGCGATTGCAGATGGTCGGTGCGCACGGTGAGCACCAGCCTGGGCTGTACGCCATCGCGCAGCCCCAGCAACACCGCAGCGGGGCGTCGCGGGGCGTCGCCCAATATTTCTGCCATTTCGGCATGGTTCCACCCCGGTGCCTGCGGCGGCTCGTGCAGCGGTCGCAGTGCGGCCATCATATCGATCGCGCCATCACTGCCCAAGGGCATGCTGGCCGCCATCAGCGCACGCTTCGCGCGGGCAGAATCTGCTGCATGTAGTGCAGCCGTTCGGCATCGCTGAGATGGCGCCAATGGGCGATCTCCGCGCCGGTACGCAGGCAACCTTCGCAATAGCCGCGCACATCCAACCGGCAAATCCCGGTGCACGGCGACAACACAGCGGTGGATAGTGGCGGGGGGGTACTCATAACTTGGCCATGCTAGCGCAAAGGCGCTGACGGCAGGACGAACGGCGCCACGTCACGGCTGGTTGATGCTGAGCAGCTCGATTTCAAACACCAGCGCCTCGTTGGGGCCGATCCGCGGCGGCTGGCCGTATTCGCCATAGGCCAGTTGCGAAGGAATCACCACGCGCCATCGATCGCCCACGTGCATGCGCGGGATTACGTCCTGCCAGCCACGAATGACCTTGTTGACGGTAAAACTCACCGGCGCGCCATGCGCCCAGGAACTGTCGAACTCGGTGCCATCGACCAGCATGCCGCGATAATTGGCGGTGACCGTGCTGCTGACCGTCGGTGACTCATCGCCGTCGCCGCGCTTGATCACGCTGTACTGGATACCCGAGGGCAGTTGCACCACGCCACTCTGCTCGCGATTGCTCGCCAGATAGGCGGCGCTTTTGCGCGCATTGGCCGCGGCTATGCGTTGAAACTCGGCCTTGGCCTGCTGGCGCATGTAACTGTCCAGACTGCCAAGCTGGGTATGGATGTCCTGCATGGACACGCTCGGCGCGCGCTTGGCGTAGGCGTCCTCGATGGCCTTGAGCAAAACGGGCAAGTCCAGCGGCGGCAACCCTTCCGTCAACTGGGCACCCATCTTGTAGCCAATCGCGTAGGACAGCTTGCGCTGATCCAGCGGGGCGGCCTTCGGTGGCGGCGCCGTGGCGGCGACCGGGCCGGGTCCTGGCCCCGCGGCCTGTTGGGCGAGTGCGCCCGTCGTGAAAATCCAGGCCGTCAGCGCTAGCCAACGCAGTCGTGTCATGCCTTTCTCCATCGCGACTACTTGAGCCAGTCCTCGCACTTTCGACAAGGGTGTCATCCTAAGCGGTCTGCGTCTGTCTTGCAGCGTCGCTGGCAGTGGCCAGCGTCCACAGGCTGAGAAAACAAAGGGATAAAAAGGTTCCCGCTGCTACCATCACGGACTCTTTATCGCTGAGTTTCAAACCATGGGCTATCGCAATCTGGAACTTGCCGACTGCGGCGCCGTGCGACGCATCATCGTCAATCGCGCCGACAAGCTCAATGCGCTGGATCTTGCCACGCTCAACGAATTGACCCTGGCCTTCGACCAAGCCGCACAGGACGACGCGATTCGGGTCGTCGTGCTTGGCGGCGCCGGCGACAAGGCATTCGTTGCTGGCGCCGATATCGCGCAGATGCAAGCCTATGCGCCGCAGCAAGCACTGACGTTCTCGCGCACCGGACAGCGTTTGATGTCGACCATCGAAGGACTGCGCAAGCCCGTCATCGCGCGCATCCAGGGCTTTGCGCTCGGTGGCGGCATGGAACTGGCGATGGCCTGTCATCTGCGCATCGCCAGCGAGAAAGCCAAGCTGGGCCAACCGGAGATCAATCTTGGCCTGATCCCCGGTTTCGGCGGCACCCAGCGGCTGCTGCGCCTCGCCGGAC
>JBEVMS010000287.1:0-13630 GCA_040508515.1 Dyella sp. | reverse complement strand
AGGCGTTCGGCCAGTTGGTGGTGGATCGCTTTGAGATGCACCACATCCAGCGTGGCGTAGTTGCGCTGCGACTCGGTTAACGGCCGCTGCAACCAGTCCGAGCGGGTTTCGCCCTTGTCCAGCTCATCGCCGACCAATTCGGCGACCAGCGCGCGGTAGCTGATGCCCAACCCCATGCCGGCGAAGGCGGCGGCTATCTGGGTATCGAACAAGGTGCCTGGGCCGTCGGGCAGGTGAGCGGACAGCGCCTCAAGGTCTTCGCTGGCGCTGTGCATCACGGTGATCGTGCTGGCCTGACCGAGGCTGGTCAGCAGGCCGTTGCCGATATGACAGGCAAGCGGGTCGACCAGCGCGTAATGCTTTTCCCAGCCCAATTGCAGCAAGGCCAGTTGCGGATAGAAGGTATTGCGACGCATGAACTCGGTATCGAGCCCGATCAGGCTGCCGGCGGGGACGGCGGCGAGCCACTCGTCCAGCGCGGCGCGGTTGTCGATCCATGCGGCGTCGGGCGCCGTAACGGGGAGGGGCATGCAGTATTCCTCGGGGATGAGCGGGCGCGATCGGACACGATGGCCCTGTCATCGGCAATTGCCTAGGGTTATCGTTGCAAGATAGCAGGCTGCCACAGGACTCCCCAACCATGCCAAGCACGCAAACCGTCAGCCGTCAGCGCAGCTTGGGCGGCATTCTCGGCGTGCTGGTGCTGGCGTCGGCGTTGAGCTATCACTTTTTCCCGCGAATGTTTCATGTCGACCCGGTCGAAATCGCGCAGCGCCGTGCGGCGTTGCCGGGGGCCGGGCCGGCGGTGGTGACTAGCACCACCAATGCGGCGGCGCTGCGCATTGCCAATGAATTGGAGGCTGGGCCGCCTTTGATCATGGCCTCCACACGGGTGATCGCCGAGCGCCGCGCGGCCGCGCGTGATGCTGATCTGCCGGAGCAAAAAAGCGCCGATACGCCACAGGTCGAGGCCGTGCTCAAGCGCGCGGATCAGGCGTTGGATGAGGGCGATTTGGTCGGGCAGCCGGGCAGCGCGGCAACGCTTTTTGCGCAGGCGTTGAAAGACAAACCCGATAGCCGCCGTGCCGCGCGTGGTCTGTATGACGTCCGCACGCGCCTGGTGGTGGCGACGGAGCAGGCGCTGGCGCTGGGTATCGCCGAGGATGTCGCCAGTCGACTGGCGGAGCTCAAGTCGTTGCCCGATAGCGCCAGCGATGTGGCGCGCTTGCAAGGCCGCCTGGCTACGCTGCAGAAGGTTGGTCCGATGTTGGCGCGAGCGGCCGCTTTGTTGCAGCAAGGCAGGGCGGAAAGGCCTGTCGGCGACAATGCCTTGGAGATTTACCGCCAGGTGCAGCAGTTGGATCCTTCCAACGTGGTGGCTCAACAGGGCGTGCAGCAAGTGCAGCGCGTAGCACTTGATCGGGCGCTGGCCGCCGTGGCGCAAAATAACTACGAGGCCGCCGACAAGGCCTTGGCCGAAGCGGCCACGATCGAGCCCAATACGCCGCAATGGCTGGATGTCCACCAGCGAGTGGGCGATCTTCGACGTCAACGCGCGCTTGGCATATTGGCGCAGGCGCGCTCAGCCCTGGATTCCGGCAATCAGGCGCTGGCCCAGCAGTTGGCCAAGCAAGCCGACGTGATCAGTCCGCAAGTGCAGGGATTGCAGGATTTCGAGGATCGGCTGGTCAATGCACGCTTGTATGCCAGCTATAAGCCGGGCCAGGTGTTTTCCGACCGCTATGTGGACATGCCTGGCCAGACGCCGCCGATGGTGGTGATTCCCACGGGCAGTTTCTCGATGGGCGCTCCCAGCGGCGAAAGCGATAGCAGCGAGGCCGAATTGCCGCAGCATCTGGTGACGCTGGCCAAGGGGATTGCCATCTCGCGCACAGCGATCACCGTGGCGCAGTTCCGCGAATTCGTGCGCGCCAGCGGCTATCGGCCCGACTCGCTCAAGCTCGGCGGCGCCAGTGTCTACGATGAACGCAGCGGCAGCATGCGCGACGCCAGCGGCGCCAGTTGGCAGGACGACTACGCAGGCCATCGCGCCGACGATGCGCTGCCGGTAGTCAACGTCTCCTGGAACGATGCCAAGGCTTACAGCGATTGGCTCAGTCAGCGCACCGGCCTGCGCTATCGGTTGCCCAGCGAGGCTGAGTTCGAATATGCCCTGCGTGCCGGAACCACCTCGCGCTACTGGTGGGGCGATGGGGTGCCGCGCAGCAAGGTGGAAAACCTCACCGGCGCGCGTGATCGCTCACCCAGCGGGCGACGTTGGAGCCACGCCTTCAAAGATTACGCCGACGGTTATTGGGGTACGGCGCCGGTAATGAGCTTCCAGGCTAACCCGTTCGGGTTGTACGACATCAATGGCAATGTTTCAGCCTGGACATACGACTGTTGGCACGATAACTACAACCTCGCTCCACGCGATGGCAGTGCGTGGGTCAATCCCGGTTGCCGGTTACGTGTGATTCGCGGCGGCTCGTGGGGTAGCTCGCCAACCCAGGAGCGCTCCGCTTACCGGCAAGGCGCCGATGGCAATCTGCGCAGCGGTCGCGTCGGCATTCGCATCGTGCGGGAACTTTAAAGCCAGTTACCGCCGTAACGAAAACGTGAGCTCGTGATGAATTACCTGCCGTAAACGCGCATAGATAGGCTTTTGGCGGTCATCTTGATCTGCCAAACTCGGGCCATGTCGCCTCACGGTGGCTACCCGTCTTCGGATGGCCTCGCAGTCCGGATAGCGAGGGTACGGCACATGACCCAGCCAATCCCGAGGGAGACCGTCATGGATTCGCAAGTTGTTCGGTTGTTTGTACCCTACAGCGTGGATACGCCCTGGATCGTTCGCCGCGAAGTGGCTCGCGTGGGCACCTTCAGCAGCCGTGATGACGCCGTGCGTGCCGCCGTGGCGATGCGCTCCAAGCTGGTCCGCGCGTGGGGCCGTGAGTATCCACCGGTGCAGGTGCAGGATCTCGATGGCAGTTGGCGCGAACTGGGTGACGACGAGCTGATCTGAACGACCTGTCGCCCAGGGCCGTAGGTCATGCCAACGAGCATGTTCGCTACGCTAAAGCCTGGGCGAATCTGCGTGGCGTCATGTCCTTAATGCGCGTGGTGTAGCCGGGGCTCCTGAGCCTTATTCGGGCGTCCGATCGAGTTTGCGATCGTGATTCACAGCGATGCAACACGCCGATCGACACACTCGCATCGGCCCGATAATGGAATGACGACGATGAAAATCCCTTGCGCCTTTGCCGTAGTGACCCTTGCCTTGAGTGGCTGCGCCCACCTCGACCATCGCGATCTGCCGGCGCGCCAGGTGGTGTCTAGCCGAGTATTCGTGCCGCTGACAGCGCCATCGCCCACAGATGCGGCGACGTCGCTGACGCTGGTGCGCGATAGCGGTTTGTTCGGCGGGGGATGCTCCAGCCAGCTGTATGTTGACGGCAGGATGGTGGTGCAACTGGAACAAGGCGAGCAGGTGTCGTTGCCATTGGATACAGGGCAGCATCAGTTGAGCTTGCGTACCTCAGGCGCCTGCATGCCGGTCACTCAGGATGTGCAAACCAGTGCGTCGGCGGGGCAAACCCTGGCCTACCGGATCTCCGCGCTCGGTACCTTGATGGCGTTGACCGGTTCGTGAGCTTGTCGCACGGCCCGAACTGGCGTTAGTGCACGGGGTGACGTCTGGCCGGCGCGCTTGCGTGAGGCTAATCCGCCCGCATCTGCTTTGGATCATCCCTCAGCCAATCCGCCATGCATCAACTGCGTTTCGATAACCGTTTCGTCCGCGAACTGCCGGGTGAGTACAGTGGTGCGACGGGTCCGCGCCAGGTCGAAGGTGCGTTGTATTCGTTGACCCAGCCCAGTGCGGTGGCGGCGCCGCGGCTGCTGGCGTACTCGGCCGAAGTTGCCGATCTGCTTGATCTGACGCCAGCCGATCTGCGCGCGCCGCGACTGGTCCAAGCCCTGGGCGGCAATGGGCTGCTGGAAGGCATGCAACCTTACGCGGCCAACTACGGCGGTCACCAATTCGGCCAGTGGGCCGGCCAACTTGGCGACGGCCGCGCGATCGCGCTGGGCGAGGTGATCAATGCCGCCGGCGAGCGCTGGGAATTGCAACTCAAAGGTGCTGGACGCACGCCGTACTCGCGTGGCGCCGACGGCCGCGCGGTGCTGCGTTCGTCGATCCGCGAGTTCCTGTGTAGCGAAGCGATGCATCACCTGGGCGTGCCGACCACGCGCGCGCTGAGCCTGGTCGGCACCGGCGAGACAGTACTGCGCGACATGTTCTACGACGGTCATCCGCGTGAAGAAGCGGGTGCAATCGTCTGCCGGGTGGCGCCTTCGTTCATCCGCTTCGGCAATTTCGAGTTGCCCGCCTCGCGCGGCGATATGGGTCTGCTCAAGCAATTGGTCGACTTCACCATCGCGCGCGACTTCCCACAGCTCAGTGGCAGCGGCGAAACCTTGTATGCCGAATGGTTCGGCACGGTCTGCGAACGCACTGCGCAGATGGTGGCGCACTGGATGCGGGTGGGTTTCGTGCACGGCGTGATGAACACCGACAACATGTCGATCCTGGGCCTGACCATCGACTACGGTCCGTATGGCTGGGTCGACAACTACGATCCGGATTGGACGCCCAACACCACCGATGCAGGCCGGCGCCGCTATCGCTTTGGCCAGCAGCCGCAGGTGGCCTGGTGGAATCTGTCACGCTTGGCCGCCGCGCTGGCGCCGCTGTTTGGTGAGGTGGCGCCGTTGCAGGCCGGGCTGGACTGGTATGCGGCCAGCTTCGCCAGCGCCGATCGCCAGCACAGCGCGGCCAAGCTGGGACTGGCTGAACTGCGGGTGGAAGACGATGCGCTACCGGCCGACCTGCAAACCTTGCTGGCGGCTGCCGAGGTCGACATGACCTTGTTCTATCGCGCCCTGCTGGATTTCGATCCGCACACGCCGACGCCTAGCCCGGCGTTGCTGGCGGCGTTCTACGATCCGGCCAAACAAGAGGCGCATGCCGCGTCATTGATGCAATGGCTGACGCGCTACGCGGCCCGGCTGGCTGATGAAACCATGCCGCCGCAGCAACGTCGCGAGCGCATGCGCCTGGCCAATCCGCGTTTTGTGCTGCGCAATTATCTGGCGCAGCAAGTGATCGATCGTGCCGAGCAGGGCGATATGGGCGGGGTGGAGGAACTGCTGGAAGTGATGCGCCGTCCTTACGACGAGCAGCCAGGGCGCGAGGCGTTCGCTGGCAAGCGCCCGGACTGGGCGCGTCAGCGGGCCGGCTGCTCGATGCTGTCGTGCAGTTCCTGATAGCGGCCTTGGTCAGGCGTTTTTCTGGCTGAGCCGCTGCCGCAGCCAGGCGAAGCCCAGCATCACCAAGCCCAGCGAAAGCACGCCGCACAAGATGCCCAGCAAGCGCACTGCCGCCGCGCCGACCTGGGCCGTCCACAGTTGGTCCTGCACAAACACCATCAGAAAAGCGATGCCGAACTGGGTACCGATGTAACTGGTGGTGGGGTTGCCCGCCTGCACATGCGCGGCCAGCCAGACCCCGGCTGACAAGCACAGCAGGAACGCGATCGGCCAATCACCGATCAACGGCAGCAGCGTGAAGGCGCACGCCGCCGCCAGCAGACAGCCCAGCGTGCGATTGGCCATCCGCAGCGCCACCGCGTGCTGGTTGTCCTCCTGGCGCACCAGCGAGTCCAACGGAATCACCAGCACTACCGCGATGGTTACCAGCATTTGCGGAAAATCGCGGAAGTGGCCGTGGAAATCCAGCGCGGCCAGTACGGCGATGGTGATCGCGCCCTGCAAGGCATGCACGGCGCGCAGGCGGCGCACCGCGCTGTCGCGGCGATCGATCGTGTTTGCCGGGGTCGTTGGCGCGAGCGGCGCCGCTGCATCGCTTGAACCGTCTAAGTGGACGTATTTACGGCCGAACTGGATCAACCCGGCGACGCTAAGCGACGCGAATGTCCCCACGGCGACATCGGCCACGCGCAGCAACGCGATTCGATGCACCTGCGCGTCGTGCAGGGTGTCGGCCAGCACCAACAATGCGGTGACCGTCGCCAGCAGCCAGGCGTAGCTGCGCGTCGAACCCAAGGCCCGATAAACCCCGGCACCCGCCACCAGCGCCAGACTCAGCGCGTACAGCGACATCGATTCCACCACCCACGGCGCAATCAGCGCGGCGAGCACGGCACCGCCGAGCGTACCGGCCATGCGTTGCAGCGCGCGGCTGAAGGAGGTGTGCCAGTCCGCACGCATCACCACATAGGCGCTGATCGCCACCCACCAGCGGTCGTCCATGTCGAACAGTTCGGCGAGCAGCAACGCCAGCAGCACCGAACTGACCGCTTCCAGTGCCAGCCAGGTACGGGCGCCGTGCCATCGCAGCAGGCGCAGCTCCATCGACAGCACGCGGGCGGTGCTGCGCAGAAAATCGATCAACTGAGTCAAGTTGGGGCGAGCCATGGCACTTCCGAGTGGCGTGGCGTCAGTGTAGCGAGCCGGCGGCGCATCGCCCCGATGCTTAGGCCGGCGGCAGATGCGGCTGCATGAAGGCACGTAACGGGCCGGCGCTGAGTGCGCCGGATTGACGCGCCAGCTAGCGGCCGCGATGCAGTAGCAACAGCGTGGGGATCGAGCGGATTGCATAGCGGTTGGCCAGCGGCACCTGCGCATCGCTATCGATCTTGATCAGCCGCAAACGTGGCTCAAGCTCGCGCGCGGCGGCCTCGAACACCGGCGCGAACGTGCGGCATGGGCCACACCAACTGGCCCAGAAATCGACCAATACCGGTAGGTCGTCACGTCCGGTCACGGCATCGAATTGGCAGCAGTCACCGCGATCGGGCGGCCCTTGAACAGCGGCATTTGCAGCGTCCGCAGCTCGGCCGTTGGAGTGCGGATGCGGCACGCGATTGAGCGCGGTGCATTGCGGGCAGGGAATTTCCAGCGTGATGGTCATGGCCTCGATCGAAAGGCGCCGTCCGCGAGATGGTGCTGAACGTGGTGCAAGGCATGCCCGGCCATGCTGGGGCTTACGCCTTTGCCGCGGAGCCGGGATGATGAAGCCGCCGAGCACTCCAGCGCCCCATCATTGATGCGACTCAACATCCCAGCGCCGCATGCATCGCGCGCGGCGCTGGGATCGGCTCAAGGTGCCGCCGCGCGCGGCGCCAGTTGGTCGTAATGCATGATCGCGTTGAACACCAGCGGGTAGCTGCCGATGGTTTCGCCGCGCCACAGTGGGTTGCTGGCGAACAGCAGCACATGGCCTTTGCCGTAGCTGGCGTCGACCACCGCGGCGCGCTCGGCGATTTCGTCGCCACCGTCGAGCAGGCCGGCGATCAGCAGGTGATCGGCATCGGTGTAGCGCAGGATCACGCGCGGCCGCAGCGCCGCGGGAATCAGCCAAGGATTGTTGCGCGCCTGCTCTTCGTTCAAGGGCAAGGCCTGCCAGGGCTTGGCTTCGGGCAGGGTCGGCGGCTTGACGTAAGGACGACCTTCGGGCGTGTCGATGTCGTCCGGGCCGCCGCGACCGGTCGGGCGCTGATGGTCTTTGGCGTTGGGCAAGCCGTCGTCGCCGATGGTCTGATTGGAAACGGTGAAGGACTGCCCCTTGGCGCTGTAGAGCGCCAGGCTGTCGTCGGCATAGCCTTGCGCGATTGGGCTTTGGCGATCGACGAAGCGCGCGGCCAGCACGCTGCCGACCACCTTGAGCTTATCGGTTGGGGTCACCGACACGCCGGGTGCCAGACCCGTATCAATCGCGAACTTGGCGCTGTCCTCGGCGGTGATCAGCAAGCCACCGTCTTGCACGAAGGCTTTGAGGTGCGCTACGCCGGCCTCGCCCAGGCCGGGACGGATATCGTCGGTGCCGTCGATACGCCCGATGTTGGGCGTCAGTGCGGTGGTTTTCCAGGGCATCGGGTTGCCCCACATCGGCAGGCCGTCGATGATCTGCTGGCTGCTGACGCCGCCGATCGGGCCGAACAGGATCACGTCGTACTTGGCCCGAAGGTCGGCGATCTTAGCCGCGTCCTGGGTGCTGATGTAGTCGTAGTGCACGCCGAGCTTATCCAGCGCCATGCGCCACCAGCCTTCGGTCTGGGTGTCCAGCCAGGTATGCATCAGCGCGATGCGCGGCAGCTTGGACGGCTTCACGTCGATCGCGGCCAGGCCCTGCGGCACCTCGATCGGCGCGGCCAGCCGCTGCATCGGCGTGCTGAGTATCGCCGGGTCGGTGACCCGTGTGACGTCGACATTGAACAGATCGCCCATCGACCAGCCGGTGTCGTCGTACGGGTGCTGCTGCGGATCTTTCGGCGACCAGTATTGGCGGTCAAGCAGGGCGTCGGCGATGCGCGAGTAAGGCTGATCCATGCGCACCACATAGCTGCCGGCGGGGAAGCTGCGTGTTTTTTGTTTGGCCGTCTTGGCGTCTTTTTGATCGGTGTCGTCGGTGGCCGGTTCGTCCACCTTCACCGTCATTGGCGCGGTGGTGCGGCTGACTTCGGCGTGTTGAAGCTGCAGCAGGTGCAATAGCTGCGCTTGTGCGCCGGGTCGCTTGTCGTTGGCGCTGAACACGTAGGCCGCCGGGCCGCCCTTGGTCGGCTTTTCGATCGAGCCCTTGGCCTTGAGGTAGAAATTCTTGAGGAACAGCTGACCGTTGTCGGCGAAATAATCCAGCGCGGTCAGTAGGCCGCTTTGCTCGTAATTGTTGTTGTCGCGCTGCGACCAGGTCACCTGGGGCAGTGGTGGGTTGGGCTTGTACCAGGTGCGCTGGTACTCGGCCGGGTCGAGGATGCGCTTTTCGGTGTCCGCCCCGCCGTTGCCGAAGGTTTCGTAGAGCCGGCTGATACCGTTGTGCATGGCGGCGATGAACATTAGATAGCCTGGACTCCAGGTATCGAATTCGCCATGGGTGAACACGCCTGGCATGCCGAACTTGGTCAGCTGCTGCACGTTGTTCCAGCCCAACTGCTGCCATTCGCCGACCAGGATCGGATCAATCCACGCGTTGTAAGGGCCGTCGCCCACGGTGTTGTCGTAGAGGAACGGCACCGATTCGTGCAGGTCGTGCAGCACCTGAGCGTGCCAGCCCAGGTAGGTATCAAGCACGTTACGGGTGAGGTTGAGGGTGAGCGTCATCGCGTCGCGGTTGTTGTCGTGCGCGACGTAGTGGCCCCAGTACATCAGCGGCGGATAGTGATCGGTGGGATGCGCGCGATGCCAGCGGTAGAGATCGACCATGCGATCGCGCCCATCGGCCTCGACGATCGGCGTGATCAAGGTGATCACATGCGAGCGGATGTGCTGGATGTAGGGCGCATCGTCCACCGCCAGGCGGTAGGCCAGTTCCATCAGTGCGGTCGGCGCGCCGGTTTCGGTGGAGTGGATGGTGCCGGTGATGTAGTAGACCGGCGTGCTCTGCGCCACCAGCGCGTCGGCCTTGGCGTCGTCCATACCGATGCTGCGCGGATCGGACAGTTGCGCCAGTCGGGCGTTGTTGGCGTCCAGATTTTTTAGCAGCGCTTCGTCGGCCACCGCCACCGCGATCATCTCCCGGCCTTCCTCGCTCTTGCCGATCGAAACCACGCGCACGCGCGGGCTGGCTTTGGCCAATTCGCGAAAATAGCGATAGACGTCGGCCGAGTAGGGCAGGTAGTTGGGCGCGCCGGCGATATCGCCCAGTACCGCGGCGGGGGTCGGAATGCCTTGCGCGGCCGGCAGGTAATCGGTGAGCGCCGAGTTGAATGCGGGGTCGGTAGTGTATTGCGCGATCTTGGCGGTATAGCCCTGATCGATCGGCTGCGTCGGCGAACGCGCGAAGTGGGCATCGTCCGAACCCGCGGCATGCGCGGCGGCCACTAATGACACCGCGGCCAGCATCAACTGGCCGCACAAACGATTGAGCATGCGCTATCCCCGGAAAGACTTTTGGCGAAGCGGCACTGTGCCAGAAGTCGTGCTGCCGGGCCTAGGCCATACGTTGGGTCCGGCTGGATTGGCTTTGGCGGCTTGCACGGTGCGCATGCCGCAGCCGGGCGAAACTTAGTTGCCTTCGACGCCGACCAGCTCCACGTCGAACACCAGCGCGGCGTGCGGCGGAATATCCGCGCCGGCACCGCGGCTGCCATAACCGAGCTTGGCCGGCACGATTAAAGTGCGGGTGCCGCCGACGCGCATGCCGTCGATGCCCTGATCCCAGCCTTCGATCACCACGCCGTTACCCAGCGGAAAACTGATCGGCGCCTCGCCCAGGTTGCTGTCGAACTGCTTGCCGTGGTGATCGGGCGCAGCGGCGTCGTAGAGCCAGCCGGTGTAGTTCACCTTGACCGTCTGGCCCGCCTGAGCCAACGCGCCCTGACCGATGGTGTGGTCGATGATCTGTAGCGTGCTCACAGCGGCGTCTTGCGCCAGCGCGGGGCCGCCCAGGGTGCACAGCATGGCGACGGTGGCGAGGGAGCGGAGTAGGCGGCGCATGCATGGATCTCATAGAACATCGGGGCGGCGAGTGTAATGCCAGCGCGGCCGCTTGCGCGATGGCGCCGGCGCCTAGCGTGGCAGTACCGCTTGCAACTCGACATCGAAAACCAGCGAGGCGCCCGGTGGAATCGCATTGCCGGCGCCGCGGTCGCCGTAGCCGAGCTGCGGCGGGATCAGCAACGTACGCTTGCCGCCGACGCGCATGCCGGTCACGCCCTGATCCCAGCCGGCGATGACCTGGCCGGTGCCCAGCGCAAAGCGCAGCGGTGCCGCGCCGGGATGGTCATCGGAACTGTCGAACTTGGTGCCGCGATGATCCTTGGCTTTCTGCTCGTACAGCCAGCCGGTGTAGCGTACCTGCACGGTATCGCCCGGCCGTGCGGTGGCGCCGTTGCCGATGGCCTCATCGACCACGCTGAGCTGGTCGACGCGCCCGCCGGTATAGGGGGGAGGCTGGTTGCCGCAGGCGGTCAGCGCGATCGAGGCAAGCAGTGGTAATAGCCAGCGCATGGGCGATGTATCTCGACAAAGTGGGCGCCAAGTTTAATCCAAGCCGCGGCGACCACCGGGTGTGCCTTTACAAGCGCCTATGTCGCGAGGACGTTACGCTCGTAAGAGCGCTAGGCAATCGCTTCGAGTTGTCCCATCACCTCGTTGATCGACACGCGGATGCGCTGGCTGAAAATCGAATCGTCGTGATGGATCATGACCAGGCGCTCGGTGGCTCGGGTCATCGCCACGTAGAGCAGGCGCGCTTCTTCGGCCTCGTCCTTGCCCGGCTTGGGCAGCGAGCCGAGGCCGGGGATGATAACCAGTGGAAACTCCAGGCCCTTGCTGGAGTGCATGGTGACCAGCTTCACCGCATCGTTGATCACGAACAGCGAGCTTTTGCCGTTGCCCTCGGCGAGCCGGCTGGGCATGTCGACGCGCTGCAGGGCCTCGTGCAGTTTTTCGCCCTCCCACTGATTGCGGAAGATCACCGCCATGTCCGACCAGGGACGGCCGCGTTCATGCTCTTCGCGCAGTTGGGCGATCAGCATATCGAGCTGGGCGGCGGCGGTGCCGACGCGGATCAGCTCGGGCACTGCGCCGCGCCGTCCGGCACTTTGCGGGGCGATCAACGGCACGCCGTCCTCGCCACCGTCGCGCGCGCTCAACAGCTCGTTGGCGAAACCGCGCGCGACTGAAAGAATCTCCAGCGTGTTGCGGTAGTTGAGCTTGAGGATGGTGGTGCGGCCTTGCGCCTGTACGCCGACATCTTTCCACGTGAATTTGCGTCGGTCGGCCTTGCCGTAGATGTTTTGCGCGTCGTCGTAGAGCACCAGCAGGGCGTTGGTGGCCGGATCGACCATCTGCACGATCAGCTTGTACCAGTCCGGCTCGAAATCGTGGCCTTCGTCAATCAGCACCGCGCCGTACTGGTCGCGCGGAATCTGTCCGCGCTCGACCCCGGCGATGACGCGTTCGATCAGTTGGTCGAAGTAGTTTGCGGTGCCTTTTTCGGGCAACTCGACGTGGTAGGCGTCGAGCATGCGCCGGCACCACTTGTGGAAGTTGTAGACCTGGATGCGCTCGGACAGTCCGCGCTCGCCGATCAGTTGCTCCAGCCGGCCGGCCAGAGTTTTGTTGTAGCAAAGCACCAGAATGGGTTTGGCCAACTCGCGCGCCAGGTGCATCGCGCGAAAACCCAGAATCATCGTCTTGCCCGAACCGGCCACGCCGTGGATCACCCGGTGGCCGTCGCCCAGCGAGCGGGCTAGCTGCTCTTGCTGGCTGTCCATCACCTTGATCAGGTCCGGGATGTGCAGTGGTGCGCTGGTTTCGCTGGTTGTATCGAACAGACCGAACTGACCGCTGCCAGGTTCGACCCGGATCTCCGGGAACAGGTGCCAACGGATGCGATCGATCTGCGGCAGACTCAGCGCGACCGGGAATACCTGCGGGAACATCGCCCACAAGCGCTCCTGAAATTCCTCCGGCTCGGCGGTTTCATACATTTCATCGCGGCAGATCGCCAGGTGCGACGGAATCACGCCGTCCAGGCCGCCATCGATGAATTGTTTCCGGCTGATATTGGCCAGCACCACGCCAAAGCCCCACGGCATGATCAGCTTGCCGGCGTAGCGGCTGCCGGGCGGGTAGCGCAGCGCCGGGTCGCGCTCCAGCACCACGTTGATCTCCAGCATGCAGGCGCGAGCCTGTAGCAGCGGATGGTTTTGCTTGGTCAGGCCACGCTCGGTAATCAGCGTGAATTGCGTCAGATCCGCGTGCTGGATGGTCTCGGCCTTCCAATCCTTGATTTCCAGCACCAGCATGCCGCGGCGCGGATGGAACACGGCGAAGTCCGGACGACGTTGCTTGAGACCAACCGGAACGTCGTACCAGATCAGGTAATCGTCCTCCAGCTTCTGCTCCAGGCGTTCGGCGAAGCGGCGTTCGCCACTGGTCATACGTGCTTTGCAGCTGCTGAGCGACGGAGTAAGCGTGGCCATCCCTGATCCCGAGTGAGCTTCGTCCAAGAAGGTAGCGAAACGCGGCGGGCTGTCAATCCATGCGTCCGATGGCGCCTGAATTATATTTTTTCTGAAATGATTTACGAAAATTCAGTCTATTTGTCTGAGTTAATGTGTTTTGGGTCACGTCCATACTCTTAAGGGTTATGCTAGGGAATGGCGCGGCCGTGTGGACACGGCTGGGGAGGGCAAAGGACGTCGATGCAGATCGATCTGGCTACGGTGACCTCGCTCGGTGTGCTACAGACCGGGTTGATGGCCTTGGTACTGCTTGTCGCCACGCGTAGATACGCCGGCGTCGCAGGCAGTAGTTTGCGTCTGCGGGCCGTGGCGCTGGGGCTGCAGGCCACGGGTTGGTATCTGTTCGGTTTACGCGGTGAGCTTGACGACTGGCTTACGGTCGTTTTAGCCAATGCGCTGATCGTCCTCTCCTACGCCTTGACGGTGCGTGCACTGCGCCTGTTGCTGGGCGTGCCGCAGCATCGTGTACTGGTAATCGTGGTATGCCTGTTGGGCTGGCTGGTGCAAGACTGGTTTGCGCTGGTTCACCTGGATTATTCCGACCGCGTCTGGAGCATGAGTGTGCCGGCGCTGTTTTG
>JBEVMS010000265.1:0-5478 GCA_040508515.1 Dyella sp. | reverse complement strand
ATCGTTGTTGAGCAGAATAAGGTACTCGCCACGCGCCTGTGCCGCCGCGAAATTGTTGATGGCCGAATAGTTGAACGGATGCGGCCAGCGCACCACGCGCAGCTGCGGATTGTTCAAGCGCTCGATGCCATCGAGATAGGCGCAGGCAGCCGGATCGCGGCTGTCGTTGTCGACGATCAGCAACTCGTAATTGGCATAGCTGGTCTTGGACAGCAGGCTGTCGATCAAGCCATTGATCAGCGGCAACTGATCGCGCGTGGGGATGATGATCGACACCGCCGGCTGCGTCGCATGCAGGTAACGCACGCGGTTGATGCCAGGCAGCGCGCCGGGCAGCATCTCGTGCGCGACGCCCATGCGCTGCAGATGCGCCGAAACCACGGCGCCGGTTTGGGCCGCCGAGGCCAGCCCCAGCCATGCGGCATAGGGGAGCTGGGCGTGATGGAGCACTTCGGCGATATGCCCCACCGCGTGCAGGCCGTGGCTCTCGATGATCCGGAAAACCAGGTCGTAGTGGGCCAGCTCACCCAGCGAAGTATTCAGCCCCCCCAGCGCCAGTAATGCCTCGCGCTTGATCGCCAGCGAGCGGCCCAGGTAGGGATAACTGCGCAGCAGATCCAGATTCAAATCCGGCTTGAAGATAGGACGCGCCGGCCCCTCGGCGTCCAGTGCATCTTCATCGCCGTAGCAGCACATCAGCGCCGGTTGCGCAGTCACCGTGTCGGCCAGCAGGACGAGTGCTTGCGGGGTCAAGGTATCGCCGGCGTGCAGCAGTACGAACCAGTCTGCGTCGCTGGCTTGAGCGCGTTGATTGATTGACCTCAAGGCGGCCTGCGGCGCGTCCGACACAGCGTCAATCAGTTGCACGTTGACCTGCGCATAAGGCTGCGCGTCGATGCTGCGGCACGTGGCTTGCCCTGGGGCCGCATCGTGGCCCGAATCGATGATCAGCAGTTCGATCCGGCAACCGGTCGCTTGCCGCTGTTGTTGCAATTCGAGCTGCTGCGGCGCCAGCGTGCGCGCTGCCAGCCACGCTTGATGCTGCTGCGCCGGGGTCATCGGCGCGGGTGGGGCATTTTCATCCAGCACGCCGCTGCGGAAATAATCGCCGTGGTGCAGCGCGGTCACTTGCGCGCAATGCGCATGCGTCACGCCCATCGCCAGCAGGCGCTCCCATAAGTCCCAGTCGCCAGGATAGAAATACTTCCAGCAACCGGGGTTATAGCGGAAGGTTTTGAGGCCGGCGTGGTAGAGGCTGCCGATGCGCGAGATATTCCCGTGGCTGGGCAGTTCGCCGCCCACAGCCATTTGATGTACGCCTTGATCGGTGACGAATTGCACCTTGGCGTGCGCCCATTCGTAACGGCCCGCCTGCGCGGTCGCCAGCAACGCCGACAAATGGTTGGGCAGGAATTCGTCGTCGTCGTCCAGATGCGAAATCCAGGCGCCACGTGCCACGCGCAGTCCGAAATTCATCGGCGTAGTGCCAGCCACATACCAGCGCGGGCCACGTGTGGCGGGGTACTTGCCCCGATGCTTGAGGTTGTGAAAACGCACGCGTGGATCGGCCTGCGCTGCTTCGCTGAGCAGCGCGGCTTGTTCGGCCTCCATGCAGTCGCCGACGATCAACAGTTCCCAGTGCGGGTAATCCTGGGCCAGCACGCTGGGCAGGGTGCGTTCGATGATGATCTGCGCGCGGTTATAGGTGGGAATGATGATCGAGATCAGCGGCTGCTCGGCGTAGGCCGCCAGATAGCCCGGCGCCGCGCGCAGCCGCTCTAGGCGTTGTGCATCGTTGCCACGCCGACGCTTTTTCTCGCGCAGTCCATGCTCGTCGAAAAACTGCTGCATCAGGCGCATTTTTTGCTGAGCCTGGGTTAGCTGCGCGTTGAGGATCAATGTGTTCATGCGCGGTCTCTAAAAGTGTGGAACAACGCCGGGATCGTGCATCGCCCGGTGATGCCTCAGCGCGCGCTGGCGGCGGCGCGGCATGCACTCGCGACGGGTTGACGGCGGCGTGTCTTAGGGCGTGGATTGAAACGGGTGACGACTGCGCAGTGTCTCCGCATCGGCGAGGATCGCCTGCGAGGGTCGATCGCGCAGTCGCCGCGCCGGGTTGCCGGCATAGATGCCCCACGGCGGCAGGTCGCGCGTGACTACCGCGCCGGCACCCACGGCAGCGCCTTCGCCGACATGAAGCCCAGGCAGCACGATGGCGTTGGCACCAATCATCGCGTGGCGGTCGATCGTCACGGCGGCGCGCTGCACCTTGCGCAACTCGGCCGGAATGGTGGAATTGGTCAGCCCGCTACCGTGAAAATTGTCGGTGCCGGTAAGCACTCGCGCGCCGGAGGACAGGTTGGTGAAATCGCCCATCTGCAAGCTGCCACCGCCGGTGATCGAGCAGAACGACGCCAGATGCACGTGGCTGCCGATCACGGTCGTAGCGGTTGCGTAGATGAAGACGAAATCGTCGATGATGACGTTGTCGCCGAGGCTGATGAATTCGCCGCCGATGATCTTGGCGCCGGCATAGATGCGCACGTTGCGGCCGCAATGGCGTAGGCCCAGTTGGGCCGGATCGATCAGGCTCATGCCGGGTCTTGCTCAAGCAGTTGGCCCAGCGTGCGGCAGACGTGCTGCATCTGCGCCGCGCTGATATCCAGAAAGAACGGCAGCCCGAGCAGGCGCTGGGAAAGGTCGTGCGATACCGGCAGCGCATCCGGGGCGAATTCGCGAAAGGCCGGGTGTTGATCCAGGGTGGGGCAATACCACTGCCGGGTCTGGATGCCCGCGCTGGCCAGCTGCGCTTGCAGATCGCGCGCGCGATGTGGCGCGGGCAGGGCGACCACCATAATCGGATAGACACCATCGTCGTCGCGCGGTTGTCTACGCACCGTCGGACAGTATTGCTGGAGCAAGTGCAGATAGCGTGCTTGCGCCTGACGACGCTGCGCGCTGACGTGTGGCCATTGGTCCAGCGCCGCGTGCGCCACCGCGGCATGGTATTCGCTGAGCTTGCCATTGCAGCCGGGCGTGAACACCTGGCTGGCGCATTCCAGATCAATGCCGAAGTTGCTCAATTGGCGCACGCGCGCAGCCAGCGAGGAATCGGGCGTGACCACGAAGCCGCCCTCGCCGGCGGCCAAGGTCTTAGTGGCGTGCATGCTGAAAGCCACATGGCAATGCTGTGCGGCGGCTTGATTGCCGAACGCGCCGGCCGCATCGATCAGCACCGGCACGCCGGTCTGCTGATAGAACGCATCCCACGCCGTAACCGACTGTGCCAGTCCAAAGGTAGCCACCGGCATCACCGCATCGATACGGTGATTGGCCAGCCAGGCGTGCGCATGCTCAGGAGTGAGCAACCAATGATCTGGATCGACATCGGCAATCAGCGGCCGATAACCGGCGCGGATGACCGCGGTGGCGGTGGCCACGAAGGTCAGCGCCGGCAGCAAGACGGTCGCACCGGCAGGCAATTGCAATGCGCCCAGCGCCAGTTCGAGCGCGGCGGTGCCGTTGGCGGCGGTTACCACGGTAGGTGTCGCCTTGCTAGCGAAGGTTTGCGCCAGACGCTGCTCCAACTCGCCGACCAGCGGGCCGAAGTTGGTGTACCAGCGGTTGCCATCAATGCGCCGCAGGTACGGCAACAAGACATCGGCATCGGGCAGGCGCGCGGCCAACAAGGGAACATGCATGAGTTGCGAAGGCGTCTGGCCTTCGTGCGCTGCGAGCGGAGGAGTGTTTTGGTTATCGCGTGTTGCCGCAACGGGTGACATCGTTGTATCCACATGCTTGAAGCGCTATGCGACGCACAGCGGGTGGCGACGGTTTTTTGTCGCCCGGTGCCGATCATGGATGCCAACCTGCAAGGCAGATGCCAAGGCGCTGATGGACTTTTGCCCCTGGATACGCGCCGCGGCGATAGCCCGCTGACGGATGTGGCGTGGCTCACAGATTGCACAATGCGAGCCCTCAAGTATTTCTCTGTCGCGCCGAAAAGCTATCCGAGGCGGTCGGTACTCCGGAAATCGGAAGCCCCGCCGGAATGAGCAGAACTCAACAAACCGGCTTTCGGTCCGTAGGAGACTTCCATGTCACTGGTTATCAATACCAACATTGCATCGTTGAATGCACAGAACAACCTCACCAAATCGCAGAGCGCCCTGGCCCAGGCCACCCAGCGCCTGTCCTCGGGTTTGCAGATCAACAGCGCCGCCGACAACGCGGCCGGCTTCGCGATCGCCACCCGCTTCCAGACCCAGATCGGTGGTCTGGCGCAGGCCAGCAACAACGCCAGCGATGCGATCAACCTGGCGCAGACCGCCGGCTCGGCGCTCAACCAGGTGACCTCCAACCTGCAGGCGATCCGCGATCTGGCCGTGCAGGCGGCCAACGGCACCTCGCAGGCCAGCGACCGCCAGGCGATCAACACGGAAGTCCAGCAGCGTCTGCAGGAAATCAACCGCATCGCCAACCAGACCAGCTTCAACGGCACCAACATCTTGAACGGCCAGGCTGGTCAGTTGTCGTTCCAGATCGGTGCCAACGTGGGTCAGGCGATCGACGTGAACCTGAGCCAGGGTGTGCAGACCGGCCAGGTCGGCGGCGTGGCGGAAATCTCGACTGCCTCGATCAGCGGCGACTTCTTTAATCCGACCACCAGTGGCGCGACCACCTTGGACCTGTCCACCATCAGCATCACCGGTGCCGACGGCAATGCCGTGACCCTGTCCGGTACCGCTGGTAGCGCGCAGGACGTGGCCGATGCGATCAACTCAGCGGGTCTGAACGGCGTCAGCGCCGCGGTCAATTCCGATGGTGGCCTGAACATCTTCTCGACCGGCACTTTGTCGATCGAGGGTGGTACGGCGGATGCCGCCTCGGTCAATGGTGTTGCGGGTACTGCCGGTATTTTTGGGTCGGACGCTGCCACTGTTTCGGGCTCAGACGGTGCCGCGGCCACCGTCTCCGGTACTGGCGTGACCACCACGGTTTCCGGTTCGCTGGAAGGCGGCGACGTACTCTCCGTGGACGATGCCAACGCCTTGATCGCCCGCATCGATGCGGCGCTGACCTCGGTCAGCACGATCAACTCCACCCTGGGCGCGGTGCAGAACCGTTTCCAGTCGACCATCGCCACGCTGTCGGCGCAGTCGACCAACCTGCAGGCTTCGCAGAGCTCGATCCAGGACGCGGACTTCGCCCAGGAAACGGCCAACCTCAGCAAGGCGCAGGTGCTGCAGCAGGCTGGTATCTCGGTGCTGGCCACGGCCAACTCGCAGCCGCAGCAAGTGCTGAAGTTGCTGCAGTAATGTAGATCACGATCTGGTCGCTTCACGGCGGCCAGATCGGTTTTGCCGTCGCCAACCCCATATAGCGTTGGCGACGTTTAATGCGAAACGCAGGTCAAGCCAACGCCGTTGGCGTGGGTTTTTCCCGCGCGTTGCTCGCTGCCCGGGTTGGTAGCGCTAC
>JBEVMS010000198.1:0-6895 GCA_040508515.1 Dyella sp. | reverse complement strand
CGCACCAGGGCATATGCACGTAGAGCGACAGCGGCGGCGCGATCAGGGCCATCGGCTTACCAGGCCAACTCGCCCAGGCGCGCGCGCAGCTGGGTCAGTGCCTGGCCGCGGTGGCTGAGCTGGTTCTTCAGGCTCGGCGCCAGCGCGGCGGCGCTGACGGCCTGGCCGTCGGGTAGGAACAATGGGTCGTAACCGAAACCCTGCTCACCGCTGGTCGCGGGCAGCACGCGGCCGTGCCAGCGGCCTTCGGCGATCAGCGGCGCCGGATCGTCGGCATGCCGCAGCAGCACCAGCACGCAGATAAAGAACGCGCCGCGTTGCTCGCTCGGGGTGTCGCTGAGTGTTTCCAGCAGCTTGGCGTTGTTGGCGGCATTGTCGCCGTGGCCGCCGGCGTAGCGGGCCGAATACAGACCGGGCGCACCGTTGAGCGCATGCACACACAGGCCTGAATCGTCGGCCAGCGCGGGCAGGCCGGTGGCTTGCGCGGCGTGGCGTGCCTTGAGCAGCGCGTTTTCGACAAAGCTGTGCCCGGTTTCCTCCGCGTCAGTCACGCCCAGGCTGGCCTGGGTGATGACGCTCAAGCCGCTGTCGGCCAGGAGTTCGCCGAACTCCTTGAGCTTGCCCGGATTGCTGCTGGCCAGAACCACCCGTGACATCGGCTCAGCCCTGCGCCAGCGCGGCGCGCTGCGCGATCACCAGCTCGGCGATGCCCTTTTCGGCCAGCGCCATCATCGCGTCCATCTCGTCGCGACGGAAGGCGTGGCCTTCGGCGGTGCCCTGAATTTCGATGAAGCCGCCACCGTCGTTCATTACCACGTTCATGTCGGTGTCGCAGTCGGAATCTTCGGCGTAGTCCAGATCCAGCACCGGCATGCCGCGATAGACGCCCACCGAAATCGCCGCGACCGCGCCGAGGATCGGGTTGCGCTTGAGATTTTCTCGCTTCATCAACAGGCTGACCGCATCGACCAGGGCCACGTAGGCGCCGGTGATCGCGGCGGTGCGGGTGCCGCCGTCGGCTTGCAGCACGTCGCAGTCCAGTGTGATCACCCGCTCGCCCAGCGCCTGGCGATCGACGCAAGCGCGCAGACTGCGGCCGATCAGACGCTGGATCTCCATCGTGCGCCCGCCCTGGCCGCCACGCGCCGCTTCGCGCTGGTTACGGCTGGAGGTGGCGCGCGGCAGCATGCCGTATTCGGCGGTGACCCAGCCCTCGCCCTTGCCGCGCAGCCACGGCGGGGTGCGTTCCTCGATGCTGGCGGTGCATAGCACCTTGGTATCGCCAAAGCTCACCAGCACCGATCCCTCGGCGTGCTTGGTGTAATGGCGTTCGATGCTGACGGCACGCAGCTGGTCGCTGGCGCGGCCGCTGGGACGGGAAGTGGTATTCATGGGCTTGAGACAGCCTGGTTGGGCAAGGCGAAGCAGGACAGTTTACCATTGCGCTCTTTCCTTGAACCAAAGCACGGGCCGCCGATGATCCGCAGCATGACCGCATATGCCTCCGCCGAGATCACTGGCCCGGTCGGTACGCTCAGTTGCGAGCTGCGCACGGTCAATCACCGTTATCTGGAATTGAGCCCGCGCCTGCCTGAGGAATTGCGCAACGCCGAAAGCATGCTGCGCGAGGTGATCGCCGCCAAGTTGTCGCGCGGCAAGGTGGACGTCACCGTGCGTCTGCGCGGTGAGGCGCGGCGCGGTGACAGCCTCCAGCTCGACGAGACCCTGCTGGCAAGGCTCGGTGAACTGGCGCGCCAGTTCGCGCCGCACTTCGCGCAGATGCGCGTGGAATTCACCGAGCTGCTGCGTTTTCCCGGCGTGCTGCAACAGACCGAACTGGACGCCGATACGCTGCAAGCGGCGCTGCGCGAGGTGCTCGACCAGGCGCTGGACGCACTCAGCGCCACCCGTGAGCGCGAAGGCGCGAAGCTGGGCGCGTTGCTGGTGGAGCGGCTGGACGGCATCGAGCGCATCGTCGGGCAGGTGCGCGAGTGGATGCCGCAGATCCGCGCCGGCTTGCGCGCGCGCTTGGAGCAGCGCCTGGCCGACCTCAAGCAGCCAGCCGAGCCCGGACGCCTGGAGCAGGAGCTGGTGCTGCAACTGATCCGGGTCGACGTGGACGAAGAACTCGATCGCCTGAGCACGCATATCGCCGAAGCGCGTCGCGTACTCAAGCTGCCCGAGCCGGTCGGTCGGCGTCTGGACTTCCTGATGCAGGAATTCAACCGCGAGGCCAACACGCTCGGCTCCAAGTCGATCGATGCGCGCAGCACCAACGCCGCGGTGGATCTGAAAGTGCTGATCGAACAGATGCGCGAACAGGTGCAGAACATCGAATGAATACCTCCGCCGAGTCCGTCGCTAACGAAGGCACCTTGTTCGTGGTTGCTGCGCCTTCCGGTGCCGGCAAGGGCACCTTGGTCAATGCGCTGCTGGCCTGCGATCCGGCGATCTCATTGTCGATCTCGCACACCACCCGGCCGCCGCGGCCAGGCGAGCAGTACGGCCGGCATTACTACTTCGTCGAGCGCGCCGAGTTCGAACGGGAAGTCGCCGAGGGAATTTTCCTGGAACACGCCGAAGTGCACGGCAACCTCTACGGCACCTCGCGCACCACCGTCGCCGGCCTGCTGCAGCAGGGGCGCGATGTGCTGCTGGAAATCGACTGGCAGGGCGCGCAGCAAATTCGCCGCGCCAAGCCGGACTGCGTCAGCGTGTTCATCCTGCCGCCGTCGCGGCCGGAGCTGGAACGGCGCCTGCGCGGGCGCGGTTCGGATGCGCCGGCGGTGATCGAGCAGCGGCTGCACAACTCGCGCGAGGAAATCGCACACGCGCACGAGTTCGATTACATCATCGTCAACGATCGTCTCGACGACGCTTTGAGCGATCTGCGCGCGATCGTGCAGGCGGTGCGCCAGCGCAGCGCGCTGCAATGGCGGCGCCACGAAGGCTTGATCGCCGAGCTATTGGCTCCATCTGTCAGCGATGTCCCTTAATCCAGCGTCGCGGCTCGCTCGCGTAGCCTTGCTGGCGATCTTGGGCTACTTTGCCATCTTTCCCAGGGCGTGCCGTCCATGACCGATCCCGCAAGTGTCCCGCCCGATGAGCGTGCCCTGGTGCAGGTCCGTGGCCTGACCACGGTACTCAACGGCAAGACCATCTTCGATGCGATGGACTTGGACATCCCGCGCGGCAAGATCACCGCGATCATGGGTCCCAGCGGCACCGGCAAAACCACCTTGCTCAAGCACATCACCGGGCAGATGCGCGGCGATGCCGGGCAGGTGCTGGTGGACGGCCAGAATGTGGCGGCGTTGTCGCGCGACAAGCTCTACGAGTTGCGCGAACGGATCGGTTACCTATTCCAGAATTCCGCGCTGCTGACCGACTTCGACGTGTTCGAGAATGTCGCCTTTCCGCTGCGTCAGCACACCGATCTGCCGGAAGTGCTGATCCGCAATATCGTGCTGACCAAGCTGCAGGCGGTCGGTTTACGCGGTGCCGCGGCGCTGATGCCGACCGAGCTGTCCGGCGGCATGGCGCGCCGGGTGGCGCTGGCGCGGGCGATCGTGTTCGACCCGATGCTGATCCTTTACGACGAGCCCTTCGTCGGCCTGGACCCGATCGCGCTGAACCAGGTGTTGAAACTGATCCGCACGCTTAACGAGAGCCTGGGCATCACCAGCGTGCTGGTGGCGCATGAACTGGAGGCGATCAAACACGTGGCCGACCATATTTACCTGATCGCCAACGGCAAGGTGGTCGCGCAGGGCGATCCCAAGACGATCGCCGCTGACGGATCGCCCTGGACGCGGCAGTTTTTCGGGGGCGACATCGACGGCCCGGTGCCGTTCCAATACCCCGCCGGCGATTATGCGCAGGCGCTGGGCTTTTCGCGAGGTGGTGCATGAGCGCTCAACCGCAGCACGGTCAAGCCAATGTGGTCACCCAGGCGCTGGGCCAGATCGGCGCCTGCGGCCTGTTTCTGCTGCAGGTTCTGGGTGCCGTGCCGCGCAGCCTGCGGCACGCGCGCGAGACGGTGCGCCAGTTGTGGTTCGTCGGCGCGATGAGTTTGACCATCATCATGACCTGCGGCCTGTTCGTAGGCATGGTGCTGTCGTTGCAGCTTTATCACGTGCTGTCGATCTTCGGCGGCACCGCGGCCACCGGCACGGTGGTGGCGATCGCGATCTACCGCGAGCTGGGGCCGGTGGTCACCGCGCTGCTGTTCGCCGGGCGCGCCGGTACCTCGATCACCGCAGAGATCGGCTTGATGCGCGCCACCGATCAGATCGCCGCGATGGAGATGATGGCAGTCGACCCGCTGGCCTATGTAGTGGCGCCGCGCTTTCTGGCCGGGCTGATCGCGATGCCGCTGCTGTGCTGCGTGTTCTGCGCGCTGGGCATCTTCGGCGGACATCTGGTCGGGGTGACCTGGCTGGGCATCGACAACGGCACCTTCTGGTCGAGCATGACCTCCACCGTAGATCTGTGGCAGGACGTGGTCGACGGGATCATCTGGAAAAGCGTGGTGTTCGGCGCGGTGGTGTCGTTGATCGCGGTATTCCAGGGCTACACCACGCCGCCGACCAGCGAAGGGGTGGCCTATGCCACCACACGCACGGTGGTGTCTTCGTCGATCGCCATCCTGGCGCTGGATTTCGTCCTTACCGCCTTCTTGATGTGACCGCCGCCATGCGTTCATTTTCCTTTTCCCTCTTGAGGATCGTTCCGTGACCCAGAGACGCTCCTATGCGGTCGGCACCGGCTTGTTCATCGTGCTCGGCTTTGCCGCGCTGGCTTACCTGGCCACTCAGACCACCTCGGTGGCCAACGTTAGCCAGGGCGACAGCTACACCATCGATACCGAGTTCGCCAATATCGGCCAGTTGAAGGAGCGCGCGCCGGTCAAGGTGGCCGGGGTGCGCATCGGCCAGGTGCAGTCGATCGCGCTGGCGCCCGGCAAGCCGGTGGCCGAGGTGAAACTGTCGATCGACAAGCGTTATGCGGATATTCCGGTCGACTCGATCGCCTCGGTCTATACCAGCGGTTTGTTGGGCGACCAGTACGTAGGCATCAAGTTCGGTGCGGCCAAGCAAACCGTGGCCGATGGCGGGCGCCTGGATCTGACCCAGCCGTCTGCTTCGCTGGAAGACATGATCGGGCGCTTCTTCGGCGCCGGCGGCGTGGCTGACAACTTGGGCGGTACCTACGTGGTCACCGGACGCTTCACCAACGTTGGCACGCTTTCGGCCGGCTCGCCGGTGAAGATGGCCGGCGTGCCGATCGGCACGGTGCAATCGGTACAGGCCGATCCCAAGCAGCTCGACGCGCTGGTGACGCTGGCGATCGACAAGCGCTACAACCAGATTCCTGAAGATTCGTCCGCCGCGGTGTTCACCAGTGGTTTGATCGGCAGCCAGTATGTTGCGATCCAACCCGGTGGCTCGCCCGATGCGTTGAAGAACGGCGATCAACTGGTGCTGACCCAGTCGGCGATGCAGTTGGAAGACTTGATCGGCAAGTTCCTGGTCAACGGTTCGCCCAGCGACAACAAGAGCGGGGCGGCTCAGTCGGGACAGGGCGCGCCATCCACCAATCCTCCGGCCGGCAAGCAGTAAGCCGACCGCCTGATCGGCTCACCCCGATCGCGATGTTTTCAAGGAGTTTCCCCATGTTGCGCCATCTGGCTATTGCCACTGCTTTCGCCTTCGGCAGCGTGGCCGCTTCGCCGCTGCTGGCTCAGGACGCGCCCGCCCAGCAAGCGGCCGCCGCCCAGGCCCCGGTGCAGATCGTGCAGAGCATCGCCGACCAGCTCGGTGCTGCTCTGGATGGTCATCGTCAGGAGTTGCAGAACAACAAGGACAAGCTGGTCTCGATCATCGACAAGATCCTGTTGCCGCATTTCGATATCGATTACGCCTCGATCCTGGTGCTGGGCATGCATGCGCGCGAGGCCTCGCCGGAACAGCGCGAACGTTTCGCCAAGGCCTTCTACGACTCGATCACGCATCGCTATGCGCAGGGCCTGCTCAATTACACCCGAGGCAGCGTCAAGGTGCTGCCCTTCAGTGGCGACCTCAACGATCAGCGTACCGTGGTGCGCACCCAGGTCGTGCTCAGCGATAACAAGACTGTGGCGGTCGATTATGCGTTCCGCAAAACTCGCGATGGCCAATGGAAGGCCTACGATGTGATCATCGAAGGCATTTCCTACGTCACCAACTACCGCAATCAGGTCGATGCGGAGATCCGCAAGGTGGGCATCGACAAGCTGATCACCAACTTGGAAACCCAGGGTGACTCGGCACTCAAGTCGATGGAACAGGACGCCAAGGCCGGCGGCGGTCAGTAATGAAGGCTGCCAGCTTCCAGCTTAGCGCCACGCAGGCCGACACGGTGCAGGTCAGCGGCGTGCTGACCTTCGGCACCGCGCGCGAGGCGCTGTCGGCGATCGATTTAGAACTGCGCCAAGGTGCGCGCAGTCAACTTGATCTCGCCGCAGTACGGATCTGCGACAGCGCTGGCCTGGCTTGCGTGCTGGCCGTGTTGGCACAAGCCAGCGGGCGTGGCCAGGCGGTTCGCGTGACTCACCCGCCGGCCGGTCTGATGGCGTTGGCGCGGGTTTGCGAGGTTCAGTCGCTGATCGCCTAAGTCAGTGCCGCGTCGGCGGATGGTAACGGGTCGCTGCGCGGCCTGATCGAGCCACAAAAAAGGCCGCGAGCGGCCTTTTTTGTGCGCGTCGTCGCGATGGGCGATTACGGCATCGCAGCAGGCGCCGCCGTACCGCTCGCGGGTGCTGTCACTGCGGCTCCGGCCGCAGGGGTGGCGGTTTGGCCGGCATCGCCATTCTTTTGCTGGTGCTCCCACTGATGCTGTTGATCAAGCAATTGCT
>JBEVMS010000147.1:0-4621 GCA_040508515.1 Dyella sp. | reverse complement strand
TGGTGGCCTTCGCGCGCCGCGTCGGTAAACGCGCCGCGGGTATAGCCGAACAGCTCGCTTTCGATCAACGCCTCGGGAATGGCCGCGCAATTGATCGCCACGAAGGGTTTGTCGGCCCAGCCGCTAGCGAGATGCAGGGCCTTGGCAAAGGCTTCCTTGCCGGTCCCGGTGGCGCCTTGCAGCAGAATCGGTACGCGCCGGCCGAACAGCTGACGCCCGCAATTGATGTTGTGCTGCATGCGCGGATCGCTGCCGATATGCCGGCGCGGCGGGACGCCCAGGCAGGGATCGCTGATCGCCGTGACGCCGACGCTGCGCACGCTGCCGACCGGTGCGCGCACCATCGCAAAAAACCGCCGGCCGTAGGCGATGTCGCGGATCGGCCACAACATGGCGTGCTCACTGCTCGCGCGCTGCTGCAATTGCGCCAGATCGAACGGAAAGATCGCTTGCAGCGGCTTGCCGACCAGTTGGTCGCGCGCGATGCCCAGTTGGCTCAAGGCGCTTTCGTTGACCGCGCACACGTGGCCGTGAAGATCCACCGCCAGCAACGCCTCATGCAGCAGGCCAACGAACTCCGAGCGCGAATGAAAACGCAGCACCCAGGCGTGGCTCAACTCGCGCAGGAAGTGGCAGCGCGAAATCAGGTGCGCCGACATGCTGACCAGCGCCATGGTGTGGCACTGGATCAGGCGGGTATCGGTCGAGTTGACGCTGGAGGCGTCCAATACGCCCAGCACTTCGCCTTGGATACCGCGTACCGGTGCGCCGGAGCACGACAGTTCGGTATTGAAGCGGCGAAAATGCTCGCCCTTGTGCACCGTTACCGGGCCGTCCTCGGCCAGGCAGGTGCCCAGGCCGTTGGTGCCCTCGTAGCGCTCGCTCCACACCGCGCCCGCGCGCAAGCCCGATTGGCGGAACTCCCGCCTGAGACTGGGATCGGTGATCGCGCTAAGAATCACCGCTTCGGCGTCGCTGAGGATCACCGCGTAGCCGGAGCCGGCGATCTGCTGGTAGAGGTTTTCCATCTCCGCTCTGGCCACCTGTAGCAGGCTGCCAAAGCTTTGCTGGCGCTGGCGCAGCGCGGCCGCGTCCAGCACCGGGGTTTCCCGACGGGTATCCGGCTCGGTGCCGAAATCGTCCAGGCAGCGCTGCCACGAGGTGAGCACGTGCGCGGCGACGTGCTCGCTGCCAAGTCGTTCGTGCAACAACCGGGCGGTACGCGACAAGGTGTCAGTCATTGACGAAACGTGCATTGCTGCCTCCGTTGCGGTAACGGGCGATAGCGGCGGCATTCTCCCCAGGATGCTGTACTGCGCGCGGCGAGGCCCCGTCTAGCCGTACCAGGCAAGCATGGCGCTGCGCCGACGATGGCGCAAACCGCAGTGCAGCATGTGGCGCGGTATGTCACCCGCGATTGCGCCAGAACCGCAACAACCGGTGCCGCCGGCAATGCCGTCGCGCGCGCCAGATCGCCGCGCGTGCGTTGGCCTGGGACTTGCCTACGTTGTACCGGGTTGCGGTTGCGAGTCCGGCACCACGGAGTGCACACCATGAGCAAGCTGCGAGTTGAGCGCGCGTTGGATTACCCGGCCGACACGGTCTGGGCGCTGATTGGCGACTTCGGCGGCCTGCATCGCTGGCATCCGCTGGTGCAACGGCTGGACCTGTCCTGGGAAGGACGCATCCGCACGCTGCATTTCCACGACGGCAGCCGGGTGGTGGAGCGGCTGGAGACACGCAACGACCCGGCGCATCGTTACATCTATGCCATGGTCGATGGCGCGCTGCCGTTGCACGATTGCCGCGCGATCTTGCAGGTGCAGGGCCGCGATGATGGGTGCCTGGTCAGTTGGTCGGCGGTGTTCGAGCCGTTGGGGGTAAGCACGCACGTCGCTCGCGGCCAGTTGCGCCGGCTTTATACGATCGGCTTGGAAACGCTGGGCGATGCGCTGCAACAGCCTGGCGCATGCAGCCCGGAGCCTAGCTGAACTCAGGACCACGGGAGGCGCCGCCGCAGCTTGACCTGACGCCGGTCCACCGCTGCAATACCTGGCTGGGCGCCGCACGGCTCAGCCATGATTGCCTGACTACCTATCGAGATATCTTATGAACCGCACCGCCATTTTAGTCGACGGCGCCTTCTTTCTTGCCCGCTACCGCAAGGTATGGGGCGAGCGCGATGCCAACGATGCCCGTACCGTGGCCAAGACCGTCTTCGGCATGGCACTGGAACATCTCAAAGCCGTCGATCGCCCGCGGGAATCGCTGTACCGCATCTTTTTCTACGATTGCCCGCCGCTGGAAAAAAGCTTCGTCAAACCGATCAGCGGCGACAGCATCGATTTTTCGCGTACCGGCGCGGCGGCGTTCCGGCGCGACCTGCACGACCAGCTGCGACGCCAGCGCAAAATGGCCTTGCGCTTGGGCCGGCTGGCCGAACGCGGCGAATGGCAGCTCAAGCGGCACGCCTATCAGCAGCTGCGCGAGGGCCAACTGACCTGGGAGAACCTCGGCGACGAGCACTTCGAGCCGGACATGCGCCAGACCCAGGTCGATATGAAGATCGGCATCGACATCGCCGCGCTGACCTACAAGAAGCTGGTCGACCAGATCATCCTGGTCGCCGGGGATGCCGATTTCATTCCCGCCGCCAAGCTGGCCCGCTACGAAGGCATCGACTTCATTCTCGACCCGATGTGGCAAGGCATCGCGCCGGACCTGCACGAGCATATCGACGGCTTGCAGTCGGTTTGTCCGCGGCCGTTCTGAAGCGCGCAGGAGGCACGCTGCGGCGCAGGGCAAGCGTGCTAGCCTGCGCAGCCTTGACCCACCACTGGAGATCGCCATGACCCATGCCCGTGCCGCCATTGCTACGTTGCTGCTCTGCGCCGCGCTCGCCGCGCCCGCGTGGGCGCAGTCCGCTCCGAACGCCACCGGTTCCGGTTCGGCTGGCACCGCGCAGGGCGCGCTGGATGCGGCGATCGCCGGGAGCTGGCGCCTGCCGAACAACCGCGCGCGCGATGTCTACCGCCATCCCGCCGCGACGCTGACGTTCTTCGGCGTGCAGCCGGAGCAGACGGTGATCGAGATCGTTCCCGGCGGCGGCTGGTACAGCGAGATCCTGGGGCCGCTGCTGAACGATCACGGCCAATACGTGGCGGCACTGTTCAAGCCCTCCAGTGCGGGCGGCGAGCGTTCGGTGGCCGCGCTCAAGCACAAGTTCTCCGCCGATCCTGCGCATTACGGCAAGGCGCGCATCGTCGAGATCGACGCCAAAGCGCCGGTGTTGGGACCGGCCGCCTCGGCCGATCGTGTGCTGACCTTCCGCAACGTGCACAACTGGACCGACGACGGCACCGCGTCGGCGATGTTCAAGGCGTTCTTCGCGGTGCTCAAGCCGGGTGGCGTGCTGGGCGTGGTGGATCACCGCGCCGGTACGGATACCGATGTTAAGGACAGCGGCTACCTGCGCACCGACGATGTGATCAAGCTGGCCACCGATGCAGGCTTCAAGCTTGAGGGCAGCAGCGAGATCAACGCTAACCCCAAGGACACCAAGGACTATCCCAAGGGTGTCTGGACGCTGCCGCCGACCTATGCGTTGGGCGATCAGGACAAGGCCAAGTATCAGGCGATCGGCGAATCCGATCGGATGACCCTGCGCTTCGTCAAGCCCGCTGCGACGCCTTGATGCGTTGCGATGCTGCTTGCGCTCAACAAGCCTTACGGGGTGCTTTGCCAGTTCACCGCTGACGGCGACCGGCCAACCCTGGCCGGCTATGTCGAGCAAAAAGACGTCTATCCGGCTGGACGTCTGGACCATGACAGCGAAGGCTTGCTGCTGCTGACGGACGACGGTGCGCTGGCGCACCGTCTGACCGATCCGCGGCATAAACAGGCCAAGACCTATCTGGTGCAGGTCGATGGCGCGGTAAGCGACGAGGCGATCGTCGCGCTGCGCCATGGCGTGCTGCTCAACGACGGTCCGACCCTGCCGGCCGGCGCCGAGCGGGTCGTTGAGCCTGACTGGTTGTGGCCGCGCGATCCGCCGGTGCGCTTTCGCAAAAGCATTCCCACCAGTTGGCTGTCGATCACCTTGCGCGAAGGGCGCAATCGGCAGGTACGCCGGATGACCGCGGCGGTGGGTTTTCCCACCCTGCGCCTGATCCGCGTGCGGATTGGCGACTACGCGCTGGATGGCTTGGCGCCAGGGGCGACGCGCATGCTCCAGCGGTAACGCGCGCGTCTTAGCTCGCGCCCACGCCGTTGCTGCGAAAGATCGTGATGGCCGCCCGATGGTGGCGGCTCACCGTCGTGTGTCCGATCGAACCTGTGTCAGGCGCTCACGTCAGCCCGAAAAAGCGCGCGGCGGTGGCCGTGCTGTTGGCTGCTGTTAGCTCGACCGGTTCACCGCGATCGCGCGCGATTTCCTCGCAGATATGCCGCAGGTACATCGGCTCGTTGCGCCGATGCGCCGGCTGCGGTCGCACCGTGCGCGGCAGCAGGTAGGGCGCGTCGGTTTCGATCATCAGCCGGTCGGCGGGAATCTCACGCACCAGTTGGCGCAGATGGGTGCCGCGGCGTTCGTCGCAGATCCAGCCGGTGATGCCGATATGGC
>JBEVMS010000141.1:0-6145 GCA_040508515.1 Dyella sp. | reverse complement strand
AAGCGCGGGGTCGGCACGCCGGCGCATTTCCGCGCCAATCTGCGTATCGAGCGCGATCACGCGATGCTTTACGCGAGGCTGTCCGACCTGGCGCGCGATGCGGAGCTGGCGCGCACCTACCAACGCATGGCGGCGGCCGAGCGGGCGCATGCCCGCTTCTGGGACCAACGACTGATCCAGACCGGCGAAGCCCTGCCGCCAGAAAGAATCAGTTTGCGTATCCACACCCTGCTGTGGTTGGCGCGTCGCTTCGGTACCGATTTCGTGGTGCCCAGCGTGGTTCGCTTGCCGCATGCCGATGAGGCCGATGCCGCGCCGGTGGGCGGGGTGCCGGTGGGCATTCCGACGGGTGTGCCGAACTTGCCGCGCGCCGGTCGGCACAGTGGTGGTGGCAACAATTTGCGTGCGGCGGTGCTGGGCGTCAACGACGGGTTGGTGTCCAACGTCAGCCTGGTGATGGGTATGGCAGGCGCCGCCAGCAGCGATCATTCGGTGCTGCTGGCCGGTATGGCGGGGCTGGTTGCCGGGGCTTGTTCGATGGCGCTGGGCGAGTGGCTGTCGGTCAACAGTTCGCGCGAGTTTTATCAAGCGCAGATCCGCGCACGCGCCGAACGTTTGGCGATCGTGCCCGATCGCGGCGTCGCGCATTTGACTGAGCTGTATCAGGCCAAGGGGCTGGACAGCGGCTCGGCCGAGAAGCTGGCGGCACATCTGGTGGAAAACCCGCAGGCGGCGCTGGACACCGTGGTGCGCGAAGATCTAGGCATCGATCCGGGTGAGTTGGGCGGATCGGCTTACGGCGCGGCGGTCTCGTCGTTCTGCATGTTCGCGGCCGGCGCGTTTTTTCCGGTGGCACCTTATTTATTTCTGCACGGGCATGAGGCGATGATCAGCGGCGTGCTGGCCACCGCGGTGGCCTTGAGCGTGGTCGGCATGGCCACATCGCTGTTCACCGGACGCAGCATGTTGTTTTCAGTGGCGCGCCAGCTGGGGATTACCCTGGTGGCCGCCTCGATCACCTATACCCTGGGTCACCTGCTGGGCGTGCAACTGTCTGGCTGAGTGGTGGGCGATACGTCCGTCACGCGTTTTCTCACCGTAACCGCAAAGCCGTCGCTGGCGAGGAATTCTGATGTCTGCCGTACTCGAACTTACCCTGGATTTGATCGCGCGCCGGTCGGTCACGCCTGAGGACGCCGGTTGCCAGGCATTGATCGCCGCGCGGCTGGATCGCGCCGGCTTCAGCGTGCAACGACTGCGCTACGGTGAGGTGGACAATCTGTGGGCCACGCACGGCACGGGTGGCGCCACGTTGGCTTTTCTCGGTCATACCGACGTAGTACCGAGCGGCCCGGAGGCGGCGTGGCAGAGTCCACCGTTCCAGCCGACGATTCGAGATGGCCTTCTATACGGCCGTGGCGCGGCCGACATGAAAGGCTCGGTGGCGGCGATGGTGATCGCGTTGGAGGAGTTTGTCGCGACCGAGCCTGATCACGCCGGCCGGGTCGGGCTGTTGTTGACCAGCGACGAGGAAGGTCCGACCAACCTCGACGGTGTGCGCCGCGTGGCCGAGCATTTTCGGGCCACGGATGAACGCATCGATTGGTGCGTGGTGGGTGAGCCCTCGTCCAAGACGAGGCTGGGTGATCTGATTCGGGTTGGGCGGCGTGGCTCGCTGTCCGGCACGCTGAGTGTGCGTGGGGTGCAAGGGCATGTGGCCTATCCGGAGCAGGCCAGCAACCCGATCCATCGTTTCGCACCCGCGCTGGCCGAACTGGCGGCCGAGCATTGGGACGCGGGTAACGCCGACTTCCCGCCAACCTCGTTCCAGGTATCCAATCTCAACGCCGGCACCGGCGCGGGCAACGTGATCCCCGGGGTCTTGAGCGCGCTGTTCAATTTTCGCTTCAGCACCGCCAGTCGCGCCGAGGATCTGCGTGCGCGCACCGAAGCGATCCTGGCCAAACATGGCCTGGATTATCAATTGACCTGGAATCTTTCGGGCGAGCCGTTCCTGACCCCGCCGGGTGGACGGCTGCGCCAGGCGGCGCTGGAGGTGTGCCGGGACTACTGCGCGATCGAGCCGGAGCAGAGCACCGGCGGCGGCACCTCGGACGGCCGTTTCATCGCACCGCTGGGTGCGGAGGTGATCGAGTTGGGCCCGGTCAACGCCACCATCCATCAAGTGGACGAATGCGTGGCGGTGACCGATCTGGAACGCCTGCCTCAACTTTATCGGGCGCTGTGTCAGCGCTTATTGGGCTTATTGGGTTGAGCCGGCCACGCGGCACTCACCCACTTGGCGGCCATTGCGCACTTCGCTAGGGTCTGTAATCAACCGCAAAAAAAGGCCGTCGGAATGCCGTCGGCCTTAGAGAGTGCCCGTTCTATGCCGCCCGTGCTGCGCCCGTGCAAGCACGGATGCGCCGTGCCCGACGAGCGATTACAAGCGATTACGAGCGGTGGATCGAATGCTTCAAGTCGCGCATCTGGTCGTGCCCCGCCTTGACCGAGACATAAGCCTTCTCGATCAGCGCACGCGTCGGTGCGGTGAGTTCGGCATCTTTCAATGCGTCTTCAAACTTGTGCTTGATATGGTCTTCGCCGCGCTCGACTTCGTCGACCACCGCTGTGTCGCCTTTGCTCAGACTGTTGCGCAGGCTGAGAAAAGCGCGATGTGCCGAGGCCAACATGCTGCCGTCGGTATCGGCTTTGCCGCCCAACGAAGACACGGCTTGCTGCAGGCTGCGAGCTACCTGGCGACGCTCGCCGGCACGGCTCTGGAATGTGCCGGTAAATTGAGCGCCCTGTGAGTCTTTGGCCGCCTCATCGTAACCCTCGGCGCTGTCAATCGTGGTTTCGATCAGGCCGTTGAGTACTTTGATATCGTGTTCCTGGCTCATAACAGTTCTCGTCTCAATGATGGCATCGCCGCCCGATGCGACGATGCTTGGCAACTGTATCGGCGCGGTTGAAGCCACTTCGTGAAAAGATACGAAGATATCCATTCACGCGTGCCTGCGTTCATAAACGTGATGCCTACCACAAGCCGCGCGCACGTAGGCCCATCGGCTGACGTCGCGGGGCAAAACGGCTAGGCTCCGTGGCTTTTCCGCCTCTGGAGAGTTGATGACCATCGCGCCTCACCAGCCGCCATCATCCCTGTCATCGAAAACCATGCGGGCGATGGCGTCGCGGCATGGGTTGCGCTCGCTGGGCTGGCTGATCTCGCTAGCTCTGCTGGGAGTGATGACTTGGTTGCTGCATCGTTATTTAAGTGTGATTGCGTGGTCTGATGTGGCGCGTGCGTGGTCGCAATTGCCGGCGCATCGCATTGCCGCTTCGCTGGCGGCATCGGCGATCAGCCTGTGGATGCTGGCGCTGTTCGATGTGATCGCCGCGCGCGTGGTGGTCGGTCGGCGTGTCTCGATGCGGCTGTCGGCGTTCGCGGGCGCGGTGACGCAGGCGGTGTCCAACACGTTGGGTTTTCACGCGATCACCGGCGGCGCGGTGCGCTATCGAATCTATATCGCCGCGGGCATCGACGGCGGTGACATCGCGCGCATCGTGGCGTTGGCGGGGCTTGGCGTGGCGATGGGGTTTGCGATCAGCATCACCGCGGCGCTGTGCTGGCAGCCGAGCATCGCCGCCGGCTGGGGTCGTGGGCCGGGCATCGTGATGGCGCTGGGCTTGCTCGGCCTGCTGGTGTGGCTGGCGCGCCGGCCACGCCAGCTGCGCTTGTGGCAGTGGCATCTGGTGTTTCCCAGCGCCGGCACCGCGGCCTTGCAGATGCTGGTGGGCGCCCTGGAAATGGCCGGTGCGATCGGTGCCTTGTACGTGCTGTTGCCAGCGCCGATCGCGCCGCCGTTCATCGATTTTCTGCCCATCTACGTCGGTGCGGTGGTAACCGGCATCCTGAGCCACACGCCCGGCGGCATCGGCGTGTTCGAAGCGATCATGCTGGCCGCATTTCCCGCGCCGGCGCGGGCTGATCTGCTGATGGCGCTGATATGTTACCGGGTGACCTACAACCTGCTGCCGTTCATGCTCGGCACGCTGGCGCTGGGCGTGTTCGAACTGGCTGTGCGGCGCGGCATGCGTTTCCAGCAGCGCGGAGATGGATAGGGTCGGTTCGGCGACTTTTGCTTCAGGCGAAGTGAGCTGATCGCGCCACTCGTGGCGAGCGTCAATGGAAGGCCAAGCTCAACTGATCAAATGTTCGTAGAGCACCGCGCTGCCGACACCGATCAAGATCAATCCGCCGACGATCTCAGCGCTCTTGCCGACCATCGCTCCCAGCGCGCGACCGAGCATGATGCCCAGGGTGACCATGCCGAAGGTGCACACGCCGATCACCGCCGCGACGATGCCGATGTGCACATCGACAAAGGCCAGCGTGACGCCCACTGCCAGGGCGTCGATGCTGGTGGAGACGCCGGTCAACGCCAGCGCCAGCAGGCCATGCTGGCGTGCTTGACCCGTATCGGCCTGGGTGGGTCGGATGCCGTTGTAAATCATGTGCAGGCCCAGTCCAAGCAGTAGGCCGAAAGCGAGCCAATGGTCCCAGGTGGAGACGAAGCGCGAGGCGGTCAGCCCCAGCAGCCACCCCAGCAGCGGCGTGATGGCCTCGATCACGCCGAAGATCAGCCCGGCCTTGAGAGCCTCGGACAAGCGTGGCTTGGTCATGGCCGCGCCTTTGCCGATGGCGGCGGCGAAGGCATCGGTGGACATGGCCAAGCCGAGCAGCAGGATCGATAACCAATTCATGGAAGCCTAAAGGTCGGGCACGGCGCAACGGCGCACGGCGCGCCCAACCTCACTGGCGCCGTCAGCCGTTGGTCTCGCCAACCAGGATCGGTGTCTTCGCCACGGCAGTTTGCCGAGTATGTTGACGAGGACGCTTCGCACGGCGAAGCAGGCTACTCCCCAAAGGGTGTGAAACGTATTCGGTGGATCACGCCACCGGCGCGCAAATTATCACGGTATCGCAAGAAGTTAAAGGCGAGGGCGTTATCGCGTGCCGCTCGACATCATGCGGCACACTCGCGGCGACACGGGAGTCGCGCCCATCCCGCCGCGTCGAACGAAGATCAGCGCGGCTGCTTGAGATAGGCGGCGAACGCTTCAGTGTAATCGGCGTGCCAGCGCGAGAGCGGCGGGCGGTTCTCCACGATATCGCCAGCGGCCCAGAGGATGCGTTTTTCGTCCAGCGCGCGCGGCACGTCGTTGTCCGGGCACAGAATGTAGAAATCGCCGGCGTCCAGGCGTTCGAACATGAAATCGGAGGTCTGTTCCGGCGTCCATGCACCTGCGGGTTTTTCGCTGCGACCGTTACGGGTCAGCTCGGTGAACACGAAGCCGGGAATCAGCAGATGCGCGCTCAGCTTGGACCCTGGCGTATTGCGCAGCTCGTGCTGCAACGCTTCGGTGAACGCCTTCAAGGCCGCTTTGGAAACGTTGTAGGCCGGGTCGCCGGGCGGCGTGGTGATGCCTTGCTTGGAGCCGCTGTTGATCACCAGACCGGGTCGCCCGCGACCGAGCATCGCCGGCACGAACAACTGCGTGGCACGGATTGCGCCCCACAGATTGACGTCGAGGATGCGCTGCCAGTTTTCTGCGGAGAACATGCTGCTGCCCGTTTGGATGCCGGCGTTATTCATCAGTACATCGGTGCCGCCGAAGCGCGCATCCACCGCGGCCTTGAGCTGGTGCAGATCCTCGTTGCGGCTGATATCGGTGACCACGGCCAACACGTCGTCGGCGCCGTTGGCGGCAAGCGCGCTCAACGCGGCGGCGGCCTTATCCAGATGTCCGGCATCCAGGTCGGCGATGCAGACGCGCATACCCAACTGGGCGAAGCGTTTGGCCGCAGCCAAACCGATACCGGCCGCGCCGCCGGTGATGACGGCAACGGCGCCAGGAACGAGAGCAGGATGAGTCATGGTTGATCCTTCTTGGGGGGCGGGCGCTACGGCGGGGCACGGTGGTAGCCAGCACGCGCGGCGTGCTCGGGGCTGCCAAGTGTACGACGACGGTAGCGGCGGATCGATGCTGCGTGAGATGCCATCGGCCCGGACCTGTGCGATGGCAACCATGCGGGGCTAAGATGACCTCAGGGGACGGAATTGTCGTGGGGTCGTGGATA
>JBEVMS010000133.1:0-3961 GCA_040508515.1 Dyella sp. | reverse complement strand
GTAGTTTATTGCCATGTCTATTAAATAGGCATCAACGAGGCCACCAGAGGAGTTGTCATGAAGAAGCCATGCGCTAGTCGCCTGCATCGGCAGCGTCAGGGCTGGTGATCGTGGCGGGTCGAAAGCCACGGTCGATTGACGCGCGCTGCGCGCTGCCGCGACCGGTCGGTATGGCAAGCCAGCGCGAGTGAGGGAGGATCAACCCGGGCGCGTTCGCGCACGGCAACGGCCCGGTGCCAGGCCGTCCGTGCCGCGCCAGGGACGCGCGCTCAGTCAGCGCTGAAGTTGCCCAAGGCCAACTTGAGATCGTCCGGCAGCGCCGGCACCGCGGCCGGCGTGCCGTTGGAATCGAGCGCGATCATCACGAAACGGCCGGTGGTGCAGACGCGGCTGTCGCCGGTCAGCGGGTCCTCGGCGGTCATCTCCACTTCGACCTTCATCGAGCTGCGGCCGACCTCGACCAGCCGCGCCACCAATTCCACCAGCTGGCCCTGGCGCACCGGCACACGGAAGTTGACCTCTTCCGAGCGTGCCGTGACCACGGTGCGTCGCGCATGCCGCGAGGCGACGATAAAGGCGGCCTTGTCCATCCACGCCAGCGCCTGGCCGCCGAATAGCGTGCCCAAGTGATTGGTATGGTCGGGAAAGACGATTTCGAGCAGGCGGGCTTCGGGAAACAGGGCGGACATGGCAGCACTTCGTGAGGAGAGGATGGCGCTACGGCATGCCGGCGCAGACGCATTTTGCTGCAAACGCACATCGGGGTGAAGGCGCGCCGTGTCGACACGACCTCTGGCATAGGCCAGCCGATACGCTGGCAGGCTAGCATCGGGGGTTTAGGGACGCCATGCCGCGCGTCCCGGTCTGCGGGAGCCAAGTATGCGTGGGATAATGAACAAGGCGGTGCTGGCGAGTGCCCTCACGCTGGGGATGGCTTCGCTGGCCGTGGCGCAGGGTGCCGCAACCCTGGGCACGCCCGATTACGCGCGGGCCGAGCGCTTCTTGAGCTACAACACCGATCCGCTGGTCGACCATGCGGTTTCGCGGATCAATTGGCTGGACGACAGCCAATTCTGGTATCGCGAACACGATCAGGATGGCGATCGTTTCTACCGCTTCGACGCCGCCAGCGGGCAGAAGAGCGCGCTCTTCGATCGCGATCAATTGGCCGCGGCGCTGGCCAAGCTGGTGGACAAGCCGCTGGACGCCAAGGCTTTGCCGCTGACCGGCTACCAGGTGCAGGGCGACGGCAGACTCGATCTGACCGTGCGCGGTAAGCATTACCTTTGCGCGCCGGACCTAGGCTCGTGCAGCGCGGCGGTCAAGCCGAAGGAGCCGGGCGTGCGCTCGCCCGACGGCAAGTCCGAGGCATTCATCCGCGACTGGAACCTGTGGCTGCGCGATTTGGCCAGCGGCCAGGAAACCCAGCTGACCACCGACGGCGTGGAGAACTTCGGCTACGCCACCGACAACGCCGGCTGGCAGCACACCGACCGCGCGATCCTGGTGTGGTCGCCCGATTCCAAGCGCATCGCCACCTTCCAGCAGGACCAGCGCAAGACCGGCGACATGTACCTGGTCAACACCCAGGTCGGGCATCCCAAACTTGAAGCCTGGAAATACCCGCTGGCCGGCGACAAAGACGTCACCATGATCGAGCGGGTGGTGATCGACGTAGCGGCCAAGAAAGTCGTGCGCCTGCAGTTGCCGCCGGATCAACACCGCTCCAGCCTGTGCGACGACATCAGCTGCGGCAATGACGGCGGTTGGGACGACGTGAAGTGGGCGCCGGACAGCGCCAGCGTGGCCTTCGTGTCCACCTCGCGCAACCACCAGCAGGAATGGTTCCGCATCGCCGATCCGGCCAGCGGCGCGGTGCGCACAGTGTTCGACGAACGCGTGCCGACCTACTACGAAAGCGGCAACGGCGCGGTCAACTGGCGCTATCTGCCGGCCACCCACGAGGCGCTGTGGTTCTCCGAGCGCAGCAACTGGGGCCAGCTGTACCTCTACGACATCACCAGCGGCAAGCTCAAGGCGCCGATCACCCACGGCGAGGGCAATGTCACCGAACTGCTGCGGCTGGACCCGGCCACGCGCGAGGCATGGTTCCGCGGCGTCGGCAAGGAAAAAGGCTGGAACCCCTATTATCAGGCGTTCTACAAGGTGAGCCTGGACGGCAAGGCGCAGACCCTGCTGACCCCCGAAAATGCCGACCACACCATCGACCTGTCACCCGACGGCAGCTACTTCGTCGACAGTTACTCCACCCCGGATACTCCGCCGGTGGTGGTGCTGCGCCGAGCCAGTGACGGGCACACCCTGGCGACCATCGCCACCACCGATATCAGCCGCCTGCGCGCGGCCGGCTGGGTGGCGCCGATCACCTTCACGGTGAAGGCGCGCGACGGCAAAACCGATCTCTATGGCGAGATGTTCAAGCCCAGCCAGTTCGATCCGGCCAAGAAATACCCGATCATCGACTACATCTACCCCGGCCCGCAGACCGGTTCGGTGCGCGGGCGCAGCTTCCTCGCCGCGCGCGGCGACAACCAGGCGCTGGCGGAACTGGGCTTCATCGTGGTGGCGATCGACGGCATGGGCACGCCGTGGCGTTCCAAGGCTTTCCACGACGCCTACTTCCAGCGCATCGAAGACAACACCTTGCCCGATCAGGTGGCTGGCTTGAAGGAACTGGGCGCGCGTTACCCGTGGATCGATCTGAACCGGGTCGGCATCTGGGGCCATTCCGGTGGCGGCAACGCCACCGTCGGAGCGATGTTCCACTACCCGGATTTCTTCAAAGTGGGCATCGGCGAGAGCGGCAACCACGACAACCGCGTCTACGAGGATGACTGGGCCGAGAAGTGGCACGGGCTGCTGGTCACCGGCGCGGACGGCAAAACCAACTACGACGCGCAGGCCAACCAGAATTTCGCCGGCAGCCTCAAAGGTCATTTGATGCTGGCGCACGGCACCATGGACGACAATGTGCCGCCCAACGAAACCCTGCTGGTGGTGGATGCCTTGATCAAGGCCAACAAGGATTTCGATCTGGTGATGATTCCCAATGCCCATCATGGCTATGCGGCCGCTGCGCCTTATATGATGCGGCGGCGCTGGGATTACTTCGTGCGCTACCTGGCTGGCGCCACGCCGCCGCGGGAATACACGTTTGCCACCCCGCCCAGCCACTAGGCGGCAGGCATCGGACGCGTTCCGCATGGCCGCGGAACGCGTTCCACGGCCATGCCATGGCAAGTGATCTGTTCAGATCAGTGCACGCCTAGGCCGAGGCGAACGTGCCTACCTTGTGCCAGATGACGGTGGCGATCTCGCGAAATGCGCTATGGCGATTCGTTGTTAGGTTCAATGAGGCCATCGGGACGTCCAGTTGTCCCGGCGCGACGGTGCTTTGCGCCGATAAGCCATCGCGCCGAGCGGCACGTTCTGAGCCGTTATCGCGCGCGCCAGGTGGTCGCAGTTCGGCACGGCCTCATCAATGCAACGCACGCCACGTCGATGGATCGCCGATCAAGCGCGCGGCCGCGGACCAGACCTCGAATTTTCTGGTGCCCTGAGCCTTCTGGGACGTCGCCATAGACTGCAGCGGCGCAGCGTTGCCTGCACGATGCAGGCTATGCATGCGAGACGGCTGGCCTAGCGACAGGGGTCATGCGGCCGCTCGCCCAGCCTCTCGTTCGAGCTGTCTGTAGCCGCTACCGTATGGCAATGCTACTCGCCGTTGCCAGGCGATGAGTGGGGTGTCATCGATAGACGTATAGGCGTATGGACGCCCAAACATATCGAGCTACCTGATAAATCTCGGCATCTGATCACTCGCCCAGGTCGATCGCGTAGCTGGCCGTGCCGTCGCCGTTGTCCTTGACTTGGCGCACGTTGGTCAGCCCGGCCTGCCGTGCCACGTCCTGCTTGCCGGCGGCACTGGTGAACAGCACCG
>JBEVMS010000132.1:0-3157 GCA_040508515.1 Dyella sp. | reverse complement strand
CTTACCTGGCGGCCGCGTTGCAGCAAGTCCTGCGCGGATGTGCCGGCCTCGTCGGCGTAGTAGCGAATCCGCTTGCTGGCGCGCTCGCTAAGGTCGTTGACGCCGCGCTGAATATCGTTCTGTCTGCTCATGGCTGGGCCTCCTTCAAGTCCGGTCTGCGACGTTGCCTGCGCGGGCGTGATTGCGCCGTAAAGCCCGCACTTGCGTCTGACTGTCGGTTCAGTCCAGGCGGTGGCACCGCTACGCCAGTTGGTAATCGCCGCCACGCGCCAGCGCGCGCTGATAGGCGGCACGCGCATGGATGCGCTGCAGGAAAGCCCACAACGCGGGCCGCGCAGGATTCAACCCGCCACGCGCCGCGGCGACCTCCAGTGGGAAGCTCATCTGGATATCCGCCACGCTGAAATCGTCGCCGCCAAACCAGGCGGTTTTGCTCAATTCGCCTTCGAGGTAATCCAGATGCAGCGTGAGCTGAGGATCGACGAAGCCGCGTTGCACCTTGCCAGCGATGCCGCGCAGCAGCGGACGCATGAAGAATGGCGCCGGCGCGGCGGCCAGGCGCTGGAACACCAGCTTTAACAACAGCGGTGGCATGGCCGATCCTTCGGCGTAATGCAGCCAGTAATTGCAGCGTAGACGTTGCGGGCTGTCGGGCGCCGGCAGCAGCGAGCCGTTGCCGTAACGATCGGCCAAGTACGTGATGATCGCGCCCGACTCGGCCAGTACCAGCTCGCCATCGCTGACCACCGGCGACTTGCCCAGCGGATGGATGCGACGCAGCTCCGGCGGTGCCAGCATGGTTTTGGGATCGCGCTGGTAGTGGCGCAGCTCGTAGGCCAGGCCCAGTTCCTCCAGCAGCCAAAGAATGCGTTGTGAGCGGGAGTTGTTGAGGTGGTGGACCACGATCATCGCTTGCTCCTGAGCTAACGGCTTACGTACTACGCACATCATGCCATGCCGATGCGGCGGCTCTGGCGCCGAGCACATCGCTGGCGACCTCGGCGTGTCTTGCGTGCTTGCGCACCGTTGTCCACGCGCCAGTGCCCTCAGACGCTGGTGGCCTGCTCGGACTGCAGACGTTGGCGTCGGCGCAGGGTGGGGAACAGATGCATCCACAAACCCACCACCAGCAGGGTGCCCAGGCCCCCGAGCAGGGCGGCATGCGGAGCGCCGATCCAGGCGGCTAGCAGTCCGGATTCGAACTCGCCCAATTGATTGGAGGTATTGACGAAGATGGCGTTGACCGCGCTGACCCGGCCGCGCATGGCGTCGGGCGTTTCCAATTGCACCAGCGCGCTGCGGATCACCACGCTGACCATGTCGCACGCGCCAAGCGCGAACAATGCCAGCAGCGAAAGCCACAGCACGCTCGATAGCGCGAAGATCACCGTGGCCAGACCGAAACCGCCGACCGCGGCGAACATGATCATGCCGACGCGATTTTCCAGGCTGCGCCGAGCTAGCCAGAACGACATCAGCAACGCGCCGACCGCCGGTGCGGCACGCAGCAAGCCCAGGCCCCACGGGCCGGTGTGCAATACATCCTTGGCGAAGATCGGCAGCAGCGCGGTGGCGCCGCCCAGCAGCACGGCGAACAAGTCCAGCGAAATCACGCCCAGTACGTCGCGGCGCTGGCGGATAAAACTCACGCCGGCGAATACCGTCTGCAGCGTGGCCGGTTCGCGTCGGGGCGGTGCGCGTTCGTAGCGCAGCCGGGCCATCAAGGTCGCCGCGATCAGGTATAGCAGCGCCGCGGTCGCGTAGACCACGTCCGGCCCGGCGACGTAGAGCAAGCCGCCCAGCGCCGGCCCCATGATCATCGCCGCCTGGCCGGCCGAGGCATTGGCGGCCATTGCGCGCGGCAACAGCGGGGCCGGTACCAGCGCCGGCAACATCGATTGCAGCGCAGGATATTCGAAGGCCTTGGCGATGCTGATCAACAACACCAGTGCCATGATGCCGCCCTCGTGGATTTGCTGGCGCCAGGTGAATACCGCCAACAGCGCGATCGCCACCCACTCGACCCATTGGCCCAGCAGCACGATGCGGCGGCGCTCGAACTGATCGGCGAGGTGACCGGCCGGCAGCGCCAGCAGCACCGAGGGAATGAACTGCACCAGCCCGATCAGACCCAGATCCAGCGCGCGACCGGTGATCGCATAGACCTGCCAGCCGACCGCCACTGCGAGCATCTGAAAACCGAAACTCGCGGCGGTGCGAACCAGCCAGAACGCGACGAACGAGCGGTGGCGCAATAGCGAATCGGCCGCGGCCGGGGGTGAAGATGGCATCAGATGTCCTTGCGGGAGAACGTCGATTATCGAGCGCCGGACGGCCGCAGGGTAGTGCTGGAATCGGGCCAACTCGCGGCGCATGGGCACTCGCTAGAACGGAGAGTCTTGGTGCTGATGCGTGGGCGATGAGCCGTGTCAGTCGTTGCGCGCATCACTCAGGTCGACGCTGTGTCTTGATCTAGGAGGCGGCAGATCACCCCGCGGGAGGTATGGCCGGGCCCAACAGGCGCGATGTCAGCAGGCTGAGCAAGCGGGTCACCAGTAGTGCGGCCAGCGCACCGACCACCACCTCGCCCAGGCGAAGCAAGGCGATGTGGCCGAACGTGCCGCTCTGCGGCACCAGCATGATGATGGTGGTGGTGACCCCGCTGATGCGCCCGGCATTGCCCAGGTTAGCCAGCCAGCAGAACACCACGCCGGCCATCACCGCCAGCAGATAGGCCAGGTAATGATCATGCCCCAACACCGCCGCGGCCAGCCCGATCAGCGCGCCGATCAAGGCGCCGATAAATTGATCGCGCGAGGAGCTTTTGACGTCGACGTAGCTGTTCTGCATCACCGAGATCGCAGTGATCGCCGCCCAGTAGCCTTGCTCCATGCCCAGCCAGCGCGCGGCGAAATAGCTCAGGCTGGCGCCCAGGGCAGTGCGCAGCGCCTGGAACAGGCCGCTGATCAGGCGGTCGCGCGGCGGCAGGCTGCGGCGCAGTTGTTCCAGGTCCAGCGCCAGCCGGCTAAGTCGGCGACGATGTTCCTTCAGTGCCTCCTTGGGTGTACTCATGCCTCGTCCTTCGGCTCGCTGTCGTCGGCGATCAGCGGCTCACCCAGCAGGTCCAGCGTCACCTCGCCGGACAGCGACTCCACCC
>JBEVMS010000130.1:0-6574 GCA_040508515.1 Dyella sp. | reverse complement strand
CGCGCATGATTCGCGTGCTGCTGGCGGAAGATCAGGCGATGGTGCGCGGTGCGTTGTCGGCGCTGCTGAACCTGGAGAGCGATATCGAGGTGCTCGGTTCGGCCGCCGATGGCGAGGCCGCCTGGCGTGAACTGGCACGGCTCAAGCCGGATATGTTGGTCACCGACATCGAGATGCCGGGGTTGACCGGACTGGAACTGGCCCAACGCATCCTGCGCCAGCAACTGCCGATCAAGGTGGTGATCGTCACCACGTTCGCCCGACCGGGTTTTCTGCGCCGCGCGCTGGATGCGGGCGTGTCCGGTTATTTGCTGAAAGATGCGCCGGCGGAAAATCTGGCCGAGGCTTTGCGCATGGTGCATCGAGGCGGTCGCGCGATCGATCCGCAGTTGGCGCTCGAAGCATGGTCGGAAGCCGATCCGCTCAACGACCGCGAACGCCAAGTGTTGCGCCTGGCCGGCGAGGGTCAGGCCGCCAGCGAAATCGCCAGCGCGCTCCATCTTTCCCATGGCACGGTGCGCAATTATTTGTCCGAAGCGATCGGCAAACTGGGCGTGGCCAACCGCATCGAGGCTTACCGACTGGCGCGCCAGAAAGGCTGGCTGTAGCGCGTTCGCGCGCTTGACGTTCCGCGTACCAGCAGCGTGCTCTATGTGATGCGCCGATCCGCGGCGTAGTGCGTCGGCATGCGGATAATGACGATCCTTGGACCTCATCCGGCACCCGCGCGTCCCGTCACGACGTGCCAGCGACGGCGCACTGCGGGATAATGTCGCTTTGCTGCTGTCGTACCGAGCCGATCTTGAAGAAGTCCGATTTCGATTTTGACCTGCCGCCTGAGTTGATCGCGCAGGCGCCGCTGGCCGAGCGCTCCGCCAGCCGCCTGTTGCTGCTGGACGTGCCGGCTGGCACGCGCGAAGACCGCTTGTTCCGCGAGCTGCCGAAGTTTCTGCGCCCTGGCGATCTGCTGGTGTTCAACGACACCCGCGTGCTGCCGGCACGCTTGTACGGGCGCAAGCCAAGCGGCGGCGCGGTGGAGATTCTGATCGAGCGCGTCACCGGCGCGCACGAGGCCACCGTGCAGTTGGGGGTCAGCAAGAAGCCGAAGGAGGGCGGCCGGATCGAGCTGGCCGACGGCAGTCACGCGGTGGTGCTTGGACGCGACGGCGCGTTCTTCCGATTGCGCTTCGAGGCACCCGAACCGCTGGAAAAATTGCTGCTGAAATTGGGCGAAATGCCGTTGCCGCCGTATATCGAGCGGCAAGCCGACGCCAGCGATCTGGAGCGCTACCAGACCGTCTACGCGCGCGAGCCCGGCGCGGTGGCGGCACCCACCGCCGGCCTGCATTTCGACCCGCCGCTGCTGGAGGCGATTCGCGCCAAGGGCGTGGAGTTCGGCTACGTGACCTTGCACGTCGGCGCCGGCACCTTCCAGCCGGTGCGCGCGGACGATCTGAAGGATCACCAGATGCACCGCGAATGGCTCAACGTGGGCGCGCATTTGGTCGAGCAGATCCGCCGCACGCGCGCTGCCGGTGGGCGGGTGATCGCGGTAGGCACCACGGTGGTGCGCGCGCTGGAAAGCGCCACCGTCGACGGTGAGCTGCACCCGTTCGCGGGCGAGACGCAAATTTTCATCTTCCCCGGCTACACCATCACCAGCGTCGATGCGCTGGTGACCAATTTTCATCTGCCACAATCGACCCTGCTGATGCTGGTTTCGGCGTTGGCCGGGCGCGACTACATGCTGGACGCCTATCGCCATGCGGTGGCCGAACGCTATCGCTTTTTCTCCTACGGCGACGCGATGCTGATCCTGCCGCACGGCGCCTAATTCGAAGGATTTTCATGCAACTCGATTTCACTCAACTCGACCCCGCCGAGTCGTATCGGTGGCTGTCCTCCACGGTCACGCCGCGGCCGATCGCCTGGGTTTCCACGCTGTCCGGCGCGGGCGTCAGCAATCTTGCGCCGTTCAGTTTTTTCCAGGTGATCTGCGACCAACCGCCGGTGCTGATGGTCAACGTGGGGCTCAATGCGCGCGGCGAAGCCAAGGACACCGTGCTCAACGCGCAGGCCACCGGTGAACTGGTGATCCACCTGGTCAGCGCGGCGCAGGCCGAGACGATGAACGCCACCGCCGCTAGCCTCGCGCACGGGGTCAGCGAGTTCGAGCATGCCGGCATCGTCAGCGTGCCCAGCAGCCGGATCAAGCCACCGCGGGTGGCCGGCGCGGCGGTCGCGTTCGAGTGCGTGCTGGAGGAGGTCAAGCCGTATCCGGAGAACGATCCGCGTCAGTTCCTGTTGTTCGCGCGCGTGCTGCTGGCGCATATCGACAACGCGGTGATGGCTGATGCGCGGCATGTCGATCCGGCCAAGTTGGACCTGGTCGGGCGCTTGTCCGGCTCCTGGTACGCGACCACGCGCGACCGCTTCGCGATGACCCGACCGCCCTGATCTGGTGGCGACGGCGATGTCGGTCAAACGCTAAACTAGGCGGATGACTGCCATGACTTTCGATCTTCTGGGCACCGACGGCGCCGCCCGTCGCGGCCGCCTCCAGTTCGCCCGCGGTACCGTGGAAACGCCTGCCTTCATGCCGGTCGGCACCTACGGCTCGGTCAAGGCGATGACCCCGCGCGATGTCACCGACATCGGTGCCGAGATCATTCTGGGCAACACCTTTCATCTGTTCCTGCGCCCGGGCCTGGAGGTGATCGAACAGTTCGGCGGGCTGCATCAGTTCATTGGCTGGCAGGGGCCGATCCTGACCGACTCGGGCGGTTTCCAGGTCTTCTCGCTGGCGCACAAGCGCAAGATCACCGAGGAAGGCGTCACCTTCGCCTCGCCGGTGGACGGCTCCAAGGTGTTCCTGTCGCCGGAAGTCTCGATGCAGATCCAGAAGACGCTGGATTCGGACATCGCGATGATCTTCGACGAATGCACGCCATACCCGGCCACCGAAAAAGTGGCGTCGACCTCGATGGAGTTGAGCCTGCGCTGGGCCGAGCGTTCGCGCCGCGCCTTCGACGAGCAGAAAAACCCCAATGCGCTGTTCGGCATCGTGCAGGGCAGCGTGTACGAGAATCTTCGCCAGCGCTCGGCGGCGGGGCTGATCGAGATCGGCTTCGACGGTTACGCGGTCGGCGGCCTGGCGGTGGGCGAGCCCGAGGCTGAGCGCAACCACGCGCTGGATTTCACCGTGCCGCTGCTGCCGCAGGACAAACCGCGCTACCTGATGGGCGTGGGCCGGCCGGAGGACATCGTCGAGGCGGTGCGCCGCGGCATCGACATGTTCGACTGCGTGATGCCGACCCGCAACGCGCGCAACGGCTTTCTGTTCACCGCCGAGGGCACCTTGCGCATCCGCAACGCCAAGTTCGCGCTGGACACGCGGGTGATCGAGGAAGGCTGCGACTGCTACGCCTGCGCCGGTGGTTTCAGCCGCGCCTACCTGCGCCATCTGGATCGCTGCAACGAGATCCTCGGCAGCCAGTTGGCGACGATCCACAACCTGCGCTACTACCAGCGCCTGATGGCCGGCTTGCGCGCGGCGATCGGCGCCGGCCAGTTGGATGATTTCGTGGCCGACTTCTACGCCCGGCGTCAACTGGTGCCTGCCTGAGCAATGCCACGGCGCGGCCCGGATTGAGCCGCGCTTACCACGCCGCCGGAACGTGACCGCGCACGGGTATTCCTCATGTGAAAGTAGCGTGAGCGTGCAGGCATCGCATTATCCGTGGTTGGCCCTGCCCGGACTGCCACGCGGCGCGGTGCAACACCCAGGGGGGCGTGGCATAATCGACGGCCTTTTATCAGGCATTGGCGGAAATCCCTGCCGATGCCATAACTTAGCGAGACGCAACTATGAGTCTTCCGACACTGTTCGTGCTGGGTCAGGCGGCTGCCGCTCCCGGCAATCCGCTGGTCACCTTCCTGCCGCTGATCTTGCTGTTCGTGGTGTTTTATTTTCTGATGATTCGTCCGCAGATGAAGAAGCAGAAAGAGCAGCGCACCATGCTGTCGGCGCTGGCCAAGGGCGACGAGGTGGTCACCACGGGCGGTATCGCCGGTCGCATCGACGAAGTCAGCGACGCCTTCCTCACGGTCGAGATCGCCCCCAACGTCAAGGTGAAGTTGCAGAAGGGCGCGGTTTCGCAGGTACTGCCCAAGGGCACGCTTAAGTCCGCCTGAGGCGGCCAAACGCTCTTCCGCTGCGGCCGCGGGGGCCGTGGTATTGATGGATTGACGGCATGAGTGATTTTCCACGCTGGAAGTACGCGCTGGTCGCGATCGTTCTGGTTTTTGGCTTTTTGTATGCGTTGCCCAACGCGTTCGTTCCGGTGCCTTCGGTGCAGGTCATCGCTAGCCGGGGTGCCGTGCTGGATGCTGCGGTCGAGCAAAAGGTGGCGGGCCTGCTGAAACAGCAGAACGTGCCCTACAGCACGTTGGCGCTTGGCAGCGAGCAGTTGAGCGTCAATTTTGCCAGTGCCGACGCACAGGGCAAGGCGGCCGACGTGATCAAGGCCGGGCTAGGGGATGGCTACACGGTCGCGCTTAACCTTGCTTCAACGGTGCCGAACTGGCTGCGCATGCTGCACGCCAATTCGATGCCACTGGGTCTGGACCTGCAAGGTGGCGTGCACTTCCTGATGGCGGTCGACCAAAGCGCGACCATCGATAAGCAGGAAAACCGCTACGCCGAAGATATTCGGGCCTTGCTGCGCGCGAAAGGCATTCGTTACGACAGCGTCACCCGCAATGCCAATCAGGGCATCGTGGTGGTGGTGCGCAGTGCGGCCGATCGCAGCAACGCCAGCGCGGCGATCGCGGCCGACAATCCCGACCTGATCCTGGCCGATGGCGCCGCCAGCGGCGATCGTTTCGTGCTCAACGCCACCGTCAAGCCGGCCAAGCTGGAGGAGCTGGCGCGCGCGGCGATCACCCAGAACGTCAGCACGCTGCGTAACCGCATCAACGCGCTGGGTGTGTCCGAGCCGATCATCCAGCAGCAGGGCGACGACCATATCGTGGTGGAGCTGGCCGGCGTGCAGAACCCGGCCGAGGCCAAGAAAGTGCTCGGCGCGATCGCCACCTTGCAGTACCGCCCAGGCGTCGGCTTTGCGGGCGACGCAGCGGCCCAGGAAGCGGCGCGCAGCGGCAATATCCCGCCGGATGCCAACCTCTACTACATGCGTGATACCCGCGCGCCGGTGCTGGTCAGCAAGCGCATCATCGTCACCGGCGACGAGCTGGCCGATGCCTCCTCTGGCAGCGATCAGCAAACCGGCACTCCCAGCGTCAATGTCACGTTGAATGCCTCCGGCGCCGCCAAGATGCTGGACTTCACTACCAACAACGTCGGCAAGCCGATGGCGGTGGTGTACGTGGAAACCGTCTACGACACCAAGGTCGTCAACGGCAAGGAAGTGCGCGTGCCCAAGGTCACCGAAGAGGTGATCAGCGACGCCACTATCAACGGGGTGTTCGGCAAGAACTTCCAGACCACCGGTCTGGGCACGCCCAAGCAGGCCTCCGAGTTGGCGTTGCTGCTCAAGGGCGGTTCGCTGGCCGCGCCGATGGATATCGTCGAAGAGCAGGTGATTGGCCCCAGCCTGGGTCAGGACAACATCGACAAGGGCTTCAAGGCGGTGCTGCTGGGCCTGGGTCTGGTGCTGATCGCCGCGGCGATCTACTACAAGCTGTTCGGGCTGGTGGCGGATATCGCGCTGTTCTTCAACCTGATCCTGCTGGTGGCGGTGATGTCGATGATCGGGGTCACCCTGACCATGCCAGGCATCGCCGGCATCGTGCTGACGCTGGGCATGGCGATCGACGCCAACGTGCTGATCTGCGAACGCATCCGCGAGGAACTGCGCAACGGCTCGACCCCGTTGGCCTCGATCCGCGCGGGTTACGAAAAGGCCTGGGCGACCATTCTGGACGCCAACGTGACCCATCTGATCGCGGCCGTGGCGCTGACCACGATGGGCTCCGGTCCGATCAAGGGCTTCGGCGTGACGCTGCTGATCGGCATCCTGACCTCGATGTTCACCTCGGTGACCCTGACCCACGCGATCACCACGCTGATTCACGGCGGTCGCAAGCTCAAGACGCTGTCGGTCTAAAGGACGCCCATGGAAATCTTCAATCACAATAGCAAGGTCAACTTTCTCGGCCTGCGCAAGGTTTCGATCGGAATCGCCGCGTTTTTGATGCTGGCATCGATCGTGCTGATCGCGGTCAGAGGCCTGAACTACGCGCAGGACTTCACCGGTGGCATCTCGGTCAACGTGAGCTACGCCGAGCCGGTGGATACCAACGCGGTGCGCGCCGCGCTGGGCAAGCACAACATCGAAAACGCGATCGTGCAGAGCCTGGGCGGCAGCCGTCAGATGGCCATTCGTGTGCAGCCCAAGGACGATCCGGCGCTGGTCTCCGGCGGGAGCCTCAGCGCTTCGGCGCAGGCGGACAGGGTGGCTGAAGACGTCCTGGCGGCGCTGAAAGCCGAGCATCCGGATGTCAGCGTCACCAGCCGCAGCTTCGTCGGTCCGCAAGTGGGCGCCGAGTTGCG
>JBEVMS010000007.1:0-3314 GCA_040508515.1 Dyella sp. | reverse complement strand
GGTCTGGCTGCCACCGGTCACGCGTTCGCGGGGGACACGGAGACCACGGCCGTGCCGGTGATTCCGCCGGTGGTCGACGGCAACACCAAGCAGCTGCAGGAAGTGGAGGTCAACAGCCTCGGCGTGCGTTCGGCCATCGTGCAGGCGCCGACGCAGGCTGAGCTCAATGTCGCCCAGCCGCAGTCGATCATCGGTCTGGACTGGATCGCCAACCACACCGCGTCGACCGCCGACTACGCCACCATCGCGGCGATCGCGCCGGGCGTAAGCAATGTCAGCACCGCCGGTCCGGGCCTGGGCGAATCCAAGCAGCTGACCTTGCGCGGCTTCAACGATGCGCAATACAACGTCACCTACGACGGCATTCCGTTCGGCGACACCAACGACTTCAGCCATCACACCAGCAGCTACTTTCCGGCCAAAATGATCGGCCAGGTGCTGATCGATCGCGGCCCCGGCAGCGCCAGCACGATCGGCGAGGCGACCTTTGGTGGCACCGTGGCGTTGTCCTCGAAAGACCCGACCGATTCGTTCGCCTTCATCCCGACGCAGAGCTTCGGCAGCTACGGCACCTCGCTGACCCACCTTGAACTGGACACCGGCCGGATGGATGCGTTGGACGGCGGCAAGCTGATCGCCAGCGCGCAATACAACGACACCACCACCGCGCAGACCGACGGCAACCTCACGCGCAAGACCGGCTATATCAAGTATGTGCAGCCGGTGGGCGAGAACACCGAGATCACCTTTCTCAGCAACTACAACTACATTCGTTTCAACAATCCCAACCTCAGCTCGCTGACCAAGTCGCAGATCGCCACGCTGGGACGCAACTTCGGCCTCAACAACGATCCGACCAGCACCAACTGCGCCTGCTACAACTTCCAGACCAAGGAAACCGATCTGGAATATCTGGGCATCACCAGCCAACTGTCCGATAGCTGGGCGCTGAGCGACAAGCTTTACACCTACGCGTACAACAACGACAGCCACGAAAGTCCCTATGTCGGCACCAAGACCTCGCCGACGGCGATGGGCGGCTATTTCAAAATCAACAAGTACCGCTCCTGGGGCGATATCTTCGAGCTGACTCACACCGATGCGCATGGTCAGCTACGCACCGGCGGCTGGTGGGAATACATCGACAACGACCGCAGCAGTCAGGCGATCAGCTACGCGTTGAATGGCGCGCCGGACGTCAAGCCCGGTGGATCGGTGGCCAGCAGCTACAAGTACCTGATGCGCGACCAACTGCACACCGCGCAGGTGTACGCCGAATACGCCTGGCAGGCGACCGATGCGCTGACCATCACGCCCGGCGTGAAAAACCTGACCTTCACCCGCGATATCGAGGCGCCGATCAACCAGACCACCAAGCTGCCGCTGTACTACAGCCAGACCTGGCATAAGACGCTGGGCTACTTGAGCGCCAACTACATGTTGAGCTCGACGTGGAGCGTCTACGGGCAGGCGGCGCAAGGTTATCTGGCACCCAATCTGGATCAGTTCTACGTGCCCAATCCGGCGCTTAACCAGGCCAAGCCGGCACAGACCATGAACTACCAGTTCGGCACGGTCTACAAGACCGATCGCTTCAACGCCGACGTCGACGTGTTCTGGATCAACTACAAAAACTACGCCTTTTCCACCAACGTGCCGGGCACCACCGATGCGGTGTACTACCTGGCCAAGGGTGCCTATATGAAGGGCATCGAAGGCGAGGCGACCTATTACCTGGGCGCGGGCTTTAGCGGCTTCGCCAATTTCTCCACCCTGGACGCCACCTTCAAAGGCTCCAATCTGGATGTGCCCAACGTGCCCTCCGGCACCGCCGCGCTGGGAGTGAGCTATGAGGATGGCGGCTTCTTCGCTTCGCTGTACGACAAGTACGTCGGCTGGCAGGTGGCCTACAACAGCAGCTTCAATCCCGACCTGGCCAGCAGCGTCACCAGCAGCGCGCGCTCCGGTGGTTTCTGGCAGGCCAGCGCCAGCGTCGGCTATGGGCAGAACCTCAACGGCTCGGTGATCAAGAGCTACAAGTTGCGCTTGCAAGTGGACAACCTGCTGGACGCGCACAACTTGGTGATCAACAACGCCGGCGGCAGCAACTCGACCTACTACGTGCTGCCGGGGCGCAGCTGGTTTGCCTCCATTTCTCTGGGACTGTAAAGCGATGACCAAGACCTTGTTCAAATCGTTGTATCGACGCGGCGCGTTGCTGGCGCTGAGTCTGTTGATGCTGAGCACATGCGGCGGCGCCGCGTTCGCCGACACGCCAACTGCGCCGCGTTATCTGACCTCCGCGCAATTGAGCGCGCTTCAAGCGGTGCTACCGCCGCCCAGCGCGGCGGGCAGCGCTGAAGATCGCGCCGATCGCGACGTCACCGAGCGCGCCTTCGCCACGCACGCCGCCGATGAGTTCGCGCAGGCGCAGGCGGAGGAGAAGTTCGACGTGTTCGACTTCGCCAGCGTGCTTGGGCCGGATTTCAGCGCTGCCAAGCTGCCGCTTCTGGCGGCCTTGTTCAAGCAGGTCAAGCACGACACCAGCGCGGCGGTGGATGTCTCCAAGAATCATTGGCGACGCCTGCGCCCGTGCCCGGCCGCTTCGGAATGCGCGGGCGATCCGAATTGGCTGGCCAAGAAAAGCTTCGGCTATCCCAGCGGGCATTCCACCCGCGCCACCGTGGATGCCTTGTTGCTGGCGCAGCTGTTCCCGCAACAGGCTGACGCGCTGCTGGCGCAGGCCTACGCGATCGGCTGGCGCCGCGTGGTGCTGGGCGTGCATACGCCGCAGGACATTCAGGCTGGCCGCGTTTACGGTCAGGCGTTAAGCAAGGTCTTGTTGGCCGAGCCGGCGTTTCGCCAACAACTGGCCGCCGTGGCGCAGGAGCTGAAGACGGCGGGCATCCGCGGCGCCGCGTATCAGCCTTGAGCCGTCAAGCGCATGGGTGCGGGGTGATGGCGAAAGCCAGGCAAGCCCGTGAACGGTGCGCGCAATAACCAGGAAGGAACAGGCAAGGCCGGGTGCGCCGCCGTTGTGCCAAACGCCAAACGCCAAACGTGATGAGTGATCAGGTATTCGTCGCGCAGGGACAGGGTAGGCGCATGAACGACTGGCCAAGCCGCCAGGCTTCACTCGCCCACCAGCGAAAGAATGTTGCCATCGGGATCCTTGAACCAAGCGATGCGATGCCCCTCGGCGACATGGACGTCGCCTTCCAGCGTCATGCCCGGCATGGCGTAATGTTCAAACACCACGCCCTTGGCTTTGAGCGCGCGTGCCAGTTCGCCGATGCGCGGGCCGACCATCCAGC
>JBEVMS010000244.1:0-14812 GCA_040508515.1 Dyella sp. | reverse complement strand
GTGCGGCGGTGCTCGGCTCGATCCAGCCGCAACCGATCATGCACGCCGAGGACGGCAGCTTGCCGCTGGAGCGCATCGTCGCGGCGATCAAGCCGGTCGATCCGCACTTCGCGCGCACCCGCCTGCTGACATTGGAAAATACCTGGCACGGCCGCGTGCTGCCGCAGACGTACCTGCACGCGGCGCATGATCTGGCGCGCGCGCACGGCCTGGCGCTGCATCTGGATGGCGCGCGGTTGTACAACGCGGCGGTGGCCAGCGGGGTGTCGGCGCGCAGCATCGCCGAATCGTTCGACAGCGTTTCGGTGTGTCTGTCCAAGGGTCTGGGCGCGCCGGTCGGTTCGGTGCTGGTCGGTTCGCGGGCGCTGATCGAGAAGGCCCGGCGCTGGCGCAAAGTCACCGGCGGCGGCTGGCGTCAGGCCGGCCTGCTGGCCGCCGCCTGCCTCTACGCGCTGGACCATCACGTGGCGCGTCTGGCTGACGACCACGCCCGCGCACAACGCTTGGCCGAAGGCCTGGGTACACTGCCCGGCGTGCGCCTGTTGGGCCAGTACACCAACATGGTGTTCATCGACGTGCCGGCCGAACGGCTTCGCGATTTGGACGTCCATTTGCGCGCCGCCGGCATCCGCATCAGCATCGGCTACCTCCCGACCCTACGCCTGGTCACCCACCTGGATATCGACGACGACGGCGTCGAGCGCGTGATCGCCGCGTTCCGCGGGTTCTTTGCGCGCGGTTGATAGGGAGTAGGCAAATTCTTGCTGCGGGCCAGCTTATTGAGAATTGCGCGGCATGCTTGTACCAGACCAATCAATGTGTCCTGGCCTAGATAAGTGCATTCGTGCACGAGCAGATTTCGGTATTCAACGGCATAAGAGAAAGTACGCCAATCCTGTTCCCCAAAATATTCATTTGGCGGCGGAAGACCCATCTCCTTGAGGTACTCCAAAACTAGATTTTGAGGGTTCTTATTCCTAACGTTTGGATACGCAGCAGAACGCCCAGCCTTAGTTTTTGCTCGCTGATGAAGGACCAAACAGCGAGCGAAGCTTTCGACCGCTGTTACGAGCGCGACTATCAAATTAGGATCGCGGTCATCGTACTTCCACCCAGCAGGATGATTGATGCCCAGCCTTTGCTTGATAATCTGGAGGCGCTGACCCGGTGTCGACTCAACGTAATTGGTACGCAGTAGTTCGGCTTGGTAGTTTGGCTCAGTCATGGCTTTTGCATCCATTTGGAATGCGACGCGGCAGACGTAGATATTTGGCTTTTTGCTAGCTGGACGAGCAAGGCAAACTAGAGACAAGTATCGGGTCAGCCGACTGAAATATGCCAGACGCAGGCAAAGCGTTGGCCAAAGCCCATAGGTTTTGGCAGTTGTGGAAGCGCGCTGCTTTTTACCGAGCCCCTGTGCGGCGGTGAGGGGCGGTCGATCAGGCCCGCAGGGGGATCGGCAGGGACGCCGATCCTTTTTCGTCAGGGCTGGATTCATGTCGAAAAACCCGGCCGTCCATCACGGACTTGCGGGGCGTGCCCGGCAAGCGCCAAGTGGGGTGGCCTTCTCTTTTGGTTACTTTCTCTTGGCCACGCAAGAGAAAGTGACTCGGTCGCCGTAGGCGATCGAAAGCCGTTTGCACCGATCGATCAGAAGGTGAGCAGGCCGCTTACGGCTGAAGTTGTCCCTGCGGACAACCATCAGCCGTCCCTAATTACTTGCTTACGCGGTCAAACTTGCGAATAAAGTCGCGCACTTGCGGGTAGACCGTCTCGCGCCAGCGGCGGCCGCTGAAGATGCCGTAGTGGCCGGCGCCGGCGATCACCTGATGCTGGCGCAGCTTGGCGGGTAGTCCGCTGCACAGGTCGTGTGCCGCCTCGGTCTGGCCCAGGCCGGAGATGTCGTCCAGCTCGCCTTCGATGGTCAGCAATGCGGTGTGCGTGATGGCTGACGGATCGACGCGCTCGCCAGCCACGTCCCACTGGCCGGTGGGCAGCAGGAAGCGCTGGAACACCTTGTCGATGGTGTCCAGGTAAAACTCGGCGGGCATGTCCAGCACGGCGTTGTATTCGTCGTAGAACTTGCGGTGCGATTCGGCGTCGTCCATGTCGCCGCGCAGCAGGTTTTCGTAGAAATCCCAGTGCGACATCACATGGCGACCCGGATTCATCGCGACGAAACCGGCGTGTTGCAGAAAGCCCGGATAAACCTGTCGGCCGCTGCCTGGGTAGTTGGACGGCACGGTGTGGATCACGTTGCCCTGGAACCAGGACAACGGCTGCGTAGTGGCCAGATTGTTGACGCTGGTGGGGCTGCGGCGCGGGTCGATCGGGCCGCCCATCATGGTCATGCTGCGTGGGGTCGGTTCGCCGCGTGCGGCCATGAGCGAGATTGCCGCCAGCACCGGCACGGTTGGCTGACAGACCGAGATCACATGCAGCCGCTGTGCGCCGATGTGGCGGATGAATTCCTGGATGTAGGCGATGTAATCGTCCAGCCCGAACGGTCCGCTTTCCGCCGGCACCATGCGCGCATCAACCCAATCGGTGATGTACACCTTGTGGTCGCGCAGCAGCGTGCGCACGGTATCGCGTAACAAGGTGGAATGATGGCCGGACAGTGGCGCGACCACCAGCACCGAGGGTTCATCGAGCAGTGTTTGCGCCAGCTTGGGCGTGTCGCTGTAGCGCTTGAAGCGGCGCAAGGTGCAAAACGGCTTGTTGTCCACCGCGTGCTCGACGATCGCTACTTGCTGCTCGTCCTTGACGATGGAGGTGATGCCAAAACTGGGTTTTTCGTATTCCTTGCCCAGGCGATACATCAGCTCGCAGCCGGCGGCGATGCGATCGGCGCCAGGCACATGGGCGAAGGCGCTGCCGTTGTCGCTGAACATCCGGGCGTTGGCCTGCGCCCAGTAGCTGAGCGGACCGAGCATCGAGCGTTGCCATTCGTGAATCTGATACAGCATGAACGTTACCCGGCAGAGTGGGCGAAGCATTTAGTGTAACCGGGTGGACAACAAAGTTTTGCGACGCACCAAGTTAGCTGCGCCGCGCGCTCCTTAGGGGAGCCGGATCAGTAGCGTGCCGGCGGCGATATCCGGCACGCTGCGGCGGTGCTTGTCGCAAAGCGCCCACGCCAACCACAGCACCCAGCCGGCTAAGGCGGCAAGCAAGGCTGCGCGCCAGCCTAGCCAACCGGCCAGCGGCAGCAGCATCAGGGGTGCGGCGATCACCCCAAGGCGGATCAGCGCCTGCCACCAGCGCGGCCGACCGCCGTCGCGCCCGACCAGCCGCAGTCGCCACGGACGCATGCCCAGGGTTTGTCCGCCCCGCAGCCAGGAGGCCACGAGGTAGAGCGCCAGCATCAGTCCTTGCAACGGTTGATACCACCAGGTCAGCGCCTGGCCGCGGCGATCGAACAACTGGCCGCCGGTGGCGCGCTGGGCGATGTAACCCACAGCCAGCACGATCGCCAGCATGGCCAGCAGGTCGTAGATCAACGCCAGCAGGCGACGCCATAACGGGCAGGGCACCAGCGGGCTGAGGCACGGGTCGAGGCTCATCGGCAACCTTGTTGGGGCGGGGTGCTTGCGTCGATCGCCGGCGACCGCCAGCATCGGGCGCATGCACGATCAACCTACCCATCTTAACCAGCCGCCGCCGTTGGATGCGGCCGAACATGCCGTGATCGAAGGCTTCCTCGATCGGATATGGTCCGAGGATGGCCTGGCGAAGCGCACGCTGGAAGCGTACCGCAGCGATCTGCAGGCGTTGGCGCGCTGGCTGGCGCCGCGGGGACGCACGTTGCGCAGCGCCGGACGCGAGGATTTGTCGGCCTTCCACGGTAGCCAGGGCGGTTCGGTGCGTTCGATGGCGCGGCGGCAGTCGGCGTTTCGCCGCTTCTACGCCGCCCAGGTGCGCGAGCAGCCTCAGTTTGAAGATCCGAGCTTGCTGATCGAGCGCCCGCGGATAACCCGTAGCCTGCCCAAGGCATTGGCCGAGCGCGAGATCGTTGGCCTGCTGGAAGCGCCCGACAGCGACACCGTGCTGGGCCTGCGCGATCGCGCGATGCTGGAGCTGATGTACGCCTCCGGCTTGCGCGTGTCCGAGCTGGTCGAGCTGCCGCTGGCCGGTTTCAATCCGCGCCAGGGCGTGGTGCGGATCACCGGCAAGGGCGGCAAGGATCGGCTGGTGCCGGTGGGCGAAGAGGCGTTGACGCGGATCGAGGCTTATCTGGCGCTTGCGCGCCCGCAGCTGACGCGAGGGCGCCAGCCGCTGGCGTTGTTTCTCAGCCAGCGCGGCGAGGGTATGACCCGGCAGATGTTCTGGACGGTGGTCAAGCGCTATGGCAGACAAATCGGCATCCATGCCCAGCATATTTCGCCGCATGTGCTGCGGCACTCGTTCGCCACGCATCTGCTCAACCACGGCGCGGACCTGCGCGCGTTGCAAATGCTGTTGGGGCACAGCGCCTTGAGCACGACCCAGATCTACACCCTGGTCGCCAAGGAAGGCTTGAAGCGTCTGCACGCGCAGCATCACCCGCGCGGCTGAGCCGTCGATTCGTGTGCTGTGTTCAACTAAGCCACGGGTGCGCTGTGCCAGAATCGACGTTTCCGCCGCACTGCCTATCCCCTGGATGATTTCATGTTGAAGAAGCTGATTCTGACCCTGCTGATGGGCGCCAGTGCGTCGCTCGCGATCGCTGCGGAAACCCCCTCGCCGGCGGCGGAGGCAACGGTGCGTGCGGCGGTGCTGAAATTGGCGCCCGGGTTGCAGATCGATCAGATCGGCCCGGCACCGTTGGCTGGCTTTTACCAGGTGATCGCCTCGGGCCAACTGGTCTACGTCAGCAGTGATGGCAAGTACATGTTGAACGGCAGTCTGGTCGATCTGGCGGCCAAGAAAGACTTGGCCGATACCGCCTGGGCTGGTTTTCGCAAAGCCGAGCTGGCCAAGGTGCCGGTCGCCCAGCGGATCGTCTACGCGCCGGCCAATCCGTTGCACACCGTCACTGTGTTCAGCGACGTCACCTGCGGCTACTGCAAAGAACTGCACAAGCACATCGCCGATCTCAACAAGGCCGGCATCGCGGTGCAATACCTGGCCTGGCCGCGCGAAGGGGTGACCGACGAGGCCGGGCGCGACACCGCAACCTACACCGAGATGGTCTCGGTATGGTGCGCGTCCGATCGCAACAAGGCCTTCGACGATGCGATGAACGGCCGCGCGCCCAAGCCGGCCACATGCGCCAACCCCGTGCGCGACCAGTTCAAACTGGGCGTGCGCCTGGGCGTCAGCGGTACGCCGTCGGTGATGGCCGAGGACGGCACGATGATCGGCGGCTACTTGTCGCCCGAGCAGATGCGTACCAAGCTCGATCAGTTGTCCGCCAAGCCGGCGGGCAAAACGGGTTGAATCTCTTTTTCTTCTGAGATTGGCCTGGGCGCGGGCTTTACGGCCGTTCTTGTGGCGTTGGCGCGTGCGGCGGCGATTCGTCGGAGGGCCGCATGCGCTAGAATGAACGTTTTCACCGCATAGCGCCGTTCCCCGCATGATCGCACTCGACGGGCAGAACGCCCTCTCGCCGTTCCGCCTCGAACGTCTCAACGCCCGCCTCGATGCGCTGCATCGTGGTACGCGGGTGCAGGCTTCGTGGTTTGTCTATTTCCTGGATACCGACGCCGCGCCGCAAGGTGAAGAGCGCCAGCATTTGCTGGAGGTGCTCGAAGCCAAGGACGCCGCGCCGGAGCCCGCCTCGCTGTGGGTGGTGCCGCGCTTGGGCACCATCTCGCCGTGGTCGAGCAAGGCCACCGATATTCTGCATGGCGCCGGTTTCGGCGTGCGCCGAGTGGAGCGTGGCCTGGCCTGGCTGGTCAGCGGTCTGCCACAACCGTCCGAGCCCAGCCACGCCGGGGTGATGGCGGTGCTGTGCGATGCGATGACCCAATCGGTGCTGAGCAAGCTGGACGACGCGCAGGGCCTGTTCCTGGCCGGCAGCCCCGGTCCGCTGCGGCATGTGGCGCTGGGCGCCGATCCACGCGCCGCGCTGGCGCTCGCCAACAGCGAACTGGGTCTGGCGCTGGCCGAGGATGAGATCGACTACCTAGCCGAACGCTACGCCGAGCTCGGTCGCGATCCGACCGACGCCGAGCTTTTCATGTTCGCCCAGGCCAACTCCGAGCATTGCCGGCACAAGGTGTTCAACGCCAGTTGGGCGATCGACGGCCAGGCGCAGGAACACAGCCTGTTCGGCATGATCAAGAACACCCATCGGCATGCGCCCGCGCATACCTTGTCCGCGTACAAGGACAACGCGGCGGTGATCGAGGGCAGTGAAGGCCTGCGTGCCTACACCGATGCCGACGGCGTCTGGCGCAAGCATGCCGAGCAGATCGACTACGCGATCAAGGTGGAAACGCATAACCATCCCACCGCGATCGCGCCCTGGCCGGGTGCGGCCACCGGCGCCGGCGGCGAGATCCGCGACGAAGGCGCCACTGGCCGTGGCGCCAAGCCCAAGGCCGGCTTGACCGGGTTCTCGGTATCCGATCTGCGCATTCCGGGCCATCCGCAGCCGTGGGAAGTCAATCGCCCGCTGCCGCCGCGCATGGCCAGCGCGTTCGAGATCATGCGCGACGGTCCGCTGGGCGCGGCCGCCTTCAACAACGAATTCGGCCGGCCTTGTTTGGGCGGCTATTTCCGCAGCTTCGAAATGGAAACCGGTGAGGCCGGCCTGCGTCGCGGCTACGACAAACCGATCATGCTGGCCGGCGGCCTGGCCAACATCCGCCGCGACGACGTGCAGAAGCGCGAACTCAAACCGGGCAACAAGGTGATCGTTCTGGGCGGCCCGGCGATGCTGATCGGACTGGGCGGCGGCGCCGCCTCGTCGGTGGCTTCGGGCGCCTCCAGCGCGGAGCTGGACTTCGCCTCGGTGCAGCGCGACAACGCCGAGATGGAGCGGCGCGCGCAGCAGGTGATCGACGCCTGCTGGTCGCTGGGCGATGCCAACCCGATCGTCAGCATCCATGACGTCGGCGCGGGCGGCTTGTCCAACGCGATTCCCGAACTGCTGAACGACGCCGGCGTCGGTGGCGTGATCGATCTGTCGAAAATTCCCTGCGACGACCCGTCGCTGTCACCGATGCAGGTGTGGAGCAACGAGTCGCAGGAGCGCTACGTGCTGGCGATCGGCACCGACGAGCTGGCTCAGTTCGAGGCGTTCTGCCAGCGCGAACGCTGCCCCTACGCAGTGGTCGGCGAGGCCACGGCGGAGCGCCATCTAACCGTCACCGATCCACGCCGCCAACTGGCAGTGATCGATCTGCCGATGGACGTGCTGTTCGGCAAGGCGCCGCGGATGCATCGCGAGGCCAAGCGGGTCAAACCGCGTATCGACCTGTTGCCGGACCTCACCGGCATCGGTCTGGATGAGGCATTGCTGCGCGTGTTGCGGCTGCCCACGGTGGGCAGCAAGAGCTTCCTCATCACCATCGGCGATCGCACCGTCGGCGGCCTCAACCATCGCGATCCGATGGTCGGACCGTGGCAGGTGCCGGTGGCCGATTGCGCGGTGACCATCGCCGACTTCGACGGCTATGCCGGCGAGGCAATGGCGATGGCCGAGCGCGCCCCGGTGGCGCTGCTCAACAGCGCCGACGCCGCGCGGCTGGCGGTGGGCGAGGCGATCACCAACCTGGCCGCCGCGCCGATTGCCTCGTTGAGCGAGGTCCGCATGTCGGCCAACTGGATGGCCGCGGTCAACCATCCGGGCGAGGACACCGCGTTGTTCGACGCGGTCAGGGCGGTCGGCATGGAGCTATGCCCGGCGCTGGATATTTCCATTCCGGTCGGCAAGGATTCGTTGTCGATGCAGACCGTCTGGCGCGACGGCGAGCAAGCGCAGCGCACGGTGTCGCCGGTGTCGCTGGTGATCACTGGCTTCGCCCGCGTCACCGACGTGCGGCGCACGCTGACCCCGCAGTTGCGCACCGACAAGGGCGATTCGCAACTGTGGCTGATCGATCTGGGTGCGGGCCGTGATCGCCTCGGCGGCTCGGCACTGATGCAGGTATTCAATCGCGGTGGCGGCGTGCCGCCGGACCTGGACGAGGTGAAGCGGCTGAAGGGCCTGTTCGAGCTGGTGCAGGAAGCCAACGCGGCCGGCCTGCTGCTGGCCTACCACGACCGTTCCGACGGCGGTGCCATCGTCACCTTGCTGGAAATGGCCTTCGCCGGCCATTGCGGGCTGGAGATCACGCTCGATGGCTGGGCTGACGCGGCCTTGCGCGCGCTGTTCAACGAAGAGCTGGGCGCGGTGTTGCAGATCGCCACCGCCAACCGCGAGCCGTTCGAAGCGCTGCTGGTCAAGCACGGTTTGAGCGCGCTTAGCCATAGGATCGGCCGGCCCAAGGAAAAGCTCGGGATCAAGCTGTTCTCCGGCGGCGAAACGCTTTTCAAGTGGAACTGGTCCGAGCTGTTCACGGCCTGGAACGAAACCAGTCACGCGATGCAGCGTCTGCGCGACAACCCGCGCAGCGCCGACGCCGAGTCGGAATGGCGGCGGGACGATGCCGATCCGGGCATCAGCCCCAAGCTCACCTTCAACCCGGCCGAGGATGTCGCCGCGCCCTACCTCAACCTGGGCGCCAGGCCCAAGGTGGCGGTGTTGCGCGAGCAGGGCGTCAACGGCCAGGTGGAAATGGCGATGGCGTTCACCCGCGCCGGCTTCGAGGCGGTCGACGTGCACATGTCCGATCTGGCCAGTGGCCGCATCAAGCTGGCCGATTTCCGTGGACTGGCCGCGTGCGGCGGTTTCTCCTACGGCGACGTGTTGGGCGCCGGTCGCGGTTGGGCCACCTCGATCCTTTACAACGACATGTTGCGCGCCGAGTTTGGTGGGTTCTTCGCCGACACCAGCAAGTTCGCGCTGGGCGTCTGCAACGGTTGCCAGATGATGAGCCAGCTCAAGGACATCATCCCCGGTGCGCAACACTGGCCGAAGTTCCTGCGCAACGCCTCGGAGCAGTACGAGGCACGTCTGGCCACGCTGGAGGTGCTCGACTCGCCCAGCCTCCTGTTCAAGGGTATGGCCGGTTCACGCATTCCGGTGGCGGTGGCGCATGGGGAGGGCCGGGTCAGCTTTCCGCAGGTGTGCAGCCCGTCCAAGGCCGGCGCGGCAGTGCGCTTCGTGGACAATCGCGGCCGACCGACCGAGGACTATCCGCTCAACCCCAATGGCTCGCCTGGCGGTTTAGCCGGCTTTACGGCCGCCGAGGGTCGCGTGACGATCATGATGCCGCACCCGGAGCGCGTGTTCCGCAGCGTGCAGCTGAGCTGGCATCCGGAAAAGTGGGGTGAGGATTCGCCCTGGATGCGCATGTTCCGCAACGCCCGTCACTGGGTTGGCTGATGCCCAGGCATGGTGCGGCCACGAGGGATCGCACCATGCCTTGCATCGCACCCTGAAGCGCTTCACGCGGCGATTGATTGCCCTCCTGGCGGCCAACCTTGCCATGTTCAAAGGAATGGCCGCTTAGGCATCGGGCGCCAGATGCTTCATCCGCGATCAGTCGACTTCGCGCTCAGCCAGGATGCGTGCGTGCCGCGTGCCGCTAGGCCACGCGCGTCCATGTCACTGATGGCGCTTGTGCGGCATAATCGACGACCTTCGTATGTCGGCCTGCGCCGTGGCGAGAGGACGCATAGACTTTTTCTTGCCGCGGCAGAAAGGATGATCCGGCGGTATCCGTCCCCATTTTCTCAAAGGATCGCTGGTGACTGCTGTAGCCGCTCGGCCATTTCATGCCACGCCCGAGGTTTCCGTACTGATTGTTCTGGCCGACAGCGGCCCGAGCGTGAGCGACTGCGTGCGTCGGGTGCTGGACAGCGAAGCGGGCGACGCATTGGAGTTGATCGTGCTCGACAACAACTCCAGCGACGGCGTGCCGCAGCAGATCGAGCGCGCCTGGCAGCACGATCCGCGGCTGCGGGTGATCTATAACCGCGCCAATCTAGGCTTTGGTCCGGCGATGAATCGTGGTGCCGCCCAGGCGCGCGGTCGCGAATTATTGATTTTGAATCCCGACTGCCTGCTCGATGCCGATACGCTGCCACGGTTGCGCGCGGTGCTGCAAAGCTCGCCCCGGCATGGGCTGGTCGGCGGCGTGGTGTGCGATGCGCAGGGCCAACCGGACCCGGCCTCCTACCGCCGCGACCCCCTGTTGCGGCGCGCAATCAACAGCATGAGCGGGCGCGCGCTCAACGACGACGGTCGCGATGCACGTCGCGAGGGCGTCACCATGCCCGCGCCGATGCCTTACGAAACCGTGCCGGCCGAGGCGGTGTCCGGCGCGTTGATGCTGATGCCACGCGAGTTGTTCCAGCGTATCGGTGGCTTCGACGAGCAATACTTCTTGCATTGCGAGGATCTGGACCTGTGTCGTCGCGTACGCGATGCCGGTTACCCGGTGCTACTAGCCGGCGCGGTGCGCGTGTTGCACGGCAAGGGCGGCTCCAGTCGGCATCGCCCGGTATTCGTCAGTTATCACAAGCATCGCGGCATGTGGCGCTGGTTCCGCAAGTTTGATCCGGCGGCGCGTCAACCGCTGACCGCGGCGCTGGTCTGGTCTGGGCTGTGGCTGCATTTTGCACTGGCGGTGCCCAGGCAGTGGCTGCGGCGCCCGCGTCGCTAAGCTTCCCTAAGGCCGCTTATGACCACTTCGCCGCGCCAAAGCGCGCTCGCCACGTTCAGCCTGATCGTGGTCACCGCCGTCTGGGGCTCGACGTTTTTCCTGATCAAGGAGGTGGTCGGGCGCATGCCGGTGGCTGACATGCTGGCGGTGCGTTTCGCGATCGCCGCGCTGCTGATGGTGCTGCTGTTCGCGCGTGCGCTGACTCGGCTGCCGCTGCGTCAGGCCGGCTATGCGCTGGGCTTGGGGCTGATCTATGGCATCGCCCAGTTGTTGCAGACCTGGGGTCTGGCGCGCACGTCGGCCAGCGTCAGCGGTTTCGTCACCGGCATGTATGTGGTGTTCACGCCCTTGCTCAGCACGTTGCTGCTGCGTCAGCGTCTGCCCGGGATGACCTGGCTGGCCAGCGCCCTGGCCACGCTGGGGCTGGCGGTGCTGGCGTTGAATGGTCTGACGGTGGGCAGCGGCGTGTGGTTGACGCTGGCCTCGGCGGCTTTGTACGCGATGCATATCGTCGGTCTGGGGCAGGTGTCGCGCGCCGGCGAGGCGTTTGCGATGTCCACCGTGCAGATGCTGGCGATCGCCGCGGTCTGCCTGATCGCGACCTTGCCGCACGGTCCGCAGCTGCCACCGGATCGCGCCGCCTGGGGCGCGGTGTTGTATATCGCGGTGGCCGCCGGTGCAGGCGCGATGCTGGTGCAGACCTGGGCGCAGATTCATCTGTCGGCCAGCCGCGCGGCCATTGTGATGACCCTGGAACCGGTATTCGCCGCCGGTTTCGCGGTGCTGGTGCGGCAGGATGCGTTGAGCTGGCGCCTGCTGCTGGGCGGTGCGCTGGTGCTGGCGGCGATGTATCTGGTGGAGCTTGCGCCGCGGCGCAAGGTGCGCGCGTTACGCGATCCGTCGGCTGAGGCGATGCATCACGAGGTGTGAGCGCCGCGTTGCCGATGCGCTTGCAACGCGACGCGGATCAGATACACCACGATGCCGACGTTGATCGCCAGAATCGCCAGCTTGACCCAGCCGAAACGGTGCACCAGCTCGTAAGCCTCGTAGGGCACCAGCGAGCCGGTGGCGAACACGGTCAGCCATTCCGCCCAATATTTGCGCAGCCACAAGCCAACGCCTTCAACCACGAACAGCGCGGCATAGGCCACTGCCAGGATACCCAGTGCGGTGAAATGCTGCGGACCCAGGGTGGTCAGCAGCTCCACCGCCTCGTGGCCGAGTTTGGTGCCGACGATCGATTGTCCTTGCAGCCAGTGCATCAAGTGCTTGAGCCGCTCCGGCTGGCCCAGGCCGAACGCAGTGGCGGCCGCGGCGGCAAAACACAATGCTTCGAAAAACTTGAAGGCGGCGATCAGGCGCAGGCCGAGGCGGTGCGAAGGCTGCGTGGCGCTGGGCGAGAGTGCGGGTGCGGAGGACATATCCGTACCATTGTGCCGCCTTCGCGATGCCGCGAACAGGCACGCGACGAATCGCGCGCCCTCGGCGCTGAATATTCGCGTCGAGGCTGAGCGGATCGCGGCCAGCCCATCGATCGGGCCGATGGGTCTGTCGGACGGGCGTTGATGATCGAACCCGAGGAACCTGGTCGCCGTTGCGATGGGCTACTGCCGGCGTGTGTACGTGAGCCGGTATTTTCTCGAGCCTCAGCCGAGCCACGTTGAGCCAGTCAGCCGCTCCGACCCGAGTCCTGGACTGAACCCCGCGCCGCGCTGACTACGGCCGCAGCGCTCCGGTGCTAGGCCAGCTCAACAGCAGCGACCGCCGCCACCCTTGTAGCGCGCGGCCTGACGTTCGCGGAAGAACTCCGCGTAGCTGGGCACGGCGCGCTCGGGGTGATGCGTGCGCAGGTGCTGCACATAGGCGTCGTAGTCGGGCACGCCGCAGCACAGCCGAGCGGTTTGCACCGCCCAGCGCCAGCCGGCCTGGACTCGCTTCAGTAGCGCGGCACCGCTTACATCGAGGGTGCGGTAGGTATTCATGCGGCGGGCACCACTGAGGTGAGCGGGACGTAGGGCGCTTCGTGCGCGCTGGGCTGATCGCCGGCCAGCGCCTTGACGATGCTGCGCAGGCCGAAGATCACCATGGTCACCACCAGCACCATAAAGATGGCGGTCAGCGCCATGTCGACCCGGTTGTTGGTGATGATCTGCTGCATCTCGGCGACATTCTTGGCCGGCGCCAGCAATTTGCCGTCGGCCAGCGAAGCGGCGTATTTCTGCGCCGCGGCGGTGAAACTGATCGAGCCGACCAGTTTGTAATAGCCGGCAGTCAGCGTGCAGATCACCAGCCAGCAGGCGGGCAGGCCAGGCACCCAGGCGTAGCGCTGACGCTTGAGCTTGACGGTGACCACCGTGGCCAGAATCAGTGCGATCGCCGCCAGCATCTGGTTGGCGATGCCGAACAGGGGCCACAAGGTATTGATGCCGCCCAACGGGTCGACCGCGCCCTGGTAGAGGAAGTACCCCCACAAGCCGACGCAGATCACCGTCGCCAACAGGTTGCCGGTCCACGATTCAGTGTTTTTCAGCGGCGCATGGATCAGCCCGGCGATCTCCTGGATCATGAAGCGGCCCACGCGGGTGCCGGCATCCACCGTGGTCAGGATGAACAGCGCTTCGAACAAAATCGCGTAGTGGTACCAGAACGCCATCATGCCGGCGCCGGGGATGATCCCGTGCAGCAACTGGGCCATACCCACCGCCAGCGTCGGCGCACCGCCAGCACGGCTCAGGATGGTGCCCTCGCCGATGTCCTTGGCGGTTTGCGCCAGTTGCTCGGGCGTGACCACAAAGCCGAGCTGGCTGATCGCGGTGGCCGCGCTTTGCACGGTGGTGCCGATCAGCGCGCTGGGCGCGTTCATCGCGAAGTACACGCCCGGATGCAGCGAGCTGGCGGCGATCAAGGCCATGATCGCCACGAACGCCTCCATCAGCATGCCGCCGTAGCCGATCAGGCGCGCCTCGCCCTCGTTGGCCAGCAGCTTGGGCGTGGTGCCCGAGGCGATGATGGCATGCCAGCCCGACACCGCGCCGCAGGCGATGGTGATGAACAGGAACGGGAACAGGTTGCCCTGAAACACCGGCCCGCTGCCGTCGATAAACTTGGTCACCGCCGGCATCTGCAAGGTCGGCGCGGCCAGGAAGATCGCCAGCGCCAGCAGCACGATGGTGCCGATCTTCAAAAACGTGCTCAGGTAATCGCGCGGCGCCAGCAGCAGCCACACCGGCAACACCGAGGCGAAAAAGCCGTAGCCGATCAGCAGCCACGCCAGCGCCTTGGGACCGAAGTCGAACAGCGCCGACAGGCTGGGCGACATGTTGACATAATGCCCCAGCCAGATCGAGGTGAGCAGCAGCACCAGGCCGATGATCGACACCTCCAGGATGCGTCCCGGTCGCCAAACGCGCAGGTACAAGCCCATCAGCAGCGCGATGGGAATGGTCGCGGCCACCGTGAAGGTGCCCCAGGGGCTGTGCGTGAGCGCCTTGACCACCACCAGCGCCAGCACCGCCAGCACGATCATCATCAAGATCAGCACGCCGACCATCGCCACCACGCCGGCCACCGCGCCCAGTTCCATCTTCAGCATGTTGCCCAGCGACTTGCCATCGCGGCGGATCGACAGGCCCAGGATCATGAAATCCTGCACCGCGCCGGCGAACACCACGCCGAACAAGATCCATAGCGTGCCGGGCAGGTAGCCCATCTGCGCGGCCAGCACCGGGCCGACCAGCGGACCGGCGCCAGCGATCGCGGCGAAGTGGTGGCCGAACACCACCCATTTGTCGGTCGGCACGTAGTCCAACCCGTCATTGCGCAACTGCGCCGGCGTGGCGCGGCTGGAATCCAGCTGCAACACGCGGCGATCGATGAAGCGGCTGTAGAAACGGTAGCCGATGACGAACACCGAAATGGCCGCAGCGACCAGCCAGATCGCATTGATCGGCTCGCCACGGCGCAGCGCCACCACGCCCAGGCAGAAGGCGCCGATGATCGCGATGGCCGCCCACAACAGCTTGCCGGCGGGACTGGATTGGGTTTGTGCGATGGGCATGGGGGCTACTCCCTCAGAGACGAGGCAAGAGTCTGCTCACGAGCGATGCCGG
>JBEVMS010000217.1:0-3320 GCA_040508515.1 Dyella sp. | reverse complement strand
CTCCCAGGCGATCGATCAACCCAGCGCCGTTTCCAGCTCCGGCAGGATCTTGAACAGATCCCCCACCAGGCCGATATCGGCGATCTCGAAGATCGGCGCTTCGCCGTCCTTGTTGATGGCGACGATAGTGCCGGCGTCCTTGATGCCGGTCAGGTGCTGAATCGCGCCGGAGATGCCGATCGCCATATAGAGCTCAGGCGCGATGATCTTGCCGGTCTGGCCGACCTGCATTTCGTTGGGCACGTAACCGGCGTCGACGGCGGCGCGCGAGGCACCGACGGCTGCACCAATCCGATCAGCAAATTTATAGATGATCTCGAAGTTTTCCTTCGAGCCCACGCCGCGGCCGCCGGAGACGACCTTGGCGGCGCTTTGCAGGTCGGGGCGATCGCTCTTGCCCTGCTTGAGTTCGATGAACTTGGTGTGGGTCGGCAGGCTCACCTCGACGCTTAGTGCGTCAATGGGTGCGTTGTTGGCGCCGCTGGCGACCGCAGGCCAGGAGGCGGTGCGAATCGTGGCGACGACGGCGTGCTCGGCGGGCGCTTCCACCGTGATGATGGCGTTGCCGGCATAGATCGGTCGCTTGAACGTGTGGCTGGCTTCCACGCTCATCACGTCGCTGACTTGAGCCACGCCCAGCAGCGCAGCCACGCGCGGGGCGACATCCTTGCCGAAGGTGGTGGAGGGCGCGAACACGTGGCTGTAGCCGGCGGCGACCTTGGCGATCTGCGGCGCCAGCACAGCGGCCAGCGGATGCGCATTCTCGCTGCGCGCGATCGTCAGTACACGGCTGACACCATTCAGCGCGGCCGCTTCGGCGGCGATCGCGGCGACGTTGTCGGCGAGCACCAGCACGTCGATCGCTTCGCCCTTGACGGCGAGGGCGGCGCTGACCGCACGCGCGGTAGAAGCGTTGAGTTTGCCGTCGAGGTGCTCGGCGATGACCAGAATCTTGCTCATGGGTTATCTCCTAATCCGTGCGGCTGCTCAGAGCAGACCTTTCTGCTTCAGCGTCGCGACCAGCTCGGCGGCGTCCTTGACCATCACGCCCTTGCTGCGCTTGGGCGGCGCGGCGTAGTGGGTTGTTTTCAAGTGATCGTGCGCCACCACGCCCAGCGCGTCGAACGCGATGGTGTCGATCGGCTTGGCCTTGGCTTTCATGATGTCCGGCAGCTTGATGAAGCGCGGCTCATTGAGGCGCAGATCGGTGGTGATCACCGCCGGCAGCTGCGCTTCGATCACTTCCAGGCCGGCGTCGACTTCGCGCGTGACGGTGGCCTTGCCGTCGGCGATTTCGACCTTGCCGGCAAAGGTGGCTTGCGGGCGATCCCACAACGCAGCCAGCATCTGGCCAGTTTGGTTGGCGTCGTCGTCGATGGCCTGCTTGCCCAGGATCACCAGGTCCGGTTGCTCTTTCTCGACCAGCTTGAGCAGGGTGCGCGCGGCGGTCAGCGGCTGCACGGCCTCGGCGGTGACCACGTGGATGGCGCGATTGGCACCCATCGCCAAGCCGTTGCGCAGATGCGCGGTGAGATCGGCTGGGCCGATGCCGACCAGGATTACTTCGGTGGCCACGCCTTTTTCGCGCAGACGCAGCGCTTCTTCCAGCGCGATGTCGTCGAACGGATTGGCCGAGAGCTTGACGCCCTCGGTGACCACGCCCGAGCCATCGGGCTTGACCTGGATGCGGACGTTGTAGTCCACCACGCGCTTGTAGCCGACCAGAATTTTCATCAGCGGTTCCTACGGTTGTTGTCGCCAGTGGCGAGCTAAGCAGACCGCTAGTGTAACGTTTTCAAACAGCTGATTGAATTTTGCGCTGCAGCGCGACGCTCGGCGATGGGCGTGGTTTGACTACACCGGCGGAATGCCGCCGCGACCGGTGAACCAGTCTTCGACCTTTAGCGATTTGGCCCAGGCGCCGAGCTGCCATTGACCGCTGCCGACGCAGCGCAACGGTTCTTGCACCAGAGCGCGGTCCAGTTCCAGCGCCAAGGAGTCCTCACCCGTCACCTCGAACACGTCTTGCAAGTATTTTTCGGCGCCAGCATGGATAGGCGCTAGTAACGACCACGGAGAGTCTTGCGTGGTCGACGCAGCGTGTCGAAAGACGGGTACCAGCTCCCCGCGAACTTCCTCGAAATGCGAGAACTGGCCATCCGGTGATGTCAGTACGGCTTCGAGCAGCAAGTGATGGTCGATGACTGGCGTTTTCGGCATGCCGGCCATGCGCGCATCGTAGAAGCAGGCTTCGGCGCGGTTGCCGGCGGGTAAAACCTGCTCGATCCGCCGGTCGATGGCGAAATAACCGCCGCCCAGCGGTTGCCCGCAGAGACGGCTCAGATGCGCTTGAATCGTGGCGGCATAACCGATGTCGGCAACGATGGGCCGATGCGCTTCGCCCACTTCACGCTGCCAATAGGCCAGGTAACCACGCCGCTCCTCGGCGGCGACAGCGGCGATGGCGTCGAACGCGGGGTGCAGGCGTTCGATCAGGCGGTCGGTCATTTCCGGCAAATAGACCGGCTCCCGCATGGCTGCGTTGCCCAAACGCGCCTCGACCGCGCGGTACACCGGGTCGCCCAAGCGTGCATCCAGCAGTTGTCCGAGGCTGCCGGTGAAAGGGCTGATGAGTAGTGGCCGAAGGTCCTGCGGGTGAGTGATGGCCGGCGTGCCTATGCCACGGCGCGATGCCAGCAGGTAGATGCCGGGGAGTTTGTGTAGCGCCGGAACTGCCGCTTGCAGAAGAGCGTAGCCGCGCTGCAACAGATGGCCTTCGCGAGCCAGGAACAACAGTGCACCGGCCTCTTGTTGCAAGGCCTGACGCGCGAGCCAGGGAAGGTAGCTGGCTAACAGCGGACCAAGCACGACGTATCCGAACATCTCCGGTTGCGCCAAGCGTACGGTGCCGGCCAAGTCATGCGGATGCTCGTCTCCCAGTTGTGCAAACCGGTTCGCCACAAGGCCCAACCACAATTGGTCTTGCCAGCGCTGGCGTACCGAGGCGCTAGGGCACAAGCCGCGAAGGCCGGGCACCACGCTGAAGTGACTGCCGGGACGAAGCACATGTACGGGATGGATCAGTCCCAGCGCTTGCGGTAGCTGCACGTCGGCATGCTCGTTATCACCCACGTGTAGCCACTCGCTCGGCGTGACCTGCTCTCGTAGCTGAATTTCGCGCCAGGCCTGACCGGTGTCCTTGCGCCAGCCTGTCTCGCAGGAAACGTAGATTTCTTTTAGCGCGGAACTGACGGTCGGCGGCAGCACCTGGGCTAGCTCCGAGCCGGAAAGGTACATGTCGGACAGTCCTTTCACACGTT
>JBEVMS010000063.1:0-4956 GCA_040508515.1 Dyella sp. | reverse complement strand
AGCAATTTCAGGCTCGGCGCGAAACGCGCCACTTCGGACGTCCAATTGGGGATCAGGCTGGTCGGCACCACGATCAGCGCCGGCTGGGTCAGCTCGCCACGCTCTTTGAGCGCCAGCAAGTGCGTGATCAGTTGCAGCGTCTTGCCCAACCCCATGTCGTCGGCCAGCACGCCGCCAACGCCGGCCTCGGCCAAGGCGTTCAACCAGCGCAGACCTTCGCGCTGGTAGGGCCGCAGTTCCACCGGCAGGCCGGCCGGCACCACATCACTGGCGCGCTCGGCCGCCTCGCGCAGACGTCGGGTGAAGCCGCGCAGTTGTTCGGGGGCTTCCAGCGCGCCGCCGCTGGGCAAGGCCTCGACCAGTTCTTCCAATCGACCGGCCTGTACCCGCGGCAGATGCAGCTTGTTCCGCGGATGCTCCAGATACTCGGCCAGCGGCGCCAGCAGCCCGCGCAATTCTTTCAGCCGCACCGGTACGCGACGGCGCTCATCGACCGGCGCGTACCACACCGCGTCCTCCGGCTCGTTGGGCTGCGGACGCAGCGTCAGTTGATGCTCGCCCAGCGCCTGCGCCACGGCGGGCAACAAGTTATGCCGCTGGCCGTCCAGCTCGATGCCGATTTCCAGGTCGAAGGCGTGGTCGTCGGTGTCCTCGGTGGCGTTGCCGTACCAGCGTACCGGCCCTTCGAGCACCTCAAACGGAAAGCTGGGGGCGTAGTCGACTTGAAAGCCTTCTTCCTCCAGCTTGGCGCGCAACGCCAGCCAGCGCGCCGGGCTGTTGACCTCCAGCGCGCCGGCGTACCCCTTGCCGGGAAACAGCCAGGCATCGTCGGGCAAGGTGTCGGTCATGTCCCAGGGCAGGCCTTCGGTGTCCACCCCGGGGGTGAGGCCGAGCCGCTCCAATTGCTCCATCGCCGAAAGCTCTTCGGCGCGGCGACGGGCGATCTCGACCAACTGGCCGTTGCGCACCCGGCGCACCAGCGGCTCACCGCCGCGACCGGGTAAACGTTCGCCTGCATAGTCGAAGGCCAGTTGGGCGTAGGCCAGCGGCTGCGTGCCGACCGCCAACCGTACATGCCGGGTCAGCGCATGCAGGGTCAGCACGGGCTTGGGCGCCAACTCGCTGGAACGCTGCCGGCTCAAGATTTGCGGCCGTGGTAGCCGCGGCGCCAACGCGTGGCCCGGCAGCCGCTCGCGTAGCAGCTCGGCGTCCTCGGGCTTCAGTGCCGGCAGGTCCAACCAATGGGTTTCGGCATCCAGTGCTTCGAGCGGTCCCAGTTCGGCGCGCTCGGCGTCCAGATACCAGAGGCCGCCCAAGCGCAGCAGGCGCTGGTTGGGCGGCAGTTGCGGCAGCAGGCGCTGGTTGCCGTCATGCTCCAGTTGCCAGTGCCAGTGGAGCGGCTGCGGCGCGCTGCGCGACAGCCGCAAGCCGGCCAAGCCACCCAGGAAGCACGGCACTGCGTCGAGGATCTTGGCCAACAGCGCATCCCCGATGCGCCCGACCAAGCGCGCGTAACTGCGGCCCTTGCGCAGAGTCTGCGGCAAGCCCAGCACACCGGCGGCCAGATGCTGTTCGTGCAGGGGCAGCGGCGCCTGCTGGAGTTGCTTACTATCGAGCGGCGCGGACCGCACGAAGCGACCCGACTCGGCCACCGTGAGCAAGACCGGCGCCAGTTCCAGCCGCGCGTAGCCGGCGCCTTCCTCCGGCAAGACCTCGGCGAAAAAGCCCAGCACGCTGCTTTCACCGACCGTCGGCGGCGTACCCGCCAGCAGGCGCTGCCACGGCTGCGGCAGCGCTTCGCCGGCGCTTTCGGCGCGCAGACTGGAGTGCGGGTAGGGCAGGTTGTCGTCCGGTTGCTGCATTCGCATGCGGTCCGCTGGGCGACCAAAACAAACAGCTTAGCAGGCCTGCAAGATTTCGCCTGCTACAAATCGCGCTGCGGTTGACGCCCATTTAACTGCCTGGGCAACGGCTGTCGAGATGCGTGAACGACCTGCATGAAAGTTACTGGGGCGGGTTGTCGTGTTCGCACCGAACATCGGTCAAGCATGCCACCACACGAAGGGAATGGGAGCATCGGTCAGGACGGTACGTCCTCGCACTGATTACCGATTCAGCGGCCGCCGAACAGGCCTTGCGGGTATTCGGGCTTCTGTTCGCGCGCCATCAGCGCCTTGACGCCTTCCACCGGCGTCACTTCGCCATGCAGCACCGCGCGCACGCCGGTGCTGATCGGCAGATCCAAGCCGTGTTTGGCGGCCAGTCGGGCCACCTCGTCGGCGGTCAGAACGCTCTCGACCACCTGGCCGATCTGCGCCACCGCCTCGGCGATGCCGATGCCCTGCCCCAGCGCCAGGCCGAGCCGTCGGTTGCGCGAAAGATCGCCGGTGCAGGTCAGCACCAGATCGCCCAGGCCGGACAGGCCGATCAAGGTTTCCGGCCGCGCGCCCAGCGCCACGCCCAGGCGCAGCATTTCGTTCATGCCGCGGGTGATCAGTCCGGCGCGCGCGTTGAGCCCCAACTGCATGCCGTCGGCAATGCCGGTGGCGACCGCCAGCACGTTCTTCATCGCGCCGCCCAGCTCGGCGCCCAGCATGTCGTTGCCCGAATAGGCACGCAGGTTGGGCGCATGCAGCAGCTTGCACACGTGCTGCGCGAAGGCCTGGTCGTCCGAATGCACGGTGACCGCGCTGGGCAGGCCGATCGCCACTTCCTTGGCGAACGATGGCCCAGAGATCACCGCCGCCGGGCGGCCGGGAAAACGTTCGGCCACCAGCTCATGCAGGAAACGCCCGGTGCCCGGCTCGAAGCCCTTGGTCGCCCAGGCGATCGAGGCGTCCGCATCCAGCAAGGGGGCGATTTCTTCCAGCATCGCGTAGAACGCATGGCTGGGCACCACCAGCAGCACCAGCTTGGCGCCGCGCACCGCTAGCGCCAAGTCGCTCTGGTAGACCAGTTCGGCGGGCAGCTCGATATCCGGCAGGTAGCGCTGGTTGCAACGGCTTTGCGCCATCGCCGCCAGCGCCGCCGGATCGCGCCCCCACAAACGCGTAGGCACGCCGTTGCGTACGGTCAGCGCGGCCAGCGCGGTGCCCCAGGAGCCGGCTCCCAGCACCGCCAGGGTCCCACGATCGGCCATCACACGTGCCCTTAGCTGTTGAGTGTCTGCGCCTCGCCGCCGCCCAACATGCGGCGCTGCTGCTCGGCGTACAGCACGTCGAAATTGATCGGCTGCAGCAGGAACGGCGGGAAACCGCCTTCCAGCACCAGGCCGGAGATCACCTGGCGGGCGTAAGGGAACAGCAAGTTGGGGCAATAGCTGCCGATGATGCCGTCACGGTCGGCGTCGCTGAAGCCGGCAATGCCGAACACGCCGGCCTGCTCGACCTCGGCCAGGTAGGCGGTGCGCTCGCCCAGGGTGCAGGTCAGGGTCAGATTGAGCACGATCTCGTAGAGGTCGTTGCCCAGATCGGCCACCTTCTGACCCAGGTTCAACTGCACCTGCGGCTGCTCGGTTTCGCCGATTTCCTGGAAGATCTGCGGCGCGTTGGGCGCCTCGAAGGACACGTCCTTGACGTAGATCTTCTGCAGCACCAGCTGCGGCTGGTTGGCCTGGCCATTGACCTGGCCGTTAGCGGTGAACTCTGCCATCGGAAACCCCTCGCGCTATGCGTATGCGGAAAATGCAAAGAGGCGGATTGTTCCATACATCGCCGGCCCGCGCACGCACCGCCCGTGCCCGGTTTGCGCATCTGGCTGTTTTTCTGAGAGAATGCACGGCTTGGCTAGGTCGACCCGGCAATCCGGGCAGTTGCGTCACGCGATCGCACCGCACGACCACCCCAAGCGCAACACTCTCCAGCATCGCGTGACGCCACGGTTCTACGGCGTCGCTGGGCCGATGTCGCCCTGGCCAACGGGCGGTACACCAGATTACGGAGGTCGTCATGGCCCGTGTATGTCAAGTCACCGGAAAAGGTGTGCAGACTGGAAACAACGTCTCGCACGCCAACAACAAAACCCGTCGCCGTTGGTTGCCCAACCTGCATGAGCGTCGCTTCTGGGTCGCCAGCGAGAACCGCTGGGTGAAGCTGCGCGTTTCTAACCATGCGCTGCGCACCATCGACAAGAACGGCATCGAGGCCGTGATCGCCGACCTCCGCGCCCGCGGCGAAAAGGTCTAAAGGACTCCAGCCATGGCTAACAGCAAGCAAGACAAGATCCGCATGATTTCTTCGGCCGGCACCGGCCACTTCTACACCACGCAGAAGAACAAGAAGAACACCCCGGAAAAGTTCGAGTTCAAGAAGTACGATCCGGTGGTTCGCAAGCATGTGATCTACAAGGAAGGCAAGATCAAGTAAGCCCTCGGGTTTAGTTGACGCTTTCACGAAGAACCCGCCGCGAGGCGGGTTTTTTGTTGGCCGCGCCTGGCGACGGCACGCAGGCAAGACGCGTACGCTTGCTCTCGCTCATTCGCTTTCCGATGATGGCGTGCCATGTCATCCGCTACCGCCCTGTTCCATTCGCTGCTGGGTACCACCGACTGGTCCTGCCTGGCGCCGGCGGTGCAACGCATGCATGCCGAGGGCAGCGTGATCCAGGCCAGCGGCGAGGCCGATGTCGACGGTGCGCGCCACGCGTTCGCCCGATGCTTGCGGCGCCTGCTGACGCTGCCCGGACCCGGCCGAGGCCAGCACATCGCGCTCACCATCGAGCGTCATGCCACCCACGAGCAATGGACCCGGCGCTTCGCGCGCGGCTGCATGCGCTCGACCCTGCATCCCGGTGGATCGACGGCATTGCGGGACGAACTGGGCCCCGTGGCACTGCACTTCCGCTTGCGCTGCGACGACGGCGCCATCGACTGGCAACTGTGCCGCGTCACCCTGCTAGGACTGCCGCTGCCACGCGCGCTCTGCGGCCAGGTGCTGTCGCGCAGCGGCGCACAGGATG